>JBBPZW010000030.1:0-26023 GCA_038198475.1 Chthoniobacterales bacterium | reverse complement strand
CGTTTCGAGCCTGGAGGAGGCGCGCGCCTTTGCCGGCAATCCAGCGGGAATTAATTTCGCAGTCGATACCGGGATGGGACGGATGGGTTGCTGGCAGGACGATGCCCTCGCGGAGCTGGAACAAATCGCGCGGATTCCCGACTTGAGGTTGCACAGTGTTTCAACTCACCTCCCGGTCGCGGAGGAGGATCCGGTCTTCACCGAAGAGGAGCTGGTGCGATTCGCGGAACTCGTTAGGCAAATGCGGGCCCGTGTTCCCGGCTCCTACAAGGCGCATGTCCTGCTCAGCGCGGGGATCCTGGCTTTTCCCCGCCACCGCTTCGACATCGTGCGCGCCGGACTCATGCTTTACGGTTGCTCGCCGCTGCCGGAGGCGCAGAAATTTTTGCGGCCGGTGATGGCGCTAAAGTCGCGCGTCACTTTGCTGCGCGATCTGCCGGCAGGACGAAGTGTCAGTTATGGACGCACATTCGTAACTCCGCAGTCGATGCGCGTGGCGACGATCAGCGCCGGCTATGCCGATGGCTTTCCGCGCTCGATCTCGAACCGCAACGGTGCGGTTTTGTTTGGCGGCCGGCGCTGTCCGCTCCTGGGCCGCGTCACGATGGATCTCATGATGGCCGACGTGAGCGCGGTGCCCGAAGTGAAACTGGGCGACGAAGTGGTCCTGATCGGGAAGCAAGGCGCCGAAGAAATCCTCGCGGCGGAAGTGGCGGAGCGCGCGGATACGATCCCGTGGGAGATTTTTACCGGCATTGGCAGCCGGGTGCGCCGTGTGTATCTGTGAGGACCGGATGTTCCAGATCATCTTTAACGAATTGAGCGCGGCGGAGATGACGGCCTTGCCGAAAACGTTGCAACTCGATCTGCTCGCCGAATTCCAGATCCTGCCGGAAGACCTCGACAACCTGGACTCGAGCCGTTTCGGGGTGATCGAACGCGAGGGCAAAAAGCTTCATCGTTACCGGGCGAAAGATTATCGGATTTACTTCGAGCGCAGCCCGGAAGGCATCACCGTGCACCGCGTCCTGCACAAGAACACGCTGCGAGATTTCCTTTTCCGCAGCAAACTCCCGATGGCGGAAGACGATCAACTTGGAAAGACGCGGGAGTTCTGGAAGTTGATCGAACAGGGCGAGCGGACTCGCAAGGCCTAGGGCTAATAGCCGTTCCGTTCGCTAAAAGGGCTTGACGCGCAACTCTCTGCGCCTCACCACTGGTCGCGCTACTCGAAGCATTTCGCTTCGGTAGGCTCGCAGGATGGAACAGTCGGCCCCTGCCGGTTTTTTTTACCGACAAAAGGAAAGGTAAGTATGCAATCATTGATCCGTATTCTCATTCTGGCCCTCTTCGGCCTCCTGCCGATGGCGGCGTTACAAGCGCAAGGGACGACTCCCGCGGCCACGGCGGACAAAACCGCGCCGACCGCAAATCCCAGGCGCCCCGATGTCTATCACGTCTTCATCGTTAAAGCGGCTCCCGGGAAAGCCAAGGAGCTGGCTGATTTCCTCAAAGAACCCGATCCGGCCCATCCCAATAGCAAGGGCATCATGTTGCGACATCAGGATGGCGATGACTGGGATTACATTGCGATCGAACACGAGGGACAGAAGGCGACGGTGGAGAGCGCCGGCACGCCCATGCCTCCCTCCAAACGAAGCCTGATGGAATGGCACACCGACACCTACGTCAGTGGACCGGCCTGGGCAGATTTTGCCAAGGCGCTGGGCCTCGATGGCGATGCCTCCAAGACGGCCGGGGCCGTCTATATGGTCGCCGATTATCGCGCCATCCCGGGCCATCGCGAGGAACTCGAGAAGATGCTGAGCGAAACACCCGCGGCCGGGATGGATACTTCTTCGGGTAACGTTCTCTCGCAGCACCTCGAGGGCGCCTCCTGGAATTTTCTCGGCATCGTGCGCTACGACTCGTGGGAGAAGTTTGCCGAGAACGAAAAGATCAGCGTCGCCCAGACCGGCAAAGGCCAGGGCGGCTGGTTCGAGCTGCGCCAGCATGTCGCCTCGCACCACGACACGCTGACCGATCGCATTCTCCCGTAGCTCGGGACGAATCGCATTATTGCCTCGCGCAGCCGGATCCATTCCCGGATCCGGCTGCCGCGGGTGCCATGGCCACACGACCTTGGGAGGCCGCGGATGCGAATCCATTTTGATGAAAGACACCAGCGTCACCAAGGTCACGTCGCAGTTTTCGCCCCACGGGGCGCAGGGCGAAAAGTTTCTCGCCTCCGGGGTGCATATCGCGATGCGCCTCTGGGAGAATGAAAAGCCTAACGACAAAAAACCGATTTCAAAACATCCCTACGAAACCGTCGGCTATGTGTTGAAGGGAAAAGCGGAACTCCATCTCGAAGGTCAGACGTTGATCCTGAACGAGGGCGATTCGTGGTCGGTGCCGAAGGGAGCGAACCACACTTATAAGATCCTCGAGACCTTCAGCGCGATCGAAGCAACCAGCCCGCCGGCGCACGCACAGGGCAGCTAGGACTAAAGAAGGCTGCGAAAGGAGCCTACTTCATCAAGAGAACCGAGCGGCTGCGCTTGATCTCGCGAGTGATCTTGCGGTGCATATGAGCCGGCATCCCGGTCACACGGCGGGGAAGAATCTTGCCACTTTCGGTGACGAACTTGCGGAGCAAATCGGGATTCTTGTAATCGATCGCCTCGGTCGCGATATCGATGCGACGACGCGGCATGGTGCGGTTGGCACGACGGAAAGCGGAACGGCGTTTGGCGGTTTTCGGTTGCATGATTACTTGGTCTCCCGGTGGAGCGTATGCCGCTTCATGAAAGGATTATACTTTTTCTTTTCGAGCCGGTTTGGGGTCCGCGGGCTTTTCTTGTTGCGCGTCGACATGTAACGCGACGCGGGCATGCCGGCCGCTTTCGCTTCCGTGCATTCGAGGGTGATGATTTCCTGGGCCATGTTCGTTATTCTTTCGTGTCTGCGGCTACTTCTTCCTCTTCGCCTTCGCGCGCTTCTTCATCCGTTAGGCCAAAGAGCGATGTGACCGACTGCCGGACACGCGAAGCCTTGCTCTGTTTCTCGAGCTGCGATTGACATTCCACGGTGTAGCGGGCGAAGGGGATCGCCTCGAGCCGGGCATGCATGATGGGCTTGCCCGACATTTCGCATTTGCCGTAGGTTCCCACCTCAATCCGTTTCAGTGCCTCGTCGATTTCGTAAAGGGCGTCCTGTTCCTGGGACAAAAGACTGAGCGCGAAATCGCGATCGTAAGCGTCGCTCCCGGCATCGGCCTGATGCATTCCAAAGGCGGACGCCTCGCTTCCCTCGGCGCGTGCGCGGAGCGTATCCTGTGCGACCCCCGCCATGGAATCGACCATCGCGTCGCGAAGCTGGAGAAGCTTCTCTTTCTGGGAGCGGGTAAATGGATCGAGCCGGCGTTCCTTCGATTTCTGGTGATTGCCGATGATGGTGAACGTCTGATTCGCGCTGTTCGTCTTGGCGCGACCGTTGGCTGAACGAACGGCCGATGCGTTCGCTTTTTTGACAGGAGCGGGAGTGGCCTTTTTCGCCGTTTTTTGTGCCGCGGGCTTTTTCGTTGGCTTCGCCTTCTGCTTTGCCAACGGTTTCTTCGCGGTGGGCGCCTTCCGGGCAGCGGCCTTTTTGGGAGCGGCCTTCTTCGCCTGCTTTTTAGGAGTTGGTTTGGTGGTTGAACGAGCCATAAAAGTGAAAGTCGGGGCCAGTCTCCCGGCACTCCGGAGTAAGGGGAGGCTTAATTAAGGGCAATTGGTTTTCCGCGCAAGCGGTTTTGGGGTGAATTTGGCCTAGGTGGTTTGCTTCGCCCGAGAGGATTCAGGTCAGGAACTCGCGCTCGAATAATGGCGCAGCGCCCAGCGCCAAAAAGCGCGGCTCAGAAGGGCCGCGATTGTCCCGGCGGCGATGAGGTGAAACATGAGCCACCCGGGTTGGCCTAGCGATTTGATGAGCAGACGCGCCGGGATGTTGGCCACGATCACGACCGGGATGATCCAGCCGAAAACCCAGCGGAAAATCGGCGGGAAAATCACGTCGGGATAGCGGGCGATGTTGAGGAAATTGAAATAGCCGTAAACCAGCCCTTGTGCGCGAACGATCCAGAAACTGACCGCGGCCAGCGCAAGCATGATCGAATAGTGAATGGCGACCCCGAACCCGAGCGCGACAAGGTAGAGCACGACCGCCAGTGGCCCTGGCACAACGTGCAACTGCCGAAGCGACACAATCACCACGATGGCGCCAACGCCCGCGTTGATCACGCTGTCGAGACCGAATTGTTTCGTCGAGACCGCGAACTGGCTGTCCATCGGCAAGACAAGCAGCGAATCGAGCTTCCCGGTTCGGACCAGCTCGGGCACGTTCGCGACGTTGGTGAAGAAAAACGCCTGGAACAGTTGCGCGATGATTTGATGTGTCCCGACGAGCAGGACCACTTCCCATTTCGTCCAGTCACCGATCCGGTCGACCTGGCCGAAGATGATGCTGAAGAAAAGGATCTGCCCGCAGAACCAAAGCACTTCCACGATCATCCAGAGGATAAAATTGGCCTTGAAACTCATCTCGCGGATGAGCGAGTTGCGCAGCATGATCGAGTAGATTTCGAGGTAGCGGCGCATGGATTCGTTTAACTAATTCCGGTTCGGGCGGTCTAATCAACACCGGCCGGTGTGTCAGCGTCGGCTTTTTTTCATGAAACGAATCATTCTGATCGGTGGGGCCCTGATGCTCATCGGCGCGCTCTTTGTTTTCCACGGTTGCAGCGGCGGAGGGACCAGCGAATATCAGACTGCGACCGTCACCCGCGGCGCCATCACCCAGGCCGTCACCGCCACCGGCACGCTCAACCCGGTCGTGAATGTGCAGGTCGGCAGCCAGATTTCCGGCAACATTCAAAAGCTTGCGGTCGATTTTAATTCCCCGGTCAAAGCCGGGCAGGTCGTGGCCAATATCGACCCGGCTGTTTTCCAGGCCGCGGTCCTGCAGGCTCAGGGGGATGTCGATAACGCCAAGGCCGCTCTCGAACTCGCGCAGGTCACGCAGAAGCGCATGGTCGATCTTGTTGCGAAACAGAACTCTTCGCAATCGGAACTCGATCAGGCGAACGCCTCGCTTCACCAGGCCGAGGCGAACGTGAAGATCAAGCAAGGCGCATTGCAAAAGGCGCAGGTCGATCTCGATCATTGCACCATCACTTCGCCGATCGACGGCATCGTCATTTCGCGCAGCGTCGATGTCGGGCAAACCGTGGCCGCCAGCCTGAGCGCGCCGGTTATTTTCACGATTGCGAATGACCTAACGAAGATGCAGATCGACGCCGCCGTGGCCGAGGCTGATATCGGGACGGTCGAAGTCGGGCAGAAAGTGGACTTCACCGTCGACGCCTTCCCGAAACGCACCTTCCACGGCGACGTGGTGCAGGTGCGCAACGCGCCGACGACCGTGCAAAACGTGGTCACTTACGACACGGTGATTGGAGTCAACAATGCCGACTTGAAGCTTAAGCCCGGCATGACCGCAAACGTTTCGATCGTCGGAGCGCAACGCGACAACGTGCTCAAGATCAGCAACTCTGCCCTGCGCTTTCGCCCACCCGACGCCACTCCTCCGCCGACCGGAGCGAAAGGCGGACGTGGCCAACCCGGCGAGCATCAGACCGAGCGAACTGTCTATGTCCTGAACGGCGCGAATCCGACGCCGGTAAAAATCAAAACCGGAATCAGCGACGGCATTTTCACCGAAGTGCTCGACGGCCTGAAGGAAGGCGACCGCGTCGTGACCGCGAGGATCGGCAAGGCGACGAACTCGGATCAATCGAACAACCCGCTGGCCGGCGGTCGGCGCAGGTTTTAGCGCAGGCAATGGCCGCAAACGACGCCGTCGTTAGGCTGGAAGACGTGCACAAGACCTACCGCACGGGCGAGGTCGACGTCCATGCGGTTCGGGGCGTCTCGCTCGAGATCGCGCGCGGCGAATTCGTCGCCTTCATGGGTTCGAGCGGCTCGGGGAAATCGACTCTCATGAATCTGCTCGGCTGCCTCGATCGCCCGACCACGGGCCGCTATTTGCTCGATGGCTTCGACGTTTCCGCACTCGATCGCGACCAACTGGCCGACATTCGTAATCGCAAGCTTGGATTTGTCTTCCAGAGTTTCAATCTCCTCGCGCGCACTTCCGCGCTCGAAAACGTCGAACTGCCGCTTCTTTACGGCGAGCACCGCCTAACGAGCGCACAGTTACGCGAGAAAGGAGAGAACGTCCTCGCCGCGGTCGGCCTAACGGGCCGCGAAGATCATCACCCGAGCCAGCTCTCCGGCGGTCAGCAGCAACGCGTGGCAATTGCCCGTGCGCTGATCAATGATCCCGAAGTCGTCTTAGCTGACGAGCCGACCGGCAATCTCGACAGTCGCACCAGTCTCGAGATCATGGACATTTTCCAGAAGCTGAACGAGCGCGGCATTACCATCGTGATGGTGACGCACGAAGCGGACATCGCGGCCTATGCGAAACGCAATATGGTGATGCGCGACGGAGTTGTGCAGACCGATCGGCCGGTGCTGCGCCGTCTCACTGCGGTCGATGAAGCAAAAAAACTGGACGCCGAACCATGAAGATCGACTCGACACTCAAGATCGCCTTTCGCGCCCTGCGTCGGAACAAACTTCGCTCGGTCCTGACCGCGCTTGGTATCATCATCGGTGTCGGCGCGGTCATCGCGATGGTCAGCATCGGCAACGGCGCGAAGGCCCAGGTCGAACAACAGATCGCGAGTCTCGGCGAAAACGTGATTTTGATTTTCTCCGGGAGCGTTACCTCGAGCGGTATCCGCACGGGATGGGGAAACGCAGGCACGTTGAAAATCGAAGACGCGGAAGCGATCCGGCGCGAAGTGCCGGGCGTCATCGCCGTCAGCGAAGAAGTGGTTTCGACCAGCCAGGTTTCATCCGGGAACCAGAATTGGTTCACCCGCATTTACGGCGAGTCGCCGGAATACTTTGACATCCGGCAATGGCCGCTGAGCGACGGTGCAATATTTACCCCTCAGGACGTGCGGAGCGCGAACAAGGTTTGCGTCATCGGCCGCACGACCGCGAGTCAGGTTTTCGGTTCGCCCAGTCCGATCGGCCAGGTCTTGCGGATCAAAGGTGTGCCATTTCTCGTCACCGGTGTGCTGACACCGAAAGGTCTCAGCCCGCAGGGCACAGACCAGGACGACATCGTCATCATGCCTTACACGAGCGCGATGAAACGCGTTATCGGTGGCACCACCCTGCGCGGAATCAACGTCCAGGTCGCTTCGCCTAACGAACTGGCGCCGGCGCAACAACAAATCATCGAGCTCCTCCGCCAGCGGCATAACATCCGCCCCGGCCGCGACGACGATTTCACCGTCCGCAATCAGCAGGAGATTGCCGAAGCCGCGACCACAACGACGGCGGTCATGACCTTATTGTTAGGCGCGATCGCCAGCGTCTCGTTAGTCGTGGGCGGGATTGGGATCATGAACATCATGCTCGTCAGCGTGACCGAGCGGACGCGCGAGATCGGAGTGCGTCTCGCAGTCGGCGCGCACGGACGTGATATTCTCACGCAATTCCTCATTGAGGCCGTGACCCTGAGCGTCATCGGCGGGGTCATTGGGATCCTGCTTGGGCTCGGCACTTCGAAGATGCTTTCCTCCTTTGCCCATTGGCCGACGTTGATCTCGATCCCGTCGATCATCGCGGCGTTTTTCGTCAGTGCAGCGGTCGGGATTTTCTTCGGCTTTTACCCCGCGCGCGAGGCGGCGCGTTTGGATCCGATCGAAGCGCTCCGCTACGAGTGATCTAGAGAACGACCTCTTTTTCCGGGAGGTGCGAATCGTCCGGAACGACCCGCGCGGTTTCGGACGCTTCCAGTTGCAACGCCCGCGCCTGCCGCCAGCCGAACCCGGCCTGGCTGAGAAGGAAGAGCGCCATGATCCCGATCCAGATCGATTGCTGCCAGAGAGCGAAAAGGATGAGCGCGCCGCCGCCGACGAAGCCAATGCCAGTGGCGATGAACAAGCTTCGGATTTGGCCTAACGGAAACCAGAGCAGTGCGCGCACGATCTGTCCTCCGTCGAGCGGATAAATCGGCAAGAGATTGAAGATCAAAAGGCCGAGATTGATTCTCCAAAGCCAATGCAAAACGAGATAGGCGTCGACATTGTCGTTGACCCAACCGGCGCGCGCGGCGGCGTGTTGGGCGAAGGTCAGGATCGGGACGAGCAGCACATTGACCAACGGACCAGCGGCGATACTCCAAAGCATGGCGCCCGCCCGGGGCGGCGGACTAACAAACGCGATTCCGCCTAGCGGCCAGAGAACAATCCGATTCGCTTGGCCGCCGACCTGGCGGCAGGCGAGGGCATGGCCAAATTCGTGCATCGTGACGATGACAAACAAGCCGATGTAAAGCAGTGCCGCCCAGACCGGAGAGGAAAAGATCGAACGCCACATCTGGACCTCGTAGATCGCGACGAGGAACCAGGACCAATGTAAAAACACCTCAATTCCGGCGACCTTGAAAAGTCGAATCGAACCTCCCTGGGTTGGCATGGGCAAAGATAGCGCGGCGCGGCGGCCCCCGCATCAACCGATCAGGCGGTTGATCGTGGCGGCGGCATAAGCCGCCCCGAAACCGTTATCGATGTTCACCACCGTGACCCCGCTACCGCAGCTGTTCAGCATGCCGAGGAGCGCAGCCAGGCCCCCGAAGCTTGCGCCGTAACCGGTGCTGGTCGGGACGGCGATGACCGGCTTATCAACCAGGCCGGCGACGACGCTGGGCAACGCGCCTTCCATCCCCGCCACCACGATCAGCGCCGCGCAATCCCGCAGCCGATCCGTTTCGATCAACAGGCGATGCAAGCCGGCCACGCCGGCGTCGTAGATTCGCTCGACCCGGTTGCCAAAAATCTCGAGCGTGACGGCTGCCTCTTCCGCCACCGGTAAATCGGACGTTCCCGCGGCCACGACCGCGACGGCCGACCTGAGCTTTGGCAGCGGCTCGCGTTCGATCGTTAGGCAGCGCGCGCGCTGGTGAAAAATGGCGGCTGGAAATTTCTCTTGGACGGCCTCGAATTGTTCGTTCGTCACCCGCGTCGCAAGCAGGACGGGTTCACGTTCGAGGATGACTTGCGCGATTCGCGTGACTTCCTCGGGCGTTTTCCTCTGGCCGAAAATGACCTCCGGAAAACCGGTCCGGCGCCGCCGGTCGACGTCCACCCGGGCGAACCCGAGATCAACAAAAGCGGCGTCTTCAGGCATCCGGAAATCAGCGAGAAGCCCGCGGGTTAAAGTCCGGCGTCGCGTTCCTCGACCTGCGTCGGGAGAAGCAGACGCATTGGCAGCATGGGCGATTCGTAGAACCCGTGCTTGCGGAAAAAACTCTGCGAACGCAGCTCCGGCCGGTCGGTCAGCAGTGTAATGCGACGGAAATTTTTCTGCCGCGCAAACTCAAGCGCGTAATCGAGCAGCATCGACCCGTAACCATGCCCGCGATGTTCCTTATGAATGACCAGATCCTCGAGCAAAATGACAAATCCACCTTCCGCCGTACTAATGGTGAAGAGCAGGTTCATCATCCCCACGATGGTGCGATCCCGGCGCAGGACAAAGACGCGGCCCCGGTTCGGCTGCTCGAAAATAAGGCGCAGTCCGCGGAGTTGTTTCGCCTTGTCCGGGCGGAAATCGCTTTCTTCACTAAACAACTCACCCAGCAGACTGGAGAGTTCGTCCAGGTCTTCCGAGATTGCCGGTTCGATGACCACGTCGCTCATCGCTCAAGGTTATTCCATAATCGGCCAGCGGTGGCAATCGAGTAGTCAGCCGGCGGCGGGCGGGGCGGGGTGGCGTTGACAAACCGGATCGACCTCCTAAAGTAGCGCCTCTTGCAACGCCCGGCAGCGGGCTTCTCTCTATGAAACGGACCTTACAGCGATCGAAGCGGACCCGGAAACAACAACACGGTTTCCGCGCTCGCATGAGCACCAAGGCTGGCCGGGCCACTCTTGCCCGTCGCCGTCAGCGTGGCCGCAAACGTCTCCTGCCCAAGGGCGCGGAGATTCATTTCGCCCGGCACACCCAGGCTTAAGATCGCCTAGCGATTCAGTCCCTGGAGCGGCGCGGCATAGCCGGTTAGCTCAAGGTATCCATGACCGTCGATTGGTTGACCGGCCCGCGTTCCGTTCACGTCGAACGCGCCTTCCCAATAAATCAGCGGGCCCAAAACCAGCTCCTGGTTCGACAGGGCCGGCTCGATGGTGAACTCCAATTGTTCTTTCGGAACGCGCACCCGCCAGGCGATCGGGTAATTCGCTTTCGTTTGCGGGCTCTTCCAGAAGGATGTCGGCGTCATCTCGAAATCCGCGCTCGTTAGGCCAACCGAACTCCCATCCGCGCGCACCAGCGTGCCGCTCGAGATCGGGTCGATCGCGCCGTTCGTCAGGCGCATCTGGTAGAGCATTAACTCTGTCTGGTCTTCAAACTGGGCCGAGACCCAGTTCCAGCCCGCCTGGCCGGGCGCGAGCTGGTTCGTCGCCCATTCGTGATCGAACCAGCTCTCTCCAGCGACATCGAAATTTTCCTCCCGCGCCCGCAGGCGGCCGCTCGTCGTTAGGCGAGTGAGCGAGTAATAATGCGAAGCGTGGCCGGGGCCTTCCGCTTTCGGGCTGATGCCGTCCACGCCGTGAATGACTGGTTTTTTCTGCGCGACGAGATGCAGCGCAATCGCGGCGTTCTCCGCTGTCGCGGCGAGATCAAAAAAGCCGTCCGGATTCATCTGCAAGTTCCACGATTCGATCCAGGCCAGCCGCCGGCCCTGATCGAATCCGGCCTCGCCAAAACTGCCGCGGCTCACCTTGTCGTAAAAGAAGAACTGCTCCCCGGCCGCGTCCGTCACGGTGAAATGCGCAAATTTCAAATCGCCCACGACGAAGCGCGAACTCGTCCCCGCCCGTTCGTCTGGAGGACGAATCCCCTGCCGGAAAAATGTCAGCTCGTAACCGAAGCGGCGGCCGCGATCGTTCCTCAGGTTCCCGGTGAAATACCACCACTCGGTCTTGAAATCCGCATGCGGGTGGTGATCACGCGGGAACTCATATCGCCATCCTGGCCGGGCTACTTCCCATCCCGCCGCGGCACAACAGAGTCCAAGCGCGGCCACGAGCAGATTGGCAATCTTCCTCATTCGCTCCGCACCGCCTCCGCGATATCGAGCCGTCCCGCGCGCCAGGCCGGGACCCAGCCCGCCACCAGCGCTGCGGCGATGATCCAGGCCGGCGTCCAGGCCAGCGACCACCACGGGAAAGCCAGTTGAATCGTCCAGCCAAAAAAGGCGCGGTTGATCACACCCGTCAGCACGACTGAAAGACAGAGCCCGGCGGCCAGTCCGAGGACGCTGGCCAGCAGTCCGATCATGCCGCTTTCCCACAGCAGCAGGCGCCGGATTTGCGCGGCGGAGGCGCCGACCGCGCGCATGACCCCAAGCTCGCGCGAGCGTTCCGTCACCAGCGTCGTTAGGCCAAGAAAAATGCCGATGACCGCGACCAGGACCGCGATCGTGCGCAAGACGTAGGTCACGGCAAAGGTCTGGTCGAAAATCTCGAAGATCCGGGTGCGGAGAAGGCGATTGGAGTAGATCGAGAATTCACCGCCGCGGCTGAAACGTTCGCGAAAATCCTTCGCCACCGCCGCCGGATCGGCTCCGTTTCCGAGGTAGACGCCGAGGCTGTTGACCCGCTCGTCGTGCCAGAGGCTGCGAAAGTTTTTTTGACTCAGAAACACCGTCCCCTGATCACGCGTGTAATCGTAAAACACGCCCGCGATCGGAAACGTCTCGATGCCCGCGGGCGTCGGCAAGTTGAGCGTGTCGCTTTCCGCCACCCGGAAGCGGCGGGCAAAACTCTCCGAGACGAGCACACATTGCTCATCGTAAAAACGGCGAACGATCTCGTCGCCGTTGCCACGCAGAAAGCGCAGGTTGCGCCGGTTTTTTCCGCTCACCACCGCGAGGGCGATGGTCTGGTCGCGAAAGGGAAGCTCCAAACCGCGATAGGTATCGACCTCGGCCACGGCCGGATTCTTTTCCAGGTAGGCGATCGCGGCCGGCGGAACAAAGGAAGTGGGACCTGCAATTTCGTTCGCGGCCGGCCCGATGAAAAGATCGGCCACCAATGTCTGGTTGATCCAATCGCCGACCGTCTGGCGAAAAGAAAAGACCATCACCGCGATGCCGACCGTCATCGCGACGGCGGCGGCGAGGGAAGCGATCGTGACCGAGTTACGCAATAAGGTTCGGCCCAGATTTTGCGCCGCCAGCCATGGCTCAATTCGTTTTCGACTCGTCAGCCTAACGAGCCGACTGAAGCGGGCCGTGACGACCGGGGCGAGAGCCGAGAAACCAGCGAGCACAAAAAAAGCCGCGCCAAAGCCCAACCAGGGCGGACCGGTCCGGAGGGCGAGGAAGGAGAGCGCGACTGCAAAGAAAAAGGAGACGACCGCGCTCACGATCCAGGCGCGTGAAAGGCGGACGGACGTTTCGATGCGCGCCCCGCGATGCAGAGTTTCGACCGGGTCCATCGCCGCGGCGGCGCGCGCCGGGAGCCAGGCCGCGGCGAGGACGGACAACAAACCGAGGAGCAAGGCGCTGAGCCAGATCCACGGCGCCACCGTCACCTCGCGCACACTGAGCAGGACGTAGAGCGAGGAGATCGTTTCCGCCACTGTGCCGACCAGGGAGCGGGCGAGAAAATATCCGCCGAGCAGGCCGAGCGCGATCCCGAGCAGGCCGAGGACGGCGGCTTCGCCCAGAAAAAGCGCACGCACTTCGCCGCGGGTCACGCCTAACGAACGCAGAATTCCGATCTCGTAGCGCCGGCGAATGACCGACGCTTCGACCGTGTTGTAAATCAAAAACATCCCGACCAGGAGGGAGACGAGGCTCATCGCCTGGAGGTTGAGCTCAAAGCCGGAGAGCATTTTGCCGACCTGTTCCCCGCGCTGCGCCGGCGCCGCCACGGTGACGTCCGGCGGTAGTTTTTTTCGGAGCGCCGTCGCGATTTTTTCCGGGTTGCTCCCTTCGTTCAGGCGAAGCGAAATCGAATCGAGCGTCCCCTGGCGGCCAAGTAACTCCTGGGCCCAGCCGATATCCATCGCCGCGAAGTGCGGGTTGGCGTTGGCGCTCGTCCCGCGCGTGCGCAGCAAAAACCCGATCGTTAGGCGCACGGTCTGGCCGTTTACCTGCCCCTCCACTTCGTCACCCGCCTTGAGATGATGGGCGCGCGCCAATTCCTCGCTGACCGCGACGGTGCGCGGACCGCGCAGCCATTGTTGGAGGTCAAACTCGCCCGCTTTGAAATCAGTCAGATCGAAAGTGCGAAAGGCGTCATTGCTCAGGATGTCGATCCCGAGCAGGTCGAGATATTCACCGGGAAAAGCTGGCAGGCTGATGATTCCCCTAACGATCGGAGTGGCGGCGCTGACGCCCGGTTCCTGAGCGACCTTGGGAAAAGCCTCGTCGCGCAACGTTCCGGCCGGGGCGCGAAGTTCGAGCTGGGCCTTACCCGCGACGACATCGATGCTCGCCTCAAACGCGCGGTTCGCGCTGTGGTTCGCGATCTGGATCGCCAGATAAAGGGCGACCCCAAGCGCGACGGTCGCGACGTTCAAACTCGCGAGCAAAGGATGCTGGGCGAGATAACGCAGGACGTGCCAGCGGAAGAGACGGGAATATTGTGCAATCAAGATTTGGATGGTTTGCCGTGCCGCCGGCACGCTAATCTCCCTCGCCAAGGTCACCAACTGATGGAATCCTCACTCGCCCGGTTTTTCTGCCCGTCATCCTCGGCACCGCTCGGCAGGGTCGCGCCAGTGAAAAGGTAGCGCGCTTTGTTCTCGAGCAGGCGTCCGGGCGTCCCGATCTGACCACCGAGTGGATCGATATTCGCGACCTTCATCTCTCGATCAACGATGCCGGAGAGTCGATCAAAGACGCGAAATTTTCCGCCACGGTCGGTCGCGCCGATGGACTGATCCTCGTCGTGCCGGAATACAACCATAGCTTCCCCGGCCTGCTCAAACACGTGCTCGATACCAACCTGGAGGAATACGTCCACAAGGCGGTCGGTGTTTGCGGGGTCTCGGCCGGGCCGTTCGGCGGCGCGCGCATGATCCAGAGTCTGCTGCCGGTCCTGCGCGAGCTCGGGCTGGTCACAATTTTTACCGACGTGTATTTCGGATCGGTGCAGAAGCTGTTCGATACGGCGACGGGAGAAATCGCGGAGCCGGCTTATGCGGGGCGAGTCGGGAAGTTTCTTGATGAGCTGGTTTGGATGGCCCGCGCTCTCCGCTGCGCCCGCGAGAATTTTCCCTCGGCCTAACGAGTATGGCCACGGTTCCCTCGCTTTTTGGGCGCCTTTCGCTTCGCGCCAAGGTTACTTTGGCGATGGCCAGCGTCGCGGTGCTGGTGGTCGTGGCGATTCTGGGAACCAACTTCCACATTCGGCGGGCGCAGCTGTTGCAAGAGTTTCAGACCTTCGTCCAGGGTGTTGCCGGGACGACCGCGCTGGCCATACCGGGAGACGCGATCGCAACGATTCACGCGCCTAACGATGCCGAGTCGGAGGCTTTTCGCCAGGCGCGGCAGATTCTGGAGCGTTCGCGCCAGATCAACGGGCTGGCCGAGAACGAAATGTATATCCTGCGCCCGAGGGGCGCTTCACCCTTCGAGACGGAATTCGTCGTCATGCTGCAAAAGAAGACCTTTATCGGCAGCCATTACAGTGTGCCGATCGGCAACTGGGACCGATTCCTTGATGCCTGGAACACCGGCCAGCCGACCAGCAGCGACATTTATGAGGACGAAAATGGGCGCTGGATCAGCGGCTACGCGCCGATCCTTGATCACGCGGGCCGGCCGGTGGCCATCGTCGAAGCCGATGCCCGCATTAGCCGATTTCTAGACCGCCAGCGCGACGAATTTCTCCTCGGTCTCGCGATCGGCGGCGGAGCGTTTCTCATCTCGATGATCCCGGGGCTCCTCCTCGCGCGCAGTATTACCCGTGGATTGAACAAACTCTCCGCCGGCATTCGCCGTTTTCAGGCGGGGGAACATGATGTGCAGGTGGATGTGAGCAGTGGCGGCGAGTTGCAGCATCTCGGGAGTGTCTTTAACGAAATGATCATCTCGTTAGGCGAAAAGCTCGCCCTTCTGCCTTACGTCTCGCGTTTCACCGCCGAAGCGGTCCGGCGGAGTCGCGAGGATCCGCAGTGGCTGGCTGGCATGGAACAGGAAGTCAATGTGCTTTTCGCGGACCTGCGTGGTTTCACGAGCTGGTGTGAAACGCGCGAAGCCTCGTATCTCGTGCGCGAGTTGAACCGGCTCCTCGCTGTTCAGGCGGATGCGGTCGTTTCCGCCGGCGGGGATGTGGATAAATTTATCGGCGACGCCGTGATGGCTGTCTTCCTTGGCGGCGAAGGTTCGGCGGAGAAAGTGTTCGGTTGCGCCCGCGAACTGATCGTCGCGATTCGGCGAGAGATTGAGGGCGAAGAGTGGCCCCTCGCAGTGGGGGTCGGAATCCATCACGGCCGGGCGGTGGTCGGTTCGATCGGATCAGATACGCGACGAGATTTCACCGCCATTGGGCACACTGTGAACCTCGCTTCACGCCTTTGCGACCGGGCCGGCAAATGGGAGATACTGGTCAGTGAGCCTTTCTGTCAAGATTTGCCGCCGGCAATTCGGCGGAATTTTACTCTCACCGAGCCGATGGAGTTCAAACATGTCTCCCAAGTCGTGGCGACTTATCGATTCACGGTTCCGGGCGCGAACATGCCAGAGCCGGGCGCCGTTCCAGCGCCTTGATGATCGGAAATGTCGGCTGTTTTCCAAAGAGAACTGAAACTGTGTCGTTCTCGTTGTGTTTGGCCTGCGGGAAAGCGAGGTAAAGAACGGACTCATCCCGCGTATCCGCGACGAGGTCGTCGAGATCCTCGTCGACAAAATTGAGCACTTCATCGGGCTGAAAACCGTGATAACGCCACTCGCCGAAATGATCGATCTCGTCCTGGCAGAGATACCGAAAGAAATCGATCGCATCCACCATTCGAGGCAAATGATGTGCCCACAGCCTGCCAGTCTCCGATTGCGCGACTCCCTCTAAACGCTCGATCAATTGCCGACAGATCGACTCTCGCTCGTGGAATTCTGCGAGGAAATCTACCGGCTCCTCCCAAGCATCACCCGTCATTTTGGCCAGGTCAGCTCGGATCATTCTGATTCTTCTTCAGCACCGCTTGCGGACCAGGGAAGGCGGGGATTCTTCTTCTTGAAAGCACTCACTCTCTGTAGGAGCGAAATGAAATGATTCTTTATCGCGCGAACCTGGTCCTCCTCGCTTAAGAATGAATGAAGCGGCCTTCCGTGGCTCAACTCACTCCAAGCCCTCTCGTCATCTAGATTGTCCGCTTTCCACTCGCGTTCCGTCCGCGAGAGGTCCCGAAAAGCGCTGATAACCTGCTTCCGGTGTTTCGACTTTGGATTGCTCGTCAATACGATTCCGACCCAGACCGAGTCGTCGGGATTGCGATTGGGAAACCAGTAGCCGATCAAGCAAAAGAAGTCCCAGTTTCCGAATCCCGATTGGATTGTGTAACGCTCGTTGTCCCGCAATTGCTTGAACGATCCCTTGATGGAACTCACATCTCCAAGAACTTTTTTCGCCTCTAATGTAACCTCGCCTTGAAGCGTCTCATCCATCAGCGCACGCACTCCAAGGAAGTTCTCAAGCGCCACGAGATCGACCGGCCTAAACTGGTTGCCTAATGACATTTGGTTTTCCTCCATGAACAGCTTTAATTCTTTGGTCAGCCCATCGCCGTTCACATGAGCGCACAAGTGTCGATAGAATTCGAACCATCGCGCAAGTCTAAACCGAGGGTCAGCGCGCACTGCGTCCCCAGGATCCTCGTAATCCCGCGTGATGAAAACCAAAGCTGTCTTTTCTAGTTGCTTGGCGGTCAGATGCTCCGCGTAGCGCTGAAGTTGCGTCGCCCCTTGTTTCGACCCGAGCTTGGACTCGATGAGAATCAATTCCGTTTCCCCACCCTCGGACAAACGAATCGCTATGTCTGGCTTGCTGTCAGTCGCATGATCCGCGAGGCGGGCGAATTCTTCTTGAGTAGAAATGCCGACAACACGTGGATTGGGCATTGTTGTAGCTCCGATCGCCTTGAGCCACTCGATTGTAAGGGTCGGGCAGTTCCGCAGCACTTGAGCCACAATTTCGGTATGGAAGTCTTCCTGCTGGAATCGATCCTGTCGGTGGAGTTTTTCCAGCGCGCTGAAGAGGCTCATTGTGTTCTACCGTTTCAAGTCATTCGCGATCTCGGCGAATTGGGCGAGGGCGGCTTGGAGGTCTTCGACAATCGAGCTGCTGGGAAGCGAGCGAGATGGACCATAGCCCGAAGGGTGAGTGGCTGGGAAGACACGAATCAATATTCCGCTGCAATGACTTCGGGGGCGGGGAGGTAGGCGCTGTCTTCAAGGGCTTCGTCTTTAACCAGAAGATGTCGAGGTTGATTTTATCGCGCTTGATTAGCTCTTTGTTGTCCGGCCTTTCTTCCGAGCCACAGTTTTGCTCTTTCTGTTTGACCGGGGTTTGCGTGGACGTCTCTCCGTCCGGTTCTCTCTTAAGTGGCTCGTAGCAATGCCGCCGATCCGCAGAGTCGCTATGTAGTTCCAGCTACTTCCAACGAGAATGGACGCAATAGGCACGGCGAATTTAATTATCGAGCGCTGAAGCACCTTTATGCCGACTTTCGCGCCCCATTGTTTCACTGCGGCCAGTGTCCGTTTGCTCACGTGCTTGCGGACAAATTTTCCCGTAACAGTCCCAGCCATTTTGGCCGTCTGTTTCCCCGCCTCTTCCGCGAATGCTCCCCCTAGCGCGAATTCGAGAATTGTTTGCAAATCCTCAGGGTCATCAGGGTTGAGAGGAACGTCCATGATCTTAGCAATTTGCGCTACGAGATGGAGTTGGATCCTGATCAAGACTATTGCCTCGGCAATGAGCGCTGTTGCCGCCGCGGTGATCTGAGTCGGCAAATTCAAACCTCCGGTCGGTGCCGCTGCGATAAGAGCTACAATTTCGTCGATTGAGACTGCCGCGCCGGTGACAGCTCCAGCTATCGCGGCATTCTTTGCAGCGATCTTGGTGAGTTTACGGATTATCGCTGTGTCGTTCGCGCGAGGATATTTTCCTCTGAGGAATTCAGCATTTGCGTTCTCGTAGTATGCTTTGAACGCGCGTCTGACTAAATGCAGGAGCCAGTCGCCCGATTTAAAGGCTGGCCAACCTCCGACTTGCTTGATCTCTGCTCGCGCGTCCTGTATCCAACGCGCAATTGTTGATTTGGTTTGTATGTCCATTGGGATTAAATTCGATCAACGCTGCGGTATCGCAGCTGTTCCACTCCTTGAGGGTGACTGCCCGTCGCGAAGCGACAAGTCAAAAATACAAAGGCACTATCGCAGAGCCGCCGGAACGGCGGATAAGTGCTGATTGGTGCGCAGGTCGTAGATCCAGACTGCCAGCACGGAAGCGCAATCAAGAACCACGGTGGCTATTATGCAGGTCGCGGCGCGACAACTCGCTCGTCCACGGTTTTTGCCTCCCCAGGCTATGCCAATTAGCCGCCCTTGTTTGTGAAATGCGCTCTCGCGCAAGCATTCTCTGCGCGGGTTTGCGATCGAAAAAGAGGACGCTGGCCTTCACGCCTTAGGCGTAGAAGATGCCGGTGGAGAGGCACAGGTGCCCTGTCTCGTTGTTACGGCCGTTGCTGGTTCGATGTCGGTTAGCGCCACAACCTCCACCGGTTTGATGCGCCAGTCGCAGATCAGCTGGATATGCGCTCTTGGATTCTCAACGTCTCGATGAATCTCGAGAACGTGAAAGCGGAGCTTGCGCTCCTCTTCGTTCTGCGGGCACGAATATTTGACTACATCATTTACTTCCATAGGCGGGTCGTGCCAGCGCACTAATTTCGCCTTGGATCGGAGGACAAGTCGACAAGCAGTGCGAAATCCTTTCGAACGTCAGGGAGAGGATCTGGTCGCTGTCGTCGGGCGAAACGGCGTAGCGATCTAGCGAAGCTTGGAGACCAAGGCAGACACCTTCGTGATTCTGAAAATCCCCCGCGAGGATGAGAACTCGTGCGCCTTGGAGCTTGTCAGGGTCGGTCGCTTTCACGTCCGCCATTGTAATCAACCGATCGAAGGGTTGCGAGGATTTTTTCTCTGTTGCGGCTCACCCCAAAGCGCGAAGAAGTCGCTTTTCTGCGCGGGCGGATCTCTTCGGAACCAAATCATGCTCCCAAACTCGCAGCACTCGCCAGCCTTCTTTTCGCAACTGGATATTCACTTGCAAATCACGTTCCCGATTTCGCTGCACTTTGGCGTCCCAGTAGCTCTGGTTCGACAGGGGACGGCGGTACCAACTCGGGCAGCCGTGCCAGAAACAGCCATCAACAAAGACCGCAAGCTTTTCCCCGTCAAATACGAAATCGGGCGTGCCCGGAAGACTACACACATATGTTCGCCATCCACGGATCCCTGCCCTCAATAGCCGGGCCCGCAGCGCGAGTTCGGTTGATTTAACGCGACGGTTCTTGACTGCGCGCATTATTCGTGAGCGAGTTTTTGAATCGACGTGATCGGTGCGCTTTCTCATCCAGCGATCATCTCACCGAAATGCGATGCCAAGGCGGCAGACAGGATCGGAGGCACCGCATTCCCTACGTGGCGTTCCTGATCGCGATCATATCCATGAAAGATGAAGCGATCGTCGAAAGATTGTAGCCGTGCCGCCTCGCGAACGGTGATTGACCGGTTATCCCTGTAATGCGTGAATCGACCTGAGCCCGGATTGCGGAAGTGAGCTGTAATAGTGAAGCCGATGCCGTGCGGGTGGAGTCGCGCATATGCTTGGCTAAAATAGTTGTCAGAGAAACGCTCGCCGTCGGGAAGCTGCGCATTTCCTTGGCCCGGCTGGATACCTGAAATCTTCTGAAGGAACTTTCGCGAATGCGTGCGCGCGACATGATTGAACAGGGCGATAGATCCTTCACGCCGGTCGCGTTGGTAATCGGTATTGCATTCGCAGGCATATTGGCGGCCATCAACTGAATCGCCAGCAGCAAGCGTAGGTAGATCACCGATCGCGTCCTCTACAGCTATAAATCTATGATTTACCTTCGCCTCCGTGTGGGAATCGCGGCCGATGTCGATCGCGTCGTAGTCACCATCGGGAAAGTCAAAATCGGTGATTCCAAGATCTTCCCGTAGCGCCACCACAAAGGCGCGTCGGCGAATCTGAGGCACTCCGAATTCCGACGCATTCAGCATCGCATGCTTTACGATGTAGCCGCGAAAGGCATCGTGAATATTTTCATCAAATATCTGTGCGAACGCGGAAAGCGCCGTAGGGACATTCTCCAAAATTACGCATTTGGGTTGGAGGTCATGAGCAAGTTCAATGAAGCGTGCGAGAAGGCGATTTCGGTTGTCATCGAGCCAGCGCTTGCCGTTCGGTGAGAAGCCCTGGCAAGGCGGCCCGCCTATTAGAAAGTCCAATTGCCCGCTCTGCATCCCGAGCAGCTTGAGAAGATCACCGACGTCAATGTTTTCTATATCTGCCGTCCAGAACGGGATTCGCGGGTAATTCTTCTTGAACGTAAAGCTTGCGGTGGGATCGGAATCGACAAGGAGTTTCAGTTCGAACTGGAACTTGCTCTCGACACGATTGGCGCGCAGAAAGCCTTCGGAGAAACCTCCGATGCCGGCGAAGAGGTCGAGAACTGAGAATATACGCATCAGGTCGCGGTAGCGTTCAATGATTCTTGAAAGAGGAAGGAATTAAGGTCCTTGGCCGCTTGGTCGTGCACGCGCGTCGTCACGTCGTCGAGCTGGCGGATTACATCGTCAGCCGAGAGCGTTGTGTTCATCTTGCCGAGCTGATAAACAGCTTCCTTCGAGATAATCTCGACGTAACGCTGGAACAGATACTCTCGCCAGCGAGGCGAGTCCGCCGTGTATTCAGTGATCACTTTTTCCGCGAGCGGCCGCGACGTGTTGATCCAGTAGATGCCGGCAGCCACATCTTTAGTGCGTTGGTAAACTGCCGGATGCCGCGGATCGCACGTGAACGGCACGGTCGACAAGGGATCGAGAGGATCATGATCCTGACCGGCGACGAGCACCTGAGGAAAACGCGGCTTGCGCACCTTATCACTTCCACCCTCCTGACCTTCCGTGCTCTTACCTTCACCGCCGGTGTCCTTGCCCTCTCCTTTTCCGGAACCGCCAGCGCCTAATTCGGTGCCAGAAACCCCAGCTGGTCCTTGTCCAGCAAACATTTCCGACCAGACCTGATTCATAAATCTATCTTTCCAGCGGTTCAGTATCTCGTTCAGCGCGGATGTATCTTTCAGATCCTGGGTCTTTCGCTCCTGTTGGTTCTTCGTTTCCATTTGCTCGGCAAGTGCCTCTACCTGCTCGCGCACCCATTCGAGCAGCGCATTGCTACGATCGGTTTCGAGTAACTTTTGCCGATCATTGCGAACGCAGTCGTGACCTGGATCTTCGAGAATTGGACACTCGCATTCGCCGTAGATGAATTCGATCTGGCCCGAAAAGCGCGTCGCGCCCAGTTCGTGCACGCGATAGCTGCCGATTACTCCGACTTCGCCGATAAAATCGATCGTATTGAGCGTCGAAAGGTTGGAGCGCAACGGGTCCTTCGAGGTCTTGAGAACAAGTCGACCCGGATAGGAATATTTGTTGTTTGCGAAGGTCATTTGATCTCCATCGTGTGGCAGCGATGGCGGAATCTCGATGATTATCGGCGCCTCAAACCCCTCTTTCGGGTCGAGCTTGGGCGGATTGAGGCGGTGCAGATTAGTCTCGTCATCGAAAACCGCGAAGATTGGTTTTCGTTCAATCAAACGGCGCGCTTGGGGATGAAAAATTAGCTTTTCCACCAATATCTTAAGAGTGGCAGTCCCCTTAACTTTCTCAGGCTTCTCTCCTGTGATTACCGTGAATCCGGCTGTGCCATCACGGAGTTGATTCATCACCTCCGTCGGCAGCGGCAGTTTGTTGATCCCTGCCTTTGCCAGCGCTTCGTCCAGAGTCATCTTCCGATTTTCAAAGCCATACTGACGTTGCGCGTTAAAGCCGAAGATGTTCATTAATCCATCGCGGTAGGTAATCGCGCGTGAGGTCTTGAACATTTGACGCATGTAAAACTTCCCTCCATTGCCGTGCCCACCAAGCGTCTTTAGATTTGCCTGCTTCGCGCCCTTCTTTGCAGCTTGCGGGTCGAAGAAGCGTTTAAACGCGTCATCGATTTGCTCCTTGCGCATCCCGACAAAGTCGATGCACTCGATCTGCGTGAGGTTCTTCCCGCTTTCGCGAAATCGAACGACAATTAATTGGTCGGAGTCGGGCACCCTTTCGCGTAAATAAGCGTCGCTCGAATTCTTGAGCCACTCGGCGAGCCCCTTCGCATGATCAAAACGGAATTCATTCCCGATGAGGTCAAGGACGGCCTCATCGATCACAAATGGTTGGACTTTAATTGCCATATTATTTACGGGCTAAGATTTCGTCTTGGAAGTGCTGGTCCATCCACTTGTGTAAAGTGTTGAGTGTTTCCGAAAGCGAGTCATTTATCTTTTCTTTGTGAGCGGTGACAGCCTGCTCGACGACACTAAGGCGTCCCAAGAAGTCGCCTTTAGGCGTCCGCACGCTAGCGCCGAGATATTCGTAGAAATCAGTGTCAAGAATCTTCACCGCTTGTCCGCTTCGGAAGAGTTCAAAGGCCGGCGATTTAACTATGCGTTTGATCTCGTTCTCTTCTCCCTTTGTAAGGCGATCTCGCGGCGCTTCTTCAGCGCCCGCTAAATCCCGTGCTACTTCCAGTCCCCGAGTAGTGAGAAGGAAAGACTTGTCGCTGGCCGAACGAACCAGGCCATCGCGTTTCATCGCGTAGAGTGGCTTGTGAAGATCTGATGAATCTGGATATTCCGGGTAGCCGCGAAGTTGAAAATCCTGCGGATGTTTTTTAAACGCGAAGACTACAATGTCCTCGTAATGGAGTGGCTTGGACTCACCTTTGGCGAGTTCGAACATTACCGCGAGAATCTTCTGGGACTTGGAAATGGCTTTGGTCATTTGGCTCGGAAACGCCGATGTCCGACTTCTTGCAATTCCTCGCTGCCGCGCAAAATTGAGGATAGCATCCCGACGACATTTCTTCCATATTGAAGCCTTGCAGTTCAAGTCTCTCAATCAGGTCGTCGGAACTAAGAATTTCGTGGTCCGTTGTGAGCGCCTTAACCGCTGCGGTTCGAAGGGCGTCGATATCGAAGCTTTCGAGATCAAGGTCAGCGTCAAGGAAATAGGCGCCATCCGTGTTTCGAAGGAACCGCGGGCTTTTTGCGAGGCGTTCCTCGATTTGTTCAAGCCGGATACGAGAGAAAAGTTCGCCGAATCGTTCGCGCAACTCCCACTCCAGCTCATAGGGTAACACTGGCTTGCTAAGCGCACGGCAGATCGAGGCGAGGGTCTGCTCCAGCGAAACCGCTTTATGCATCAGCAACGTGCTGGGATCGCGCCGATCCGGCGCCCGGCGCAATTTCTCAGAGCCGGCGCAGCTTTTCCACAGCGCATCGGCGGCAGTTCCTTCTGCGGGAATGTTGAAGACATCGCAGAGTGCCGCGAAGCGAATTGGTGGCTCAGCCCGACGAACCGCTTGTTCCACAACGCTCCTTTTCCCTACCAGATATGCATTGCGAGAGTCGCCCCAGATCCGCAGTCCGTGATAGCTGAAGCCAAATGACCGAATCTTCGGGTGACGTCGTAGAACGCTCGATAGACCGGGTAGAGTTGCTGATCGAAACGTTGTAAGACGTTCGTAAATTTCGGAAACTGTCAGCGGCCGATCCGCCTTCGCGAGAATGCGCGGAAGAAGATCCTTGACGTGTTCGCGTTCCTCCACGCCCCATTCGGCGAGAGCAAAAAGACGGCGCCCAAGGTCGATGAATCGATTGTCCTCGCGAAAAATCTCAGCCAACTCATAGGCATTTAAGTCGGAAGAGATCGCGATGTTTTGCTTGGCGCAAAGTTCGATGCTTGAGATTGGACGATTTTGCTTTCGTAACAAACCCGCGAAGCGGTTTCGCAGGTCGTGGCGTTCGGGCTCCGCAGAGACGAAATGCTTTCTCAATCCGAACGATCGCGGTCCAAGCCGGAATACCTCAGGGAGGGCTGACAGAGCATTCTCTGCGGTTCGTGGGGACAACATTACCGCTTTATCACCGAACCGAGCGCGCGCACGTCTGATAATTTCCTCGGGGACTAATGGCTCAATACTTTCGTTTAATACTGGTAACGTAACGTCGAACAGTCTTAGACGACGGAGTCGCAAACGCGGCTCGTCCGCGTGTGGGAAATCAATAATTACGTTTTGGGCGCGTCGTAGGATGGTGAGGAAATCGCTCGCTGACAACTTAACGAACTGTGGCTGCGTTCGCAAATATTCCCATGCTTCTTTGGCGGTCGGTTTGTCTCCACTCAATCGCAGCCAATCCTCTAGAGCGTGGTGAACCGGCTCCGTCTGCGGATTATCGGCGCCTTCGCGTGTAGTTCCAGGCGGCCACGCCGGAATCGATTGTGCCATGTGATCGAGAACCAGCACGTAAAATAGTGGGTCACGCTCTCCAGTTTCGCCCCCGAGGGGAAGGCGTTCGACGAGCCGAGAGACTGTGAGCGGTACGACACGGGCATTACAGTCATCGGCAACCGCTTCTACCGAGCGAGCAAGCACCGGTCCGCCAGCCCGCCGAATCTCTTCGAACGCACCTTTTACAATCTGGCGAACCCGCTCCCGAGTCATTCCAAAGTCGCGTCCAACATCTTCGAGAGTGCGGGATTCGCCTTCGTTTCCGAAAAGACGTTCATCCATTATCTTGCGATCGCGTGCACTCAACTTCCGCACTCCTGCGTCAATAGTTCGGATGATGGTCACCAACGCTTCGGAGAAATCAACTGGAGGCAAGGCGGTGAATTCTCCCGCTTCGGCTCGCCGCAAAAGCTGCCGTAGTTCAGTGATGCTTTTGCGGCCGCACTTTTCGATTTTCAGAAGATCGTACACATCCGTTCCGTGCAGGTCGCCAAGACTCTCGTAGCTGCGCGAACGGAGAACGCCCCCAAGTCTGACTGACAAGGGAATCTCACGAAGCGAGATCTCGCGAACAGAAGGTGAGACCATAAGTATATTCGGATTATCGCGTGGCTCAGAGATAGGCGCCGCTTCAGGGCTACTTAATTGCAATGCCCGTACAATTTCGCGCAGCTCATCTAACGTCTTTTTGCCGATATTTCGGATACGCGCGATGTCCGCAAATGAGCGGCCGTGAAGATCCCCAGCAAGCTTAATCCTCGCGTTCCTCAGAACATTAAAAAGCCGGACAGACTGCGGAAATTCTGCAATCAAACGTCCGCGCTCAGTGCTCGGAATGAAGATGGGCTGAGTTTCATCCTCCATTCGGTCTTATGGATTTTGCATTGTTTTGCATGATGGCGCCAAATATTCGAGCGTGAAAGAGGCTTCGACGTTTCGTCTCCTGCTCAGTAGGCCTTTCCGCTCGTCATGGATTTCGCAGCCGCCCGGCTCGCTCCTTTCTTCGCTTGGTACCGCGCTTCGTTGAATGCGCACCAAGTGTTGCCTGTCTCCTCGCGTGAATTGACCCTGCGGCATCTGTTTATTCAATAAAAAGAAACCGCGGAGCATGGCGTAAAGGCGCTGGATGGTGCAGATGGTGACGCGCGCGACCGGGTCGAGATGGTTCGAGGTGAGGTGCTGGACGTTGTAGAGCTCGGTGAACTTGCGGCCGGTGTCCGGGGTGACGAATTGATGGAATTG
>JBBPZW010000029.1:0-16879 GCA_038198475.1 Chthoniobacterales bacterium | reverse complement strand
GTCAATTAAGCCGCGAGAGCGAGATCTTGGTGATCTGCATTTATTTTTTTTGGTCCGGATTTTAACGAGGCCAACGAACCATCCTCGACATGCCGCCTGCGCTTCAAACAATCAGTCGAAACCAGTACGCCCCCGTTTTTTGGGAGACTCCAAGGTATCAAATCCAAGCACAATTTCAATTCCGTTCTCCTGCTCCTAGCTCGTGCTCGTGCTCGTGCTCGTGATCGTGATCGGGATCGAGGACGAGGACGAGTATGAGGATGAGATATGCTGAACCGGCTGCACTCGATCGGCAGCCGACGACCGAACCTAAGGGACACATCAAACCAGGGAGAAAAACATCATGGCAAAAGTATTGAAGGTCATTGAACTGCTCGCGCAGTCGGACAAAAGCTGGGAAGACGCGGCTCAAAGCGCGGTCAAGGAAGCCTCCAAAACGCTCCGGGGCGTGCGTTCGCTCTACATCAAGAATTTCGAAGCCTCGGTCGAGAACGGCAAGGTGATGCAGTATCGCGTGAATGCGAAAGTGAGCTTCGATCTCGATACGACCCGTACTGATAAAGGCGGGCGTCGAAAAAAATAGCGGCGGCCGAGCGCCGCGCTGCCAGGATCAACCTGGCACGTGATCTTTCAAGTCGGTGCTGCCATCGGCACGCGCGCAATGGGCGCAGCAGTAAATGCGGTCCCCTTCCTGCACGTCGTGGCCGATGACGCGGCAACCGCAATGCGTGCACTGGGGCGCGAGCGCGTGGATGGCGCATTCGAAGCTGTCGAAGACATGCTTCTTGCCCTCCATGATCACTTCAAACGCGTTCTCGTAATCGTTTCCGCAAACTTCACATTGAGCCATATGAATGGTTCGGGCGCAGCAAGCGGAATGGCCTGCAAAAGCTCAAACCAATCCGCCCTCTTCCGCCGCCCCGCTGCCCCTTCTCCTGCTCTTGCTCCTGCTCCTAATCTTTCCCGCCTTCATCTCCTTCATTGGAGCAGGATCAGGAGCAAGAGCAGGAGAAGGATTTCCAGTCAGTTGCTCGACCCGCGCATACATCTCAAAATAAATCCGCTCCAGCGCCGCTGCCGGATCTTCCAGCATCATGCTTTCCTTGATCTTGCTCGCGTAAATCGGGAAGGAAAAGGGCGAGACCACCGGCAGCTCGCGCAAGTTCCATTCGTATTCCTGCACGTCGTCGAGAAATCGATAGGCGGTCTCGGCGTCGAGAAAGGTATGGGTCGCCTGTCGGTAAGCTTCTTCCAGCAGCGGGTGATCCGGTTCGTGTTTCTCCAGCACGCGGAAAAGGACTTCCGAACTCCAACTAAGCTGGCGCGGCTTTCGCTCCCGGCCCGGCAGATTGCGTGGAACCATTAGACCTGTCTGCGCCACAGCGCGGAACTGCCACTTCACCAGCTCGGAACCGCGCAATGCCGCGTGCAAATCCTCTTCCGCTTCAGCGCGCCGAAAACAGCCTTTCCATTGCGCCAGCGGCAGCTCCTGAAAGCGGCGCAAAGTGAGGAGAAATCCGTAGTCGTCGATCGTGACGAGCGCGTTGCCGCCGATCCGGTCCCGGACCCGCCAGGCGAGGATGCGCGAGAGCGCGTCGTTCGCGCTCCGCCCGATAAGAGCGTGGAAAAAGTAGTGGGAAAAATCGCCTTCGCGATAGAGCTCGATCAGGAATTTGCCCACCACCGGCACCTCTGAGATGGCGAGCTGGGCCCGGAAGAATTCCACGATCGGCTGCGCGTTGGCAATCGAGATTTGGAAGCTCTCGACCAGCCAGTCGACCGCCTCGGCGTCCGGGCCGGCGCGGAGAAGTCGATCGAGATCGCCACGCAAATTGCGGACCGCTTTGGCTAATCCGGAGGTGAGCGGCATCTTGGCCGCGTTCCAGCGCGGGATGGTGGGAAGATGCCCATCGGCCCGCTCGACATAGGCTTCCTCTACTCCGGTATCGATCAGCCTAACGACGCGGCCTCCGAGGACGAAAAGGTCGCCGACCTGCAGTTGTTTGATGAATCCCTCTTCGACCGAGCCGAGCCTCCTCCGGCCGAGAAGCACGCTGACAAATCCCTCCGAGACGATCGTTCCGATATTGACCAGGAATTCGCGCATGACCCGCGGATGCGCGAGTGAAATAACTGCGTCCGCGATCGCGATTTTGCCGAAGAGCCCGGTGTACTGCCGCTGCAGCGACTCGCCGCCGCCGGTCAGATATTCGAGGACGTGCTCGAACTCGTCTCGCTCCAGGTCGCGAAAAGGATAAGCCCGCCTAACGATGGCGAACGCCTCCTCAACCGCGATCGGGGCGAGCGCGGCCATCCCGACGATGTGCTGCGCAAGGACGTCGTTAGGCTTTTCCAGGACCTGAATCGGATCGAGGACCGCTTCCCTGACGAGTTGTGCCGTGGCAGTCGCTTCCACCAGGTCGTTGATGTTGGTCGCAACCAGCACGCCGTGGCTGCTCTTGTTCAGCGAATGCCCGGAGCGCCCGATCCGCTGAATGGCGCGCGAGACACCCTTCGGCGTCGCAACCATGACGACAAGATCGACCGCGCCGATGTCGATTCCGAGTTCGAGACTGGTCGAGCAAACAACAGCGCGTAGCTCTCCGTTCTTGAGCCGGTCCTCCACTTCCATCCGCACACTGCGGTCGAGCGAAGCATGATGCGTTTCGATCTGATCGGCGACATCGGGCAGGAGTTCCTTCAGGCGCAACCCAAGTTGCTCTGCGGCCGAGCGCACATTCGTAAAGACGATGACCGAGCGGCGCGACCGGATCAGCTCGGCCAGTTCGGCGTATAGCCGGATGCCGGTGTAGCCGGCGGGCGGATAAGGCTTGCGGCGAATCGGCGAAAACACCTCGACGATCGATTTCTTCTCCATCTTCGCCTGGGCGATGCGGCAGGGCCGGTCGCCGCCCGCGAGAAATCGCGCGAGTAAATCGAGCGGCGCCGCGGTCGCGGATAACCCGACGCGGCAGATGACGCTGTTGTAGCCGGGGACGCTGTCCCCGGCCGCGTTCGCCGCCAAGGTTTTCTTCTGTCCGGGGACAGCGTCCCCGGCTACAACCAACTCTTCGAGCCGTTCGAGCGACAAGCTCAAATCCACCCCGCGCTTGTTGCCCGCGAAGGAATGCAGTTCGTCCACAATGACGAACCGACAAGTCGCGAGATGCGCGGCGTAGCTTTCCTGAGCCAGCATAACGGCCAGGCTTTCCGGCGTCGTGACGAGGAAGTGCGCCGGCTTGCGCCGAAATTTCGCTCGCTCGGTTGCGCTCGTGTCGCCCGTCCGGACGTGAAGCAGCAAATCTTTCTCCAGTCCCATCCCGGAGATCGGTTCGCGCAAATTTTTCCCGATGTCGTAGGTCAGCGCGCGCAGCGGAGAGATGTAAAGGCAATGCACGCCTAACGACAATTTTCCGGCGTCGAGTCGCCGCAAAAAATCATCGAAGACGCCTAGAAAACCGGCAAGCGTCTTGCCGCTCCCGGTCGGCGAAGTGAGCAGGATCGATTTGCGTTCCAGGATCGACGGCACGCAACGCAGCTGCGCGTCGGTGAAACGGCCATAGGTGGCGCGGAACCAGTCCGCGAGCCGCGGGTGCAGCCGCTTGAAAAGCGCTTCCTCGGTCGCGACGGGCGATGGCATCGGAGACTTTCGCTAAAGGCGGCCCTTCCCGCCACCTCGGCCGTCTGGTTGCGCGCACGCAATCGAAGAACGATGTGAACAGGATGACTGGAATGGTTTTCGCGATTGTCCGGCAGCACGCGGATTCCGTCTTCGCCTTAAGGATTGTCTTCTCCATTTGTCTCGTCCTTGTTCTGCTGAGCGGCGTTTACATTTTCAAAATCCGGAAACGGCTTTTCGATCGGGACCCGGAGGTGGCGGCGGATCATTGGGCGGCGCGCAACCTGCGGCTCTGGCAGGCCATCCTCGTCTGGCTGCTCGCGGTCGACCTGCTCGTGACCATGCTCTGGCGCCTCTAGGAGACTGTTGAAATACTGGAGTGGGTCGCGTTGCTGTTGTTTTCGGCCCTAGCCAAAGCGCGAGCGCAGCGTTGATATCCTTGCCATCTCGACCAAGCGAGCAACGCAGGCTAGGGCCAAAAACAGCGCAACCCGTGGGGCGCGAGGCAGAAGGGGCGTCTGGCGGCGTCGCTCGCTCGTTACAGCCCCTTGCAGGGATGCGGCTCGCTCGCTCCTTGCCATCCGCCCCTTCTGCCTCTACGCGCGACCCGCTCCAGTTTTTCAACAGTCTCCTAGGAGCGCGACGGAGTTAACGGTTGTGTTTCGGCGAAAGCCGACGATCTTAATCCAGTATCTCTGCTACGATTTCTTGGGGGACATCTCCAAGTTTCCTCGGCCTGCTTGGGGAAAATCATTCGTCGTTAGCCGCGAATTCCGTCGGTTCGTTATCTATGAAAACTCAACTCCTTGTCGCCGCCTCGAAAGTCATTCCCAATCAAATGATGCTCGTGAATGTCATCTCGCGGCGTGTCCGCCAACTCGCCCTCGGGCATCGTCCTTTGGTCGCCTGCGCGCCGGGCACCGGCCTGGCTGACGTCGCCCTGTCCGAAGTGATCGAGGGCAAACTAACCTACGAAGCAGCGCCCGTCCTCAAGGTGGCCGACGAACCAAAGGCGATCATCCCTTTCCCGGTCAAAGACAGGCCGCGTAAAAAAGCGGCCTAGGCTTCGCCTAACGTTCCGGATTGACCGGGAAATGCTTGTTCTTGAGCTTTTCCGGGACACGCTTCGTTTTCTCCGCCTCGATCTCTTCCGTGGCCGCGCCTAAAGCGTCGTAGGCTTCGCGATTCTTTTTCGCGCGGCACATATAGCAGACGGCGTGGGCCAGCGGAATGCGCGCTTCCGGCATCCCGACAAACTCCACCGCCTGTTGAGTCGCGATCGCCAGCGGCAGGGCTTCCGCATCGGCCAGTCCGACGTCTTCACTTGCGAAAATCACGATCCGCCGCGCGATGAAACGAAAGTCTTCCCCGGCGTGCAGCATCTTGGCCAACCAATAGATCGCGCCCTTCTCGTCGGAAGCGCGCATGCTTTTGATGAAGGCGCTGATCGTGTCGTAGTGCGCGTCCCCCGCGCGATCGTAAACCACCGCCTTGGTCTGGATGCTTTCCTCCGCGACCTGGAGGGTGAAATGGACGGTTCCTTTTTCGTTAACCTTGTAGCCGGGGACGCTTTCCCCGGTGGTGACGAGGATGGCATCGCGAGCGCCGGGGACAGCGTCCCCGGCTACAACGGGCGGCGTGGTCAGGACACCGATCTCGAGCGCGTTTAGACATTTGCGCGCGTCGCCGTCACTCAGTTTGGCGAGATGCCGTTTCGCGTCGGCGTCCATTTTAACGCGATGCTTGCCGAGTCCTCTCTCGTCATCCTTCAAGGCGCGCTCGATCAGTCGCTCAAGCTCCTCCACGCCTAACGACTCGAGCTGGAAGACCTGCGAGCGGGAAACCAGCGCGCTGTTGACGTAGAAGAACGGGTTGTAAGTCGTGGCGCCGATCAGGCGCAGGTTTCCGCTCTCTACATCCGGGAGCAAAATGTCCTGCTGCGCCTTGTTGAAATGATGAATCTCATCCACGAAAAGGATGGTCTTTTTCCCGGAAGTGCGTCGGCGATTGGTCGCGGCGGCGACGACTTTGCGCATCTCGGCCACGTTGCTTTCCACTCCGCTGAGTCGCTCGAATTTCGATTCCGTCATGGCCGCGATGATCTGGGCGAGCGTCGTTTTTCCGGTGCCCGGCGGTCCCGACAAGATGACCGAGGGCAACCGGTCCGCCTCGATGGCGCGCCGGAGCAGTTTACCGGGCGCGAGGATGTGTTCCTGCCCAACGAACTCCTCGAGCGACCGCGGCCGCATCCGACTGGCGAGCGGCGCGGACGGGTCGGCCTGAGTTTCGGGCTCCGCGTCAGTGAAGAGATCCTGCACGAACGAGCATAGAGGGCGCGCGATTCTTTTCCAACAGCTTGACCCTTGGTCACGCTTCCCTCATTCTCTTTCGCAGGTGCCGCTGCCATGAAACGAATCCTCGTGCCGGTCGATTTTTCCTCTGCGATGGAGGGCGTGCTCACGCAGGCGCGCGCACTGACAGCCGCGTTCGGAGCGGAACTGCATCTCGTCCATGTGCGCGGGATCGCGGTCGTCCCGGTCTTTCCGGCCGCCACTGTCGGTTACCCCGGAATCGGCATGCCGGAGATGGGAATGGCCGGCGGCCTGCCCGTCGGAAGTCCGGGTTATCTCTCACCGGAACTGCCTAACGAAAAAGGAAAAAGCCGGCTCGATGCCCTCCAACTCGAGCTTTCCGGAAGCGGGCTCAGCACGGTCGCGCACGAACGCGATGGAACGGTCGTGGAGGAAATCCTCAAGACCGCGCGGGAGATTGCGGCCGACTTCATCGTGATGGGATCGCACGGCCACGGCTCGGTTTACAATCTCCTTGTCGGCAGTGTGACCGAAGGCGTTTTGAAGGCGAGCGAGCGCCCGGTTCTGCTCGTCCCGGCCCCGGGAAAATAGCCTTCCGCCTTGCGCGGCACCGCTTTTGCTCGAAACGTCAGGGAGCATGCGCGCGCGCGGATTTTATCTGGTATTTTTTCTTTTTCTTGGAGCCGGCGTCGGCCTAACAAATAGCGCGACACTCCCCTCGGGCACCGTTTTTAGGGGCCACGATGAGTTCGATCACCTCGTGCAGGAAGCGCGGACCAACGACTGGAAATCGCTCCGGATCGGCGAACGGACAGCCGCCGTCGGCCGCGCCCTCGTCGGGACACGCTACAAATCTTTCACCCTCGAGATCGACGACCGGATCGAGGCGCCATCCGCCAATTTTAACGGGATGGATTGCTGGACATTCTTCGAGATTTCTCTCGGCTTCGCCCGCATGCTGAACGACCCCGAGGTGTGGTGGACGCCGGAGCGGTTTCTCCACTACATCGAGCTCGATCGTTATCGCGGGGGCAAATGCACGGGTGAGTATCTGTCGCGCCTGCATTACCTGGAGGATTGGCTGGCCGATAACGACCGGCGCGGACTGGTCAGCGATCTCACCCGGCAACTCGGCGGTGTCCGGGTAAATCACGCCGCGCATGAAATGACTTTCGGCTGGCGGCATTATCGCTATCTGAAAGCGAATCCCGCCCTCCTCGGGCCGCTCGGGCAAATGGAGGCGCGGGTGACTCAGCGGCCGCTCTACCAGATCCCCAAAAACCGCGTCGCTCGGATCGAATCGAAGCTGAAGAGCGGCGACATCATCGGAATCGTTTCGCGCGATCGGCCGGAGCTGTACTCGACGTCGCACGTCGGGCTCGCCTACCGGACTAACGACGGCGTCCTCCATTTCATGCATGCCTCTTCGCCGAGAAACTACGGGAAGGTCGTGGTCGACTCGCGGCTCTCGAGCTACCTCGCGCGTTACGGGAGCGATAGCGGAATCCTGGTCGCGCGGCCGCTTCGTTGATCTAGAGCAACTGCCAACAATCATTTCCGGCTGTGCCAGCAGGTTGTAGCCGGGGACGCTGTCCCCGGTTGGAGCAACCGTGACCACGCGCCAGACCAGCCGGGGTCAGCGACCCCGGCTACAACTTCGCCAACCGGAAGCTTCTTTTGGCACTTGCTCTAGCCGCTTCGCCTGGACCGCACCTTGTAGACGCTTCGCTCTGCGAAGCGCGGGAGTGAGCAGCTTTCGACGTGGACCTGGCCCGCGCCTCCCGGGAGCGTCTAGATCATTCAAAGTCGGGCATTTCCCTAACGAGTCGGGCGAGGCGTTCGACCGCTTCCTCCGCATCAACTCCGACCGCTTCCAGGGTGGCGACCGCGCCCCGTTCGAGATTGGCGCGCATCACCTCGATCAGGCTGAAGGCGGAGAAACGCCCGGTTTTGGTCACGAGCGTGATCTCAGAACGGAAGGAATTTGCCCGCCGCACGAACTCGGCTGCCGGCCGGGCGTGCAGACCGAGTTCGTTCACGATCGTGATCTCGCGCGAGGCATCAGGTTTCTTCATAGGGAACTACTGGCTCGTCCCCTAGCGGCGGTGGAGGAAACGCTCGATCGGCGCGAAGAAAGTCTTATCCGCGAGCAAACCCGCTTCGATCAGCGTGACCCGGGAGGCGTGGATTACGCTTTGCACCACCCCATAGCGGAGCGATTCCACTTTCTCGCACACGAGCTTGAGCCAGTCTGGGGTGCTGTTTTCCATAATCGTTAGGCGGGCGAAAGGAACCGTTACTTTATCACGCCGCATCTTGCGCAGAGTGATCTCGACGATTTGCCCGAGGGTGGCGCGGTCGAGAATCCGCGCGATCGAGTTGCGCACGTCGAGCATCAGCATGCGCAGGCCGCAATGCGCTTCGTCCGGGCAGGTGCAGCGCTCGTAAGCCGTCTGGCTGACACAAGCGATCGGAGCGAGCGGGCCATCGAGGAGGCGAATGACCGCGCCGAGCTTGATCCGGGAAGCGGGTTTGGCGAGCGCATAGCCGCCGTGTTTGCCTCTCTTCGTTTCCACGTAACCGGCGACGCGCAATTGAGTCAGGATCTGCTCGAGAAACTTAATCGGCAGTTTTTCTTTCGAAGCGAGTTCACTGACCTGCAGGATGGGCCGGCCCAGCTCGCGGGCGAGGCCGAGATCGATGAGGGCGCGGAGGGCGTATTCGCTGCGTTTCGAAAGGTTCATCTCTCCAGATGGTCAAGCGACCCTTGGGCGGTCGAGACCGAAGACAAATTCAGACCCCGATGGGAGAGGTGCGAAAGACCGCCGTCCCCCTTTTTGCGCGGGCCAGCAGGATCGTCGTCTCGTGGCAAAGAGCAGCGACCGGAAAAAGGAGAACGGTGGTGGGCAGGGCCACAGACCAAAAGGCGATCACTCCGAGAACCCGCACTGTTTCCGCGAGAATTGATTTTAGATTTTTCATACGGTTTTTAATGTCTACTTGATCGGTATGGATTCGATACTCTATCGGACAAGTAGAGATAGCAAGGATTTTTTTACCTTTTTTCGGGGGTTGTTTTAGCCCGCGGAAAAGAGGACCCGCGCGGGCCACCGCCCGCCACCCTCGCCCTGGAAACGTTCCGACGGCCTAGGAAGACCGGGCGGCGCCCGCAGTGGGCAATTCGACGATGAAAGTCGCCCCGTGGCCGAGCCCGGCGCTCTCCGCGCGAATCTTTCCCTGATGCAGATCGACGATCGCTCGGCTGATCGCGAGCCCAAGTCCCAGGCCTTCCTTCCGCTGACTCAGCTGCTCGAAGGCGTCGAAAATTTTGCTCAGATTTTCCGGGGCAATCCCTGAACCGGTATCGCTGACTGCGATCGTGATCGCGTGCGGCGCACGGTTTTCGGAGCGCACCACAACCTGGCCGCCCGGCCCGCTAAATTTAATCGCGTTGCGCAGGAGATTCCAAAAAACCTGCTGCAACCGAGTCGGGTCTCCCGACATCTCCTTCTGAGTCGCACCGAGTTCCAGCGCCAGATCGAGGTCTGACGGGCAACCACCTTCTCGCACGATCTCGAGCGCATGACGCAATACTTCATGAATGTCGGTTTTTTGAAGCTGGAGACGCAGCTTGCCGCGCGCGATGCGGGTGAGATCGAGCAGGTCGTCGATCAGGCGCGCCTCGAGTTCGATATTGCGCGTGATCATTTGCAAACCTTCGCGCAGGTCCGCGGGAAGATCGTGATCGTGCAACATGCCGCCAGCCCACATCAGCACCGGGGTGAGCGGGGTGCGCAGTTCGTGGCTGAGGGTGGCGAGGAAACGGTCCTTGGCGGCGTTGGCGGCCTCCGCCACTTCCTTTTGCCGCTCCAGTTCGGCTTCGATTTGGCGGCGTGCAATGAAATGCCCGATCTGGCTGCCTAACGAGTCGACGAGAAGAAGCAAATCCTCATCCGGCTGCCCCGGCTCGGCACTGAACAACTCGATCGCTCCTTTCATCTCCTCGCCGGCTCGGAGCGGGAAGGCAAAGGCGCCGGCCAGCCCGGCTTCAGTCGCCGCCTTCGCCCGGGGAAAAGCGGCATCCTTTTTCACATCCGAGACCCATGTTGGCTTGCCCGAAGCGACCACCCGGCCCGGCAAACTTATTTCTCCGGAGAAGGCCAGCGCGCGCGAAACTTCCCTGAATTTTTCCAAGCCGGGTGCCGTGGTGTGCCAGACGGAATGGCAGCGCAGGTTGTCGTCCTTCGAGTCGCACAACCAGAGGGCGCCGAAAATCCAGCTCCCACTTTGGGCAATCGTCTCGATCACGCGCGGCCCTACCTCCTCGAGGCGGCTGGCCGCGGCCAACTGACTCGCCACCGCGTATTGCGCGTCGCGGCGGCGCTCGGCCCGCACGCGCTCGGTAATATCGCGCAGGTAAGCGGTAAAAATCGGGGCTTCGGCGAGGTGGATGGCCGTGATCGCCAGTTCCACCAAAAGCCGCCGACCATCGGCATGCAGGCCGGTGATCTCGATGCGGCGATCGATGACCGGACCCTCGCCAGTGCTGAGATAATGAGCCAGACCTTTGCGATGACGCTCGCGCAATTCCGGCGGGATGATCAGTTCAGCCAACTCCCGACCGACCGTCTGCTCGCGCGAATAACCAAAGGTCCGCTCGGCCGCCGGGTTCCATTCCCGGACCATCCCGGCCGCATCCATCGTGATGATGCAATCGAGAGCGGACTCGAGAATGGCGCGATTCAACTCCTCAAGGCCGCTGGAAGGGACAGCGGAACTGGAATTGTCGTTAGCCACAGTGCTAAATCGTTTCGCGACTGATGTTAAAGTGGGTCTGATTCAGGCCAAAGTGTACCCGAAGCGGGGATCGAGCTTTTGCAGGGCAGCGGCGGCGTACTCCTGGTCGGCAGGCGAAAGGTAATCCTCGAAGCCACCAATCTTGCCGCGGCGCACCTTAAAGGACTCCGGATCACGCGTATCACCAGCGCGCAGGATCTTGGATTGGAACGCGCCTGCGTCCTCCATTTTTTTCATGTGACCGAAATCGGAAAACTGCAGGGCGTGAGCGAAAGGGTCTTCCTGCACTGGCCGCTCGGCAAGAAGCTGGAGGAGCGCTCGAAATCCCGGGGCCGGTTCCTGCCGCAGAGTTTCGTAGCGCAGGAGCAAAAAATCGGGACGGGCCGACCATTCCGCGAGCCAGCAATTCATCACCTCGACCATCGAGCGAATCCCAAACGCCGGGTCGCGCAGCAGTTCGGTCGCGCTCTTTTGCTTGAGCTCGTCGGGCGTTTCCTTCGTCCGGCGGGTGAGCTGAATGTGAAGCGAGACGAACGCGTCGCGCGGATCGCGCGCGAGGAGAATGATGGGCCGGCGGGCGCGTTCGCGGAGCGGAATCAGATATTTCCCCCGGACCTTGTCCCAGCGGTCGGCCTTGGTCCGTTGCTCAAAGAGATCGTGCGTGTAAACGATGCGTGGCACCCCGGGAAACTGCTCCGGTTCGAGCGAAAATGGTTGCCCGGCCCTCTCGCAAAAGTAGGCGCAGAGAAAAGTGCGCACCCAGGTGCGACCGCTTTTCGGGATCGAGACGAGAATCGCGTCGCCGCCGGAAAGCTGCCGCGCGCGTCCGCTCACGTTCCACCTGACTATTCGCCTCATGGCAGTTCGATCGGCTTCCCTTTTTGCGCCACCAGGGCGCGACGGAGCCGGACTCGCCCGAGCGCGCGGCGCAAACGCCGTTGCCAGGAACGCGCGGGAAAAACGGGGCGGAAAAAAGGATCGATCCTCACCTCTTCGGAACGACAGAGCTCGATTGCGTCCGGCATCCAGAGTCCGCGCGAGATGGCCGACATGAGGTAACGAATCGGCGCGTTTTCCCGGCTGGCGTAGGAAAGAATTTTCATCTCCTGCGTGCGGGCACTGCCGCGCGCCTCGAAATTCCACGCCGTCTCGCCCTCCCGCAGGATCGACTGGAGCGCGCTTCGTTTCCAAAGCGTGACCTGGCAGCGAGTCCGGCCTTTGGAACGGAGCGGAACGATTCCAAACCGATCGTTCAACGGCTCAAAACCGGCGTCGAATTTCGAGCGGGCGCGGAAACAAAGCGAGTCGGCGCCCAATTCCATCGCTTCTGTAAAATCGCGCGCCAACTGCGTGCGCTCGACGGGCGCGCTCAGGAAATAGTCTTCCTGAAAATAAAGGACATAGGGATGCGCGATCTGCTCGAGTGCGAAGAGGAGATTGCTCGACCAGCCTCGATCTTCCCCGACCGCGATCCCGCGCATCCGCGGCGAGTGAACCTTGAGCTCGTTCGTGAGGAGAAACATCTCGAGCGGGCAATCGCCCCAGAACTTTTCGAAGAAGGCGTGAAAGGGGCGCCAGGCATCGAAGAACGCATCGCAACTGGAAACGAGCAAAGCAACGGAACTTTTAAAATCGTCCAGCTCCGTCATGCAGGATTCGTCTCGCACACTCGCGCCGCGAGCAAGATTTTTCGCGGGCGATCCCGAAAGTGGCGCCGCCTAACGAGTCCGACTCCAGCTGGAGCACAGGCATCCTGCCTGTGGGGAAATAGGCGTCTCGCCTGTTTCGGCCTTTGCTACAGGCGGGACGCCCGCAGTCCCCACAAGCAGGATGCCTGTGCTCCGGCTCGACAGTCTCGCACCACCATCAGAAGCCATTCTAAAAAAAAGAGGGCGGACCTTGCGATCCGGGTGCGGGTGGCAGCAGCTTTATGCTGCAGTGCAAGCACCATGAGCCCGCGGCTCATGAGACTGGTGACAGCGTTGTCCTCGTTGATCGCGTCTTGAATACCGTTTACGATATTCCCGGCGCCATCGCGAGTTTGATAGGAGGAGGTCATCATATGGTGTTTCTAGTAATTAGATCCTTTGTTGCAGCTACGGTGCCACCCGCATTCTTCCCCTCTTTTATTCCTCATGCCCCGGGCTTCTGAGTTCCTTCAGCTCGCCCCGACCCTCGCTCTTTGGCAGGTCTATGACCCAGCCGTGAAGTCCGATCTCTTCGCCACCGCGGTCAAAACCGAGGCCGGTTTCTTCCTCGTCGATCCGATCCCACTCGAGCCCTCCGCGTTGCAGGCCTTGATCTGCTCCAGTGGCGTCGCCGGGATCCTGATCACGAACTCGAACCATCTCCGCGCCGCGGGAGCGTTTGCGGAGAAATTTGCGGCTCCGGTTTTCGCTGCGCCTGATGTCGCCGGTGACTTTGCCCCCGGCGTTGCCCGATCGGTTTCCGACGCCGAAAAAGTCAGCCCCGGAGTCTCCTCCATCGCCCTCCCGGGCGGCGCGCCGGGCGAGACCGCGTTTCATTTCGAGGACGATGGCGGGACGATGGTCGTCGGCGACGCGCTGATCAATTTCGAGCCGTACGGCTTCACTTTTCTGCCGGCGAAATATTGCGCCGACGAAAAAGAGATGCGGCGCTCGCTCCGCCTGCTGCTCGACTGGCCATTCCAGCGCCTGCTGTTTGCACACGGGACGCCGATTCTTTCCTCCGCTCGGGGCCGGCTGGAGGCGCTGCTGCGATGACCAGCACGATCGATCCTATCGCTCCTCCGGCAGAGAGCGGATTCACCCGATTCCTGCGCCTCATCCGGTTCTCCCACACAATCTTCGCCCTGCCCTTTGCGCTCGGCGCGCTTCTGGTCGCGACGCAGGGGCGGCCCTCGCTTCGGCTAATCACCCTCGTTCTGTTGTGCATGGTCTTGGCCCGGACGGCGGCAATGCTTTTCAACCGGCTTGCGGACTGGAGTCTGGACCAGCGCAACCCGCGGACTGCGCAGCGGCACCGGCTGGTTTCGCGGCCGGCCGCCGGCGTGCTGCTGGCGGGGAGTTCGGCCGCTTTTATCGCGACGGCGGCGGCCATCAATCACACGACCTTTCTGCTTTCGCCGCTCGCCCTCGCCATCATTTTCTTTTACTCGCTCACGAAACGCTTCACCGCGGCCAGTCACTTTTTTCTCGGGCTCGCCCTCGCCGTGGCGCCGGCGGGCGCATGGATCGCGGCCACCGGGCGTCTCGCTTTCGCGCCGCTCCTCCTCGGCGCCGGGGTCATCGCCTGGGTGGCAGGGTTCGATTTGATTTACGCGACCCAGGATCTCGAGTTTGACCGGCGCGAGGGACTGCGCTCCCTCGTCGTCCGGCTCGGAATCGAACGCTCGCTCCAGCTCGCGCAGCTTCTCCACCTCGCCATGTTCGCCGCCCTCCTCGCCTTCGGTTTCGTGGCGTCGTTAGGCGCGATTTACTTCAGCGGGATGGCGCTGGTCGCCGGCGCCCTGGTCTACGAACACCGGAGCGCGTCCCGGCTCGACCTGGCCGGAATCAATCGCGCCTTTTTCCAGAGCAACGCCTTCGTCAGCGCGGTTTTCCTACTCAGCGTCTGGGCGGCGCTGTAGCCGGGGGACGCTGTCCCCGGTGTCGCGAGCTTTGCGGCACCCGGCCGGGGACGGCGTCCCCAGCTACAGGTCGAGCATCGCGATCCGCGCGCTGTGTCGGCCGTCCTCGAATTCGGTCGTGAGCCAGATGCGCACAATCTGAAGCGCGAGTTCCTCCGGCATCATCCGCTCGCCTAACGACAGGACATTGGCGTCGTTATGCTGCCGGGAAAGCCGCGCGCTCTCCTCGTTCCAGCAGAGCGCGCAACGGACTCCGCGCACCTTGTTCGCCGCCATCGCCTCCCCGTTGCCCGAGCCGCCGAGAACGATCCCGCGCTCGCATTCGCCGCGCGCCACCGCTTCCGCGGCCGGGCGGATGAATTTCGGATAATCCACCGGCTCTTCGCTCGTCGTCCCGAAATCCTCGACCTCGTGCCCTAACGAGAGGAGAAGCTCTTTGATTTTCTCCTTGTAACGGAAGCCGGCGTGATCGGAGCCCAGGGCGATCTTCATTTCGTCTTCTTAACGGAAGCGTGAGCGGCTTGTCGAGCTTCGGCAATGTGGGAGGGGCCTTTGTGCCCCGATGGGCGAGTGCGTTGATCGCACGGATCGGGGCGCAAAGGCCCCTCCAGCATTTTCCACATTATTTATGCGCCGTCGTGGGGCTTGGCCAATTGCTCCCAGAGCGCGCGTTCCGCTTCGCCCAGAGTTTTCGGAATCACGATTTGCGTCAGCACATAAAGATGACCGCGACCGCCGGCCGCGGTCTGAAGTCCGCGCTCGCGCAGGCGAAAGCGCTGCCCACCCTGAGTGCCGGCCGGAATCTTGAGCTTGCGAAAGCCTTCCAGCGTCGGCACCTCCACTTCCGTCCCCAGCACCGCCTGAGCGGGCGTGAGCGTCGCCTCGTGCACGAGGTCGTTGCCCTCGACCGAAAAATCAGGATGACGCGCCAGGCGCACCCGGAGAAAAAGATCGCCTTTCTTCCCGCCACGCGTGCCGGGTTCCCCCTGCCCCGCGAGCCTAATGCGCTGTCCTTCATGCACCCCGCGCGGGATTTTAACCTGATACATCTCCACCTTCTCGGAATCGCTTCGACGCAGCGAAACCTGCCGGGTGGAACCATTGAGCGCCTCTTCGAGCGTGACCATGATGTCGGCCTCCACGTCCTGTCCACGCTCCTCTGTCGCCGGGCGCCGGCCGAAACCGCCGCCACCGCCAAAAGCCGACTCGCCGCGACCGCCCCCGAAGAAAGCCTCAAAAAAGTCGCTGAACCCGGTTCCGCCGAATTCAAATTCCACGCCGCCGCCGTTGCCGCCGGGATGACGGCGAAATCCGCCGCCACCGCCCGGCATTCCACCGCGGCCCCAATCGGGCGGCGGTTGGAATCCGCCCGGATGATTCCAATCGGCCCCGAGCTGATCGTATTTCGCCCGCTTCTCCGGGTCGCTCAGGACCTCGTAGGCTTCGTTAATCGTCTTGAACTTTTCCTCGGCCGCCGCTTTCTCCTTCGCCTTCGCCATGTCGGGATGGTGCTTGCGCGCGAGCTTGCGGAAAGCGCTCTTGATTTCGTCGGCGCTGGCCGTTTTGGAAACGCCTAACGTCTCGTAGTAATCCCTGAATTGAACTGCCATAGAATCGTGCGGTTGAATTTCCCGCATCGATGGGAATGCGCAACCGTGGGGGAAAATCCGAATGTCGAAATCCGAAACAATGGGCGGAAATCGAGAAGCTCAGAAAAGTCAGGGAGAGGTCCGGACTGTTTTTTTTCCTAAAGATCGTCGCGCTGACGTCGGCCGCGTCGAAACTGAAGCCGTGGCCGCCGCTGCGGTCGAGCGACTTCAACAGCTCGGACCACCGCCGGCGCCGTCCTCCTCCTCATCCTCGTCCTCGTCAGGCTGCGCTCAGCACTCCAAAAGACTCCAACAACCACGGATTACACGGATTGCACAGATGGGAAAAATCACCGTCGCCAAATGCTCCCCACATCCGTGAAAATCCGTGTCATCCGTGGTCCAAAACTCACCCTTCAAAGGCCAGAGGTTCAAACCACCGATTACATTTCAGCTGTCGAGTGTCAGATGTCAGAGGTCAGATGCGCGGGATCGATTTTCCCGGGCGGATCGAGAACCGGCCGCGACTTGCGCGCCGGCAGGTTGCTACGGCTCCAGGTCGTACGCTTCCACCAGCGTCACGCCCGTCCCGAATTTCGCGTCGCGCACGACCGCGGTGTAATTGCCGGGGTTAAGCGTGGCGACGATCGCCGCTTCTTTATCGTTCGTCGGCGGAATCGTGGTGTTGATAATTTCCTGCTCCTGGGTCGAGCGCCAGTTGTCGTTGGCTGCGAGCAGCCCGCCGTTGCTGTCGTGCAATTCGAGGTAGGGATCGTTCAAGGGCGACTGCACTCCGAAGGCGCCGAGCGAGGGGCCCAGCGCACGGAGGATCACATTCGTCGGATCCGTCCCGCCGACGATGAAGCCGCCGATGATCACGTCACTCGACGAGGCCACGTCCGCCCGGGTCGATATGTTGGCGACGTTCGAGCTGACCGGGTTCACGTCGTAG
>JBBPZW010000028.1:0-6316 GCA_038198475.1 Chthoniobacterales bacterium | reverse complement strand
GCGCAAGCTGCTGATCGCTCCCTGCAGTTCGCCCTGCTCCGAGGCGCTCACCCGATGAGTCATCATCCCTTGCGCGGCCGGGCCGGCCAAGGCCCAGAGGCTCATTACGGTCACGCCGATCATGAAAACAAAGGCGCTGCCCGCCCAGCCCATTAGGACCATCCCGACCGCGCCGAGAAAATAGCCGAGGTATAGGGTGCGCCGTTCACCGAGGCGCGCGACCAGCGGCCGCACCATTCCGCCGGAAATCAAAACCGTGCAGTCGCCGACGAAGGCCAGCGAAAGTCCGACTGCCTTCTCGCCCCACGCATAACGATAAATCGCGTAGAGCACGTACATCTGCACGACTTCATGAGCCGTGTAGCTGATGAACTGGATCGCGGAAAGGCGAAACAATTCCGGATGCGAGCGGAGGAGGACAAGCGACCCCGCCGGATTCGCGCGCCGAAAGGAAAAGGCTCGTCGGCGAGCGCTTCCGCCGCGATTTCCCGTGTGCCTCCTTCGATGAAAGCTTCCGCTTCCCCGATAGCCAAGATGTGGGGGCAACTCCCGTGCGCACCATTCCCGATATTCGCGCCTCGAGCCGAAGGGCCGCTCGCCCCCGTCCTACAAGAGCGGCTTGTAAACGTGACGGACGCCGAATTTGATCCCCGTCCTGACATCGCGCTCCATTGGCAGCGACACTGTTCCCGCCCGGCGCTCCGCTTCGCTCATCTCCCAGAATAGCGCGATTCCGAGTGCCGCTTTGCGCGTTTTCATGAGCGCCGGGACTTCGACACGACCCCGCAGCCCGCCAAACACGAATTATATGTATGAACTCAAGCACACATGACAAAGCAGAAGGCACGGCGAAGGAAGCGATTGGCGCCGTGAAGGAAAAGACTGGCGAAGCGGTGGGTAATCCGGATTTGGAAGCTCGCGGCACCGCCGAAAAAACGGAGGGCAAGGTGCAGCAAAAAGTCGGCGACGTTAAAAAAGTCTTCGACAAGTAGCACCTCTTCGATCCCTCCTCGCAGAATGCACTTGATCGCGCTCCCTCGGGAGCGCGATCTTTTTGTGCGTGCAAATCATCCGCGCCCAACCAAGTGACGCGCCCGTACTAAGCGCGATCGCTTTCGCGGCCAAGGCACACTGGGGTTACCCGACACAATGGCTCGAGCAATGGCGCGACCAACTCACGATCACGCCGGAATTTATCGCCGCCAACGAGACGTTTATGGCCACCGTTGCGGATCGAATCGTCGGCTTTCACGCCCTTCTCCGCACCCAAGAGACCACGCGCCTGGAACATCTGTGGGTGTTACCGAACCAAATGGGCAAAGGAATCGGCCGAGCTCTCTTCCAGCACGCCGTTCAGCAGGCGAGCGCCCGGAAGGCGGCTCGGCTAACGATCGAGGCAGACCCGCACGCCGAACCGTTCTATTTGCGTATGGGAGGGCGTCGAGTCCGCGTGGCTGGGAGCGAACTAGATGGCGAGCGGCGCGAACTGCCCTTGCTCGAATTCGACCTGACGTAAGCAAGATGGCCGGGGCGCGAGCCCCGGCCATCCACCACCGCGAAATCAAAACCGGTCTCGTTAGGTCGGGAAGCCGGGGACAGCGGCCCGGCAATTGCGGCCACTAGCCGTTGTCCGAATCGTCCTGCGCGCCTTGGCCGCCCTGTCCGCGATGACCGTGCCGGCCGCCGTGTCCCTCGCGTCCGCCGTGACGTTCAGTCTTCGCTTCGTCGAGTTTCTTCTGCTGCTCCGGAGTGAGCATTGGGCGGATTTGCGACATCGCGTTGTCCATCACCGCCTTCGTTTTCTCCATCGCATCGCGACGGATGCTCTCGATCTGCGGAGTCGCCTGGTCGACGATCGGCTGCACTTTCGCCTTTTGTTCCGGCGTTAGGTTCAACTGCTCGGTCATGCGTTCGAGCGCACTGTGATGACGACCGTGACCGCCCCCCTGGTCTTGTCCGCCAGTATCCTGGTCGCTGGCAAAGGCGGAACTGCCGAGCGCAAGCGCGCTGAGGGCACCGAGTGTGATGAGTGTAAGTTTCATATGTTATGCCTGATGACCGTGAGTGGTCAGAGCCGGTTACAGTTATTTTTTCGAAAAGGCTCGGATGTGCCGCGTGCAGAATTCTTGTAACCAAGGCGAGCGCTGCCCGGTCATTCCCCTTAGTGTGGAGACGTCTTGGATGAGATGGCTGAGGAACTCGATGTGGACGAGCTCGTCGCGGCGGCCCGCCGGCACGATGAATCGGCCGCGCGCGAAATTATGCGCCGGCTTTATCCGCTCGTCCTCAAACTGGTCCGTTCCCATCGCCCGCGACGCACCGCCGAAGAGGATCTTTGCCAGATGATTTTCATTAAGATTTTCCAGAAGCTCGACCAATTCTCCGGCAAGGTGCCGCTCGAGCATTGGGTCTCGCGCATCGCGGTCAATACCTGCATTAACCAGATCCAGTCCGAGCGGGTGCGGCCGGAATTTCGCCACGCGGACCTGAGCGAAGAAGAAGTGGCGGTCGTGCACAATCTCGCCGCCACTGCCGATGAGCTTGGTCCGGATCGCACGCTGGCCGCGCGCGATCTTGTCGAGCGCCTCCTCGACGCGCTCGGGCCGGCAGAGCGACTCGTGATCGATCTGCTTTACCTGCAACAGCGCTCCGTCGCGGAAATCCAGGCCCTGACCGGCTGGGGTGCCTCGCTCGTCAAGGTGCGCGCCTTTCGCGCCCGCCAGAAAATGAAGCAGCAGCTCGACAAATTCAGCGTGGAGGGTAACCGATGAAAGACACGAGCCTCGATCGCTTGTTGAGGGCCGCCGCCGCGGAAAACGAGCTCGCTGCGCCTAACGAGATGCCATTCGGCTTCGACACCCGCGTCCTGGCAGGCTGGCGCTCGGATCAAAACCACCACTTCGTCGACGTCGGACTTCTTCTTCGCCGCGTGGTTCTTCTGTCTCTCGCTGTCATCGTTCTGGCCACCGCTGGCGTTGTGAACGAACTCCGCCAGGGTGACGATCCAGGCGAGGCTTTCGATCAATATGCGATCGCCGACAACGCGATCAGCACCGTCGTTGAACCATGACCACTTCGCTCAAAGGCAAACTGATCGCGGGCTTTGTCCTCGCCTTTCTCGCCGGCGCCGCGGCCGGCGGATTCTTCACTTTTCATCACGCCCGGCAATGGCGCTCTGACTACGGACATCACCCGCATCTCCTGACTGAGCGCTTGCGCGATCACATCAAGGACCAGCTCGACCTAACCCCGCAACAGCTGGCGAAAGTCGAGCCGATCCTCGATCGCGCGAGCAAACAATTGCAGGAAATTCGCACCGACACCGGCGCCCGGGTGCACCAGGTAATGATCGAGACCAACCGCGCGCTCCAACCGGAACTGACCGACGTCCAACGCGCCAGGCTGGCAAAAATTCAACAGGCGGGGCGGGAACGAAAGGGTCCTCGTCACCCGCCCCGCGGCCATGGCCCACCAGCCGCCGAATGGGAGAACGACAACCCGCCAGACGAGCCGCCCCCCCGTCCCTGACCTTGCGCGGGACCGAAACAAGTGTTTGACGAGAGCTTCCCGCCTAACCAGAGTTCAGCCATGAAATACCTTCCGCATTTGTTGCTCGCGACAGCTACTGCCTTATCTCTCGGCGCCTGTGCCGCCCCCGGTGGCGGCGGCGGCGCGACCGCCGAGACTCAGCTCGGACCGCACAGCGCACAGAAATTTGTGCTCGTCAGTCACATCGGTGCTCGCACCCTGAACGAAAACGATCCTAACTTCGCGCGCAACCTCGCCTTGGTCGTGAAGGTGGAACAGCAAATCGTGAACGGCCAACAGGAGATCACCGCCAGCGCTTCGGCGCACAAGGATGGCCCGAACGGCTCGCTCGTCACGGTCGAAGGCCTGCGGGTACATGTGACCCAGCCGGTCGATTTCGGAACCGAACCGCAGAAGACCGCCGGCGCCAAGATTTCCAAGTCAATTCCATCCCAGGGCGGGAAATACAAAACCGTCACCGCGGAGGCTACCATGATCTCGACTGATTATACCAGCGGGGCAGCTTCCGTGACCGTTCCCGGCGACCAATAGTCGTTAGCCGGTTTCGCCGGAGCAGGATATTCGATATCCCTCGCCCTGATGGTATGGGGGCGAGGGATTGTTTTTTTATGAGACTGGCTTCCGTCCTGGCCTTCGGCGCGATGGTCGCGGTGACCGCGGCTCTGCTTTACGCGCACTCACTCTTCGCGCGCACGCCACTTCCGATCGCCTTCCAGATCAGCGCCGTCTGCCTGATGCTCTGGGCGCGCCTGACCTTTGGTCTGCGAAGTTTTCATGCTGCTGCCGACCCGACCGGTGGCGAACTGGTCACAAGCGGGCCTTACCGTTTTCTGCGCCATCCGATCTACGCGTCGATCTGTCTCTGTATCTGGGCAGGAATCCTCGACCATCTCTCGCCTCTTTCCGTTTCGTTAGGCATTCTCGCCACCACGGGCGCGATCGTGCGACTGCTTTGCGAAGAAAAGTTTCTCCGCCAGCGCTATCCGGAATATTCCCGTTATGCGCAGGCGACGAAACGGCTTTTGCCCGGTCTGTGGTAAGATCCGTTCGGTGAAAACGAATCTTCTTTGCGCTCTCCTCGCGACCTCAATCGCCGCTCTCGCCCACGCCGCCGAGCCGGCCGCGCCCGTTGCGCGCCTGCTTCGGCCGGCCGCGGTTTTCGACGGCCAGGAAATACATCCCGGCTGGGCCGTGCTCGTCCGCGGCGACAAAATCGAAGCCGCCGGCCCAGCCGCGCAAATCACCGCGCCCAACGACGCCCCAACGCTCGACCTGCCTAACGACACTATCATTCCCGGCCTGATTGAGGGGCACTCTCATCTCTTTCTCCATCCCTACAACGAGACGCCCTGGAACGACCAGGTGAATAATGAGTCACTCGCCTTTCGCACCGCCGCGGCCACCGCCCACGCTCGCGCCACTCTCCTGGCCGGCTTCACAACGGTGCGCGATCTTGGGACGGAAGGCGCCGGCTATTCCGATGTCGGACTAAAAAAAGCGATCAACCAGGGTCTCGTCCCCGGCCCGCGCATGATCGTGGTAACGCGCGCAATCGTCGCGACGGGCAGTTACGGTCCGAAGCTTTCGACCGATCTCGATCTGCCGCAGGGGGCGCAGGAAGCGAGCGGGGTGGAAGGAATCGTTCGGGCAGTGCGTGAACAGATCGGCAAAGGCGCCGATTGGGTGAAACTCTACGCTGACTATCGTTGGGGCCCGGGCGAACCTTCGCGCCCCACCTTTTCCCAGGAGGAAATGACCGCTGCAGTGAAAGCCGCGCACGATGCCGGCCGCCCCGTGGCCGCGCACGCTACGACCGCCGAGGGAATGCGCCGCGCCATCCTCGCCGGCGTCGACACAGTCGAGCACGGCGATGAAGGCACAGCGGAAGTCTTCAAGCTGATGAAAGAACATGGCGTCGCTCTTTGTCCGACCGTGGCAGCCGGTGACGCCGTCGAGCAATATCACGGCTGGCAGAAAGGAGGCGCGCCCGAGCCGCCTCGCATCACGGAAAAACACGCGAGCATGAAAGCGGCCCGCGCTGCCGGAGTTACCTTCGCGCTGGGCGGCGACGTCGGCGTCTTCACCCACGGCGACAACGCGCGCGAGATGGAACTACTCGTGCACGAGTATGGCTTCACGCCACTCGAGGTTTTGCGCCAGGCAACGAGCGGCAACGCGGCCATCTTACATCTCGCTGATCGCGGCAACATCCGCCCGGGTCAACTCGCCGACCTCGTCGCGGTCGCCGGCGATCCCACCAGGGATGTTGGAGTCGTTAGGCAAATCAAGATGGTCATGAAAGGCGGCGAAATTTTTCGCCAGCCCTAGGGCGTGTTAACACTAACGCAAGGCCTCGACGATAAGGGCGAAGTGAATGAAGGCGGTGAACATTACATCGAGTTTATCGAAGCGGGAGAAAGATGCGCCGGAACCCTTTGAGTCGACGGAAGAGGCGCTCAATTTCGTTGCGTCGGGATACATGGCGCGGTCATATTCCCAGGGTGAAACCCGGTTTGGATGTGGCGGAACAACCGACGTGAAACCCAGTTCCAAAGCCAGTTGGCGGGTTTCGTCCCCTTCATAGGCCCGATCCATGATAAGATGGCAGGGAAGCGCAGTGGGCCCTTGCTTTTGCAGCAGGAGGCGGCCGTGCGGCGCATCGCCGGCCTGTCCGGGTGAGAGCGCGAAACTCAAGGCGCAGCGAGCATTCGCGGCAACCAGATGAATTTTGGTGGTCCACCCTCCACGAGATTTGCCGATTGCTTGC
>JBBPZW010000027.1:0-19610 GCA_038198475.1 Chthoniobacterales bacterium | reverse complement strand
GTTTGCACCGCCGTCAGATCGAAACAAAAACACTCCATCACTTTTTTTATCCTATAACTCGACAACTTGCTCCACTTGAACATCTTGAATAATTATTACCATAATTCTTCTGGTCTAGAGCCTATCTACTTATGGATCCTGCAGGTCCTCGCCGCGCTCCTCTACGGAGCGTCGGGCGTCATGAAGGTTTTCATGTTCGACAAGGTAAGCGAGGGAGTCCGGTCCTTTGGTGCGTTGCCGCGGGAAGCCTGGAAGGCCCTCGGCATCCTCGAACTCGTCTGCGCGATCGGGCTGATCGTCCCCGCCGCCTTCCATTGGCATCCAGCGCGCTCACGGTGGTGGCGGCCACGGTCCTGGCGATCGAGAGCGTTGTGTTCATCGGGGTGCACGTTAAATACCGCGAGAGCGCACCCATCATCATGAGCGGCGTGCTGGGCCTCCTCATGGCGTTCATCGCATACGGCCGGATGGTTCTGAATCCGATCTTCTGAACGAAAGCAGGAAAAAGAAGGGACTCACGCGCTGCCTTCTTCCGCTGGCCTTTCTCTCCGGCCTCTTCCCGCCGTGCGGTGCATGGGCGCCTCAACACAGTGAGGCGGCTACAACACTAGTCCTGTAGCCACGGCTCTGCGTAGCCGTGCCACGCCCGGATAGTAGATGATCTCGGCTGGCTTTAGGCATCCACCGGCACAAGAGAAGGAATACAACTCCCCGCTTCGCCGTAGCCGGTCCACCTCTCGATCTAAGTTTACCGACCGACCATCCTCGGGCGCGGAGTGCGCAAAACGTTTCCCTCCGATCGAGTAGCACACAAATGGGTCTAACCCTGGTCTAACCCCTATGTAGGGAGTCAAGTGTGGCGTGCTGGTGAGGGTTAGTTTTTAATTCATTGGTTTGTTTGGTTGGGCTAATTGATTGGCTGGATTCTTAGGGAGCGCTTCCTCTTCCCGCCTGAGGCGGGCGCGTGGGTTGGTTTTCCACGGCTCTTACTCCCTATCCGTGCGTGTGGCTTTGCCACCACAGCAGCAATTTGATCAATGCGATCCAAGTGGAAGAGGAACGAGCGGCGGCCCAAACTAAGGCGTCGAATAAGGACAGCTCCTTAGTCAAGTTAGACCACGGGCACGCCGCACGTTCCAAAGTGGTTTAGTGTTTAGCTTAGAGTTGGGTCAATTGCCTGGTTGGTTCCTTTCTGTTCTCCCCGAATGAGGTTGTCTTGGCCTGGCTTTAAATGAGTCCGAGGATCTGCGGGCTGACCCGGCCGGTGCGGATGCGCCAGAGATCGACGGCCAACTGGCGGGCCACGGCGACGATGGCTTTCTTGCGCGCCGCCCCGGTGGCGAGAGCGCCTTTGCCTGACAAGTGGGCGGTTGCGTGGTCAGTCCTTGAATCGCGGCAAAAGAGCTAGCCACCTGGATTGAGCACTTCGCGGTGAAGGGCTTAGCAGCGATCGCCCTCTTCGTTAGGTCGGCGAGACTTCGTGCAGTTGAATATCGATCTCGGACTTGAGGGTGCGGTGGACCGGGCAGCGGGCTGCGACTTCCATCAGCTTGGCGTGTTGCTCGGGGGTGACGGGGCCGGTGAACGTGATGTCGAGGTCGATGCGGTCGAGCATGCCGGCTTTGGTTTCGCATGCCGCGCAATCCTCGGCGTGTTCGCGTGAATGGCGCAGCGTTACGGTCACGTCTTCGAGCGGAATCTTCTCGCGCCGCGCATACCAACCGACCGTCATGGAGGTGCAGGCGCCAAGGGCGGCGAGCAGGTAGTCGTAGGGATCGGGCGCTGCTTCGGTGCCGCCGACGCCCTTCGGCTCGTCGACCTGGAAGGTGTATTTCCCGGCGGTTGCTTCCTGGAGAAAGCTGCTCGCTTTCCCGTGTACGCGGACGTGTTCGACGGGGGTGTTGACGGGGACGGCAGGACGGGCGCTCGAAGTGCTCATACCGCGATTATACCGGTGTTGGCGAAGCGGGCGATGAGAAATGGGTGCGGCGATTGCGACGGCAGTTACTTCTTTTCTTTTTCCGGGCAGGACATTCCGCCGATGATCTGCCAACCGCCCGGGGTGCGAATCCAGGTATGGGTGATGCGGGCGTAGTCGGGTTCGCCGACGCCACTTTTATCGACCCAATGGTCGGTGATCCAGTAGTGCGTGACGACGATGTTTTCGGTGGCCTGGCTGTCGGTAGGTTCCAGTTTGTAGGAGTCGAGCCGCAAGCCTTTGTCGGTTAACTTGGTGATCCAATCCGTGATGTGATCTTTGCGCGCCGGGCGCGCGCTCGATGAAGGCCAGCCGACGAAGTCCGCGTGCCAAAGGTGGCGGTAGCTATTGAGGTCGCTGGCTTTGACATAGTCCCAATAGGAGTGCTCCAGTTTCCAGACGGCTTGCTCCTCGACGGTCTGCCCGGCGAAGAGGGGGCAGATTCCCAGGGCCGCGACGGCCAGGCCTAGGAGGATTTTCATCTGGTGCGGTGGAATCTTAGAGCGCTCCCGAATCGTAGGCTTGCTCACCGTGGACCGCGGCATCGAGTCCGAGATCTTCTTCCGCTTCTGAGACTTTCACGGTGGTGAAGAGGTTGATCACGGCCAGCATCACGTATGTAAAGAGGAAGGCATAGAGCGCCGCGCCGATGACGGCGGCACATTGCACGAGGAAAAAGTGGCTCCCGCCGGCGAGCAATCCATCGGCCCCGGCGGAATTCATCGCCTTGGAGGCGAAGACGCCGAGGAGAATCACGCCAAGCGCGCCGCCCACTCCATGCACGCCCCAGACGTCGAGGGCATCGTCCCAGCCGAGTTTGTTTTTCAAGTGCACCGCGAGGTAGCAAACCACGCCGGCCGCCATGCCAATGAGAGCCGCGGACGGTAACGAAACGAAACCAGCGGCCGGCGTGATCGTAGCGAGGCCGGCGACGGCGCCCGTCATGAGCCCGACGAATTTGGGCCGGCGTTGCACGGTCCATTCGATCGTGAGCCAGACGATGGCCGCGAACGAGGCCGCGACGTCGGTATTTAGGAAGGCGAGTCCGGTGACGGCGTTTACATCCAGCTCGCTCCCGGCATTAAATCCGTACCAGCCGAACCAGAGCAGTCCGGTGCCGATCGCGATGAGCGGGATGCTGTTCGGTGGTGACTCGCGGTCGCGGCGTTTGCCGACGTAGAAAACGGAAGCGAGCGCGGCGAAACCGGCCGTGGCATGCACAACGATGCCCCCCGCGAAATCGAGTACGCCCCAATGTGCAAGGAGACCGCCGCCCCAGACCATGTGCGCGAAGGGGTAGTAGACCAGCAATTGCCAGAGCACGAGGAAGGCGAGATACGCTTTGAAAGTGATCCGGTTCACAAACGCCCCCGTGATGAGGGCGGGCGTGATGATGGCGAACATCATCTGGTAAGCCATGAAGACGAACTCCGGCAGTTTGTGATTGCCGGGGAAAGGTGAATTGAGGTCGACCCCGTGCATGAAAGCCTTGTCGAAGTTGCCGATGAGTCCGCCTAACGAATCTCCACTGAAGCAGAGCGAGTAGCCGACCACGAACCACATGATGGTGGTGATGCCCATGGAGACGAAACTCTGGATCATGATGCCCAGGATGTTTCGTTTCCCCGCGAGGCCGCCGTAGAAGAAGGCGAGCCCGGGCGTCATCAACATGACGAGGCTGGTGGCGAGAAGCATGAAACCGGTCGTGCCTGTGTCGAACATAAGTATGGAGTTGTTGAGCGACGTTTATGAACGTTTGGCGATTTATGCCAAGCCGCTTTTTTTCGGTTGGCCCCGGATTGCCTCCGGTTGCCGGGGAGAGGAAAGCCGAATTGTCGGGTGACACGCGCCAAGGAGTGGGGGCTCCGAATCTTATGTCACGGAAACGCAACCAGCTATGGGTCACCGAAGTGGAAGTATTCTCTTCTGGGAAAAGCAGACTCGTGATTCCCATTTCGTTGATAAGCGTCGGCCGAAAAAGAGCCTCTGCCATTGAACGGAGCCGCCGGATGCTGCTGCTTTGTTAGCTCCGATAAAGAGAAATTTACTGTTCGAAGTCAAGGACTTCGCTCGGCTGTGTCCTGCTCATTTGTGATCCTGCGGAGCAGTTTCTCGAAGTCCGACGAGTCATTGGCGTAGGCCGGATAGGGCCTGGATGCGTCGCGCGGGCGGTAGCGAAAATGCTTATACGGCCAGAGCCAGCTCTCGGGATTCGCCCGCAGGATCGGCTCGAAAACATCCCAGCAGCGCTGTGCGATCTCGTGCGGTGTCGCTGCAGCGGGAAAGTCCACCGGCGGATGAGCGATCACGCGGCAAGTGCCGTCGGGTAGCGGGATTGTCTCCAGCGGCACGAGCAGCGTACCGGCGCGCTGAGCGAGGACCGCGTGGAGAAAGCTGACGCACATTTTCAGCCCGAAACCTTCGATGATCGTGGCTGCTTGCGTCGGGTGCAGGCTTAGGTCGAGGAGCATGCCGGTCCCGCTCCCACGCTTCACCGTCTTGAGCAACCGGAGCATCGAGTTTTCCTGCGCGATGATGGTATTTCCGCTGACTTCGCGCAGACGATGAAAAGTTTCGGTCAGCAACGGATTCTTGAAGTTTTCCGCCACAATGAACGTAGGAATACCGGCGAAGCCGAGAGCGAGGCCGGCCCATTCCCAATTCCCGAGGTGCACGGTGATCGCGATCGATCCACCCGGGCTGCGCGCGTGCCGTTCCCGGACCGTCTCGAATCCTTCCAGGTGCAGGTAGTCGCGATAGTTTTCGGCGGTCAGATTTTGCGCCCAGAAAAGATCGAGCATGGTGCGGGCGAAATTGCGGTAGGAGGCGCGCGCAATCTGCCGGCGTTGCCGCGGGGAGTAGCGCTCCCCGAAAGCGCATTCCAGATTCTCTTCCGCCACCGCGCGCCCCTGGCCGTCGCACGCAAACGCGATCTCCCCGCACATCGCGCTCAGCCAGATGCACACCCGTCGCGGCAGCCGCGGGATAAGCCACGCCAGCAACTCCAGGCCGCCGCGCTCGAGGCGATAGCGGATGTTTTTCCACCGAGACATCAGCCGCGCAAAACCCCTCGGCGTTACATCAACCCGCGCCGCCGAAGATCTCCCAGGTTGCCGCCAGAAGAACGCTCGATCAGATCGATCGTGAACTTGAGCAGGCAAACCTCCCAGGCGTCGTCCACTCCCTGAATGACCGCACTGAGCGGTTCCTCGGCCCGGTTCACCCGTGCCTTCGTTTGCTCGATGACCGACGCGAGCGAGGCGCGCATCGTTTTCTCCACCACATCGGTTTTGCGAAATTGGAAGCCGTAACGCAGGACGGCAAACTGCTGACTACGCTCGCGAAGTTGCTCGGCATAGCGCGCCGCTTTTTCGCCGAAGCCCTCCAGGAGGAGCCGCGCATAATGGTCGGGTGTGAGAATCTGCGGCCGTTCGGCGTGAATCCGGCCATCGCGGACCCGCACTTCATTCACCTGATCCATCAGCTCACTGATGAGATAGAAACGAAAACTGGTGTGCCCGAAGGTCGCGATTTTGCCTTCCGGCGCGAGGATCACCTCGGTGTTCTCGATCGCGTATTGGAAATTGTCTTCGCTCCACATCTGAGGCGCGAGCTTAACACAGATCACGCACCGCCGAGCGCCGCATCTACAACTCGACCGGCTGCAGCGCGGCGGCCTTGCTCGCCCGCCACCGCGAAAGGGCATCCGCGGTGAAGATCGCGAGGGCAATCCAGATGAGAACGAAGGTCACCATCTGCGCGCGCCGGAACGGCTCGTGATAAGCGAAGACGCCAAGGAAAAAAGTGCAGCTGGGCGAGAGATATTGCAGGAAACCAACTGTCGTTAGGCGGAGGTGGCGCGCGGCGTGGGCGAACCAGACGAGCGGCAATCCGGTTACGATGCCGGTGCTGATGAGAAGGCCATCGAGTCCCGGCGAGCCAAGCGCGAAATGTAGTTCGCCCCGACTTGCGAGATAGATGAGGAACCCGAGCGCGAAGGGCGCGATCAGCGTTGTCTCCAAAAAAAGTCCCGGAATGGAAGTGGCCCCCGAAATTTTTCGCAACAATCCGTAAAGCCCGAAGGAGGAGCAAAGCGTCAACGCTACCCACGGAAGCCGGCCAAAACCGAAAGTCAGGTAGCAGACCGCGCCGCCCGCGAGCAGCACCGAGATGAGCTGCGCCCGGGTCAGTCGTTCGCGCAGGATGATCGCGCCAAGCAGGACGTTGACGAGCGGCGACATGAAGTAACCGAGGCTCGTCTCCAGGACGTGACCGGCGTTGACCGCCCAGATGAAAACGAACCAGTTGATCGCGATCGCCACGCCACTGGCTGCGCAAAGGAACGCCGTCCGCCGCGAGCGCAGATTGCCCAGCACTTCGGGCCAGCGCCTTTGCCAACTCAGGATCGCGATCATGAAGACGCAGGTCCAGACGAAGCGATGCGCGAGAATCTCCGAGGCCGGGATGAAACGAAGCAGCTTCCAGTAAACCGGGACCAATCCCCAGGTGACAAAGGCGGCCACGCCGGCGATGAGGGCGAGTTTTTCGTGCGGGTCGCGCGTGTCTCTCATCGCGCGGCTCCTATTTCACGGAAAGCGGCTCCCGGCAAACCGCGGGCAATTGCGCTAGCCGCCGCACGCGTGGACTCTGCGCGGTGATAGCGATCACGGAGAAACTTCTTTCCAGCGCCGGCGGCTGGCAGGCGATGAAGGCCGGCCGCGAGCTGCTTAAGGCCGGCCGCGTCTCAGGCGCGTGCTACGAGCCGCCGCTCCTCCTGGGCGAAGTGCGCGAGGGTCAGAAAAATTATCGGGCCGGGCTGCGGATTCGCAGCGCGATCGATATGGAGAACATCTGCACCTGCCGCGAATCGCGCGAGTGGGGAAAAGTCTGCGCGCATTCGCTCGCCGTCGGGCTCGCTTATCTTGCGCCCCCGCCCGCGGAAATGCGGGTCGCACACCAGGAAGCGGCGGCATCTGCGCCGGTCAACATACGCTTTGTTTCGTTAGGGGAAGCCGGGCCGCGCGCGATCAAGCTGCATTTCATCCTGCCGCCAAACTTTCAGGCGGCCTGGGCCAAGGGACAAATCATGGTTTGCATTGAAGCGGAACCGGAAGGGCGCCGAATGATGCTCGATGCGCTGCCCCGCGGTGAACGCTTCGGCTGTGATGAATTTGACCTGGCTGCGCTAAATTCGTTAGGCCAAGAGGCCGCTGCGGTGAACATGCTTCCTGGAGCGGACTTCCTGCGTTGGCTACCAGCGTTGCGGGGGCATCCGCGGCTCGGCTTTGGAAAATCGAGCCCGGCCCGAGTTCAGGGTGAGCCTTATCGACCGAGGATCGTTTTGCGAAATGCAGACGACGGTTTCGAGCTGGTGTCCAGCCTCGCGGAAAATGAAACTCCGCTGCTCGCCGGGCCGAATGCATGGCTCCTCAGCGGTCGCAATTTTCTGGAAATCGGGAACGATCTGCCCTCCCGCCTAACGAACGTTTTGCGGGAGCCGTTGCGACTGCGGGTTGAGCAGGCCGACGACTTTCTCGCCCTCGAACTCCCGCTCTGGCGCGAAGTTGCCGATGTCGAACTCCCGTCCGGAATTTCACTGCCCACGGTGAAGGCGGCACAGCCGTCCTTCCGGCTCCAGTTGGAAGGCTCCCTGCAAAATCTGCGTGCGATTCTTCGCTGCCAATATAGCGAACGCCCCGCATTTCCGCCCATGTCCGAGCCGGAAAAGCGTTTCGCTTTTCGGGACAAGAAAGCGGGCGAGCACCTTTACGTGCGTAACGTCGCACTCGAAAAAGAGTCAGTCGCGCGCATGGAGCGCGCCGGCTTCACCTTTTCTCGCGACGTTTTCGAAATGCGCGATTCGGGGCGCATCGTGCGTTTCTTCGCTTTCGATTTTCCGTCCTTGCCGGCGGATTGGGACGTTTCAGTTTCGCCGCGCCTCGAGAAGGCAAGCAGCGAACTCGAGCCGGTCGCGCCCACGATCGAGATCGTGCGTTCGGGCGAAGATTGGTTCGAGCTGAAATACTCCGTCGCGACCGGGGCGGGGGAAGGGATTCCGCAGGCCGAGGTGCAACGCCTTCTTCGTTCCGGGCAGAATCAGATTCGCCTAACGAATGGTAAAACGGCGGTTCTTGATCCGGATGCGCTCGATGATTTCGAACAGATGCTGCGCGACGCCGATCCGCGGCAGAATCAACCCGGCGTTTATCGTCTGAAGAAAATCCAGGCCGCTTACTTGGCCAACACCGCGGAGGAAATCGGCGCGCGCCTGGTCGACGCTGCGCAGATCATGAGCCAAGGGCGTGAGCTGGGTGCGCTCGGATCGCTCGAGACGCAGTTGCGCGATTATCAAGTTACCGGTGTCCGCTGGCTGGCCGCGCTTGCGGCTCAGAACCTCGGCGGGATTCTGGCGGACGAAATGGGCCTCGGGAAGACCGTTCAGACCCTCGCGCTTCTCCGGCTCGAACGCGGACGCGGCCCGGCGCTGATCGTTTGCCCGACCTCGCTTCTTTCCAACTGGGAGCGCGAAGCCGCGCGTTTCACCCCGGAGCTGAAGGCGCTCAGAATCGACGGTCCGGAGCGCGCGAGGAAGATCGCCCGTCTGCCGGAATTCGATCTTGGCCTAACGAGTTACGGATTGCTGCGGCGCGACGCGGAGTTTTACGCTGGCCTCGCCTTGAGCACCGTCGTGCTCGACGAAGCGCAGCACATCAAGAATCCCGACACGCAAAATGCCCAGGCCGCCTTCAGCCTCAACGCCCGCCAACGTCTTGTCCTCACTGGCACGCCGATGGAAAACTCGGTCCGCGATCTCTGGTCGCTGATGAATTTCGTCGCGCCGGGCTATCTCGGGAGCCGGAATGATTTTCGGGAACGCTACGAGCGGCCGCTGACGAGCAATCCTGAGCCGGTGCTGCAGCGTCGTTTGGCGCGCCGGCTGCGGCCCTTTCTCCTTCGTCGCCGCAAGATCGACGTCGCGCGCGAACTGCCGGAGAAGATCGAGCAGGTCGTGCCGTGCGAACTGGGTCCGACCCAGCGCGCGACCTACAATGCGCTCCTGCGTGAGATTCAGCAGGGCATGGGCGCCGGCGGAGCGAGCGACGGCGCGACCCGGATGAAAATGCTGACCGGCCTCCTGCGTTTGCGCCAAACCTGTTGCGACCTGCGGCTCCTGGGCCTGGGGAGCGCAGGCGACCCGCCTGCCGTGTCACGCGACTCGCGGGACACGTCCGGAATTTTTGGCGAGTCGCCAAAAACAGCAGGCGAGGTCGCCCGCGCTCCCCAGACACAGAACAGCGACTCCTCAGCTAAGCTCGATCTGCTCGACGAATTGCTCGAGGAAATCATCGATGGCGGCCATCGCGTCCTTATCTTCAGTCAATTCGTCAAGATGCTCGATCTCATCCGCGAGCGTTTGCAGGCGAGCGACACCGCTCATTGTTATCTCGCCGGCCTAACGAAGAATCGACAGGGGGAGGTCGACCAGTTCCAAAACGACGACCGCATCCCGGTTTTTCTGATCAGCCTGAAGGCTGGCGGCGTTGGCCTGAACCTCTCCGCGGCCGACACGGTGATCCATTTCGACCCGTGGTGGAACGCGGCCGTCGAGGCGCAGGCGACCGATCGCGCCCATCGCATCGGTCAGAAGCGCGTCGTTACCTCCTATAAGCTGATCGCGCGCGACACGGTCGAGGAAAAGATCCTCCATCTGCAAAAGCGGAAGCGAGAGCTGGCGAGCGCGATGCTGGAAACGGAAGAGCCGCTGATGACTGGCCTAACGACAGCAGATCTGACCGATTTGCTGGCGATCTAGGGGCTGTAGCCGGGGACGATGACCCCGGCGGGAGAGCGGGCAGCGACAGAAGCAGAGGACAACCGGCCGGGGTCAGCGTCCCCGGCTACAACGTCAACCGAGCCTGCCCCGCGGTTTCCAATGTTGCCAGACCAGATCCAGGAACACGCCTAAATCATGAAAGAAGATGGTCGTGCGTTTTGTTTTTCTTCTCGATTGAACCACTTGTCTCTTACCTCCTTCCAGAGCGCCGCGGCCTGAACCTGGTAACGAAATGGAGGGGTGCTTCCACGTGCACTGCACAGGCGGAAGCGCCTCCCTCCACCGTTTGTCCCTGCTCACACTCAGGACAAAGACGCTCCCTTCGCGCGATCCTTGCGAGGCCAACACAGACATCTTCAGTTTTGGCATTGGTTCGAACGAAGGTGTTATTTGCACGTTCCAAAGAGGCTTGGAAGGACTTCTCTGCATGTCTGGATGCGGAAGCGAGGTCCCTCCATTGTTTGTCGCTGAAGAAACAGCCTTCCACTACGAGCCCGGCAACGAGATTGTGCCGACGACGGCAAAGGCACCGATACCATCGGTCTCGGTAAGAAAGAGCGCCCCGCCCGCGAAGACGCCGCTTCCGGTGGCGCCGTTGAATCGACCGGTGCCTCCGATGACTGTATAACTGCCGGAAAAGGTAACTCCTCCTTCGACGTTGATCGTGCCGCCAATCGGAATCACCAGAGCTAACACAAGTGTATCTCCGTTCACGCCGGTCAGCGTGTAGGTCGCGGTCCCGCTGCCGTCGATCACGTTGACGAGCTGATCGTCGGTAAAAGCAGTAGTCCTGCCCATGTAGGTTGCCTGTCCTCGTGAATTAACCGTGACGTGGAGAAACGGAAACTCCAGGACTGTCTCGACTTGGGTGGTGAAATTGGCGTGAAACGGCTTTTCGCCACTGGCTTGCGCTGACTGGGACGCGAAGGCCAGCAGAGTAACGGTCGCGAGCAGAAGCCCGAGAGACGCCAGAGACCGGTCGCGCATCGATGGATGTTTGGTAATTGCGTTCATATTATTGATTCCTTTCATTTTGGTTTTTCGATTCGAAGTGGCGGCGAACGGCGCAGCCACAGGGGTGACTTCGTCCGGCTTGGACAAAGTTGTTTTCATTTGCTTGCAAAAGAGAAAAGCGCACGGAATCGCAAGAGAATGCGGGACGCTGACGAATGGGGGAAAAGCAGGTGTTCTTCATTCAATAATGTTCTACGGAATCCGGCTCTTGAAGTTGCAGTTTTTTTTTGGCGTCCTCGTCCGACTGGCCCGCAACAGGCACTTGCCGCTCTCGCCATCCGACAGCATAAGCATGGCGTGACCCTTCCCGATACGAGCGTCGAACGCCCGCCCTCCCGGGGCACAGCGTTGAAGCCGTTCTTCGTCGAGCTGAAACGTCGCAAGGTTTATCGGGTCGCGGTCGGTTACGTCGTCGTCGCCTGGGTCCTGGTGCAGGTCGCCACTCAGGTTTTTCCATTTTTTGACGTCCCCAACTGGGCGGTGCGCCTCGTTATTCTTGGCCTCTGCCTCGGTTTCCCGATCGCGGCCGTTCTCGCCTGGGGTTACGACATCACCCCTTCCGGGATCAAACGAACTGCAGACGTCGCGCCCGCCGCGGCGGCGCCGGAAAAAAGCATCGCCGTCCTCCCTTTCGAAAACCTGAGCGACGACCGCGAGAATACTTTCTTCGCTGACGGCGTGCACGATGACATTCTCTCCAGCCTGGCGCGGATCGCCGACTTGAAGGTGATCAGCCGCACCTCGGTGCAGCAATATCGCACCGGCACGCGCAACCTGCGCGAGATCGGCGAGGCGCTCGGCGTCGCCCATGTTCTGGAAGGGACAGTGCGCCGATCGGGCAATCGCGTCCGGGTCAACGCGCAGCTCATCAACGCGCGGACTGACGTCCATGTCTGGGCCGAGACTTTCGATCGCGAACTAACGGATCTATTCGCCATCCAAACCGAGCTGGCCGAGCGGATCGTTAGGGCGTTGCAGGCCAATCTTTCGCCGCGGGAAATAGCCGGCCTCTCCATGGCGCCGACGAAGGACCTCGCAGCCTACGATCTCTACATTCAGGCGCGGGATCTCTTCCGTTGGAGCGGCTTGGGTGATCCGCACGAAAACGGCGAGAAAGCCCTTCCGTTGCTCGATCAGGCGCTGGTCCGCGATCCGCAGTTCGCCCTCGCGCACTATCTCGCGTCGCGCATTCATGGCGAGCTCTTTTGGTTCGGCTACGACAAGAGTTGGGCCCGGCTCGCGCGATCGAAAGAGGCAGCGGAAACGGCGCTGCGTTTACGCCCCGACCTCGGTGAAGGGCACCTCGCGCTCGCTTTTTATCATTACTATTCCGCGCGCGATTACGAGGCTGCGATTCGTGAACTGACCCTCGCGCAACGGGCCTTGCCTAACGAGGCCGATGTGGCCAGCGCGCTTGGCGTGATCGAGCGTCGCCGCGGTCGTTGGGAGGAATCGATTCTTCACTTGGAGCGCGCCCGTCAACTCGACCCGCGGAGCGTCTCGGCGCTCTGGAACCTTTCCGAGACGCTGACTTATTTGCGGCGTTACCAGGAAGCGGACGAGGTGCTCGCGGAAGAGGCTTCGATCGCCCCCGATGCGCACATGATTCCGATCGCGCGGGCCGACCTCCGACTGCGCGAACACGGCGAGACGGCCCCTCTTCGCCGGGCGTTGCAGCGGACTCCGAAGGGGTTCGATCCGGGCGGCGCCGTGACGACGATTGCCGTGCGGCACGCCTTGATCGAACGGGATTACGACGAGGCCGCGCGGAGGCTGGGGACCTGCACAGAATGCAAATACAACGACATCGGCTTGTGCGGGTTCGTTGGCGCGCTCGATGATTATACCGTTCCCCGCGACTGGTATGTGGGGTTGATCGCGCGCGGTCGCGGGAACGAGGAAGAGGCCGGGCGCGCTTTCCGCGCGGCCAAGGAGGCGGTGCTGGTGGAAGCGATCGAATCGCCTAACGATCCCAAGATTCTTATTATGCAGGCGTTGATCGATGCCATGCTGGGCCGGGCGGAGGAGGCGGTGGCGACCGGCGAACGCGCCGTGCAATTGCTCCCGATTTCGGCCGACGCCCTCGACGGCCCGCTCCTCGCGACCAACCTGGCGGCGATCTACGCGCAGTTAGGACGGAACGATCAAGCCCTCGACCTGCTCGAGAAGCTCGTTAGGCAAATTGGCGGACCGACGCCCGGCACGCTGCGCGCCGAGCCGCAGTGGGATCCGCTGCGGGACAATCCGAAGTTTCAGAACCTACTGAAATTGAAGGCGGATGAGGCCTAACTAAAGAAGGCGCGCTGCACCAGCCAGCATCCTCCGGCCGCGGCGACGGCCACCGAAGCGACCGGGACCGCGACGCGCAAGAACTGCGGATTTTTTCGAAAACGCAGAAGCAGCGGCAGAAGAATGGCCGCGACGCAAAGCTGGCCTGCTTCCACGCCGAGATTGAAGCCGGCGAGGGGCGCGACCGTGGACCAGCCGCCATCGGCCACGCCCATTTCTCGCAGAACTCCCGCAAATCCCATCCCATGGACGAGGCCGAAGGCAAAGGTGAGCAGCCAGCGCCCGCGGAGATGACCATCGCCTCGCATCAAGTTTTCGAGGCCGACGTAGAGGATCGAGGCCGCGATGGCTGCTTCAATCCAGTGACTCGGTAAGTGAACCAGGCCAAAGGTAGAGAGCGCAAGAGTGACTGAGTGGGCAATGGTAAAGCAGCTGATGAGGAGGGCAGCCTGGCGGAGATTGCGGCAGACGATCAAAAGACCGAAAAGAAACAGCAGATGATCGTAACCGGTCAGAATGTGGCGAACGCCTAACAAGAAAAAGTCGAAGAACGATTGACTGGGAGGGGCGGCGGCTTCGTCAGGGATAAAGGTCGTCTCGGTTTCCCGCCCACTAAGCAGATGGCGCGCGAGTTCGTGGCCGGAAACGCCCAGCGCGACGAATGACTGGCGATGCCCAAACGGCATTTCCGGGAGGAGCTGAGAATGAAGAGTGATTGACCGAACTCCCGATGGCTTGGGGTAAGTATAGTTAAACTCGACGTTCTTATTTTCATCGACCTTCGCCGATGTCGTTGCGGGCGCGGTATTTTGGCCATTCGTCTCGAGACGCAGAGCACGCCTGGCGAGGGCCTCCAGTTTGCCCTTTATGCCCGCTCCGCCCTCTCTTACAGCCCGCGGATCTTCCCCGAGAACGGTCGAGATATCGCGACCGTTGAAAGTGACAATGGCAGTGATCCTTCCCGACTCCAGACGCAGGTTGACCGAGCTTAAGCCCGGGTCGTGCGCGAAAGCGCTCAGGGCCGAAACCAGAAATAGAAAGCTGATCGCCAGTCGCGTCATACCAGTCGAGGAAAAGTCTGCAATTTTTGAGAAAGCGAGCGGGCCGATCGGAACCAATCCGACCGACCCGCAGGCTACTCAGTCCACAGTTAGTTTAGGTGGCGATCAGCGACCGCCGCCCGGTTAAATTGAGAGCGTGAACTTGGTCATGCTCCTTAAGTCTCCTTATTGATCCAGGTCGTAGCCTTCAACCAAGGCCACACCGGTGGTGCCATTCTTACCGCGAATGATCATGGTGTAGGCGCCGGGAGCCAGGTCGGCAACAATCGCCGATTCCGCATCATTGGTCGGGGCTAATCCAGTGGCGGCAATTTCCGCTTCCTGGGAGTCCTTCCAGTTATCGTTCGTCGCGATCAAGGTGCTGCCTTGGTAGATCTCGAGCGTCGGATCAGCCAGCGGACCCATCACGCTGTTGCCTTCGAGCGAAGGCCCGAGGGCGCGGAAGATGACATGCTTGACGGCATTCCCGCCAATGATGACACCGCCGATGAGGACGCTATCGCCTGTTTCGACCGGACCGCGCGTGGAGATGTTCTGAAAACGATCTTCCGTGACCACGGCGAGGGCGCTGTGGTGCATATGGTTGCGGCCGTTGTGCGGCGTGCCGGCATATGGGAAGACTTTGTTGTAAACGCTGTCGTTCTTACTCACGTTATCAATCCCATCAGCGGAAGTAATGACCGGGTTAGCCGGGTCACGCAGGTCGCTCAGGATCGCAGTGACCGCGATGTCGAGGACGTCGTCACCGAAACGGCGACCGTTCGGCCAACCGCCCGGGACGGTGCCGTTATTGAAGAAACCTGTCTGGACGGTGCTGGTCAGCGTGTCTCCACCGAAGATCCCAAGGCGGTTGAAGCCGACGTCATCCGGGTTAGCGACAAAGTCTGGCCCGCCACCGGCGAGACGCGCGGGAGCGGTCGAGAGGTCGACCTTGATCACGTCAGGGATAAAGATTCCGACCAGATCGGTCCGGTTTTCCTCGATTGCGGTCATCTGACCATTGAAGAGGATGGTGTTGATGAGCTTGGCCAACTCTGGCGAAGAGGCGTACTGCTGGAAAAGAGTCGCATCGGCGGTCGGCTGGGTACGGCTGTAGAGATCCTTGTCCTTCAGCGCAACGAGACCTTCGTTGAAGAGCGGGTTGCCCTGACGACCGACTTGCACAAACGGGCCAGTATTGACTGGCGGCACTGAGGCCGGGCCTTCGCTCAGCACGCGAGTGGTTTGCCGGCTGGTCGTGGCATAAACGCCCACCACTTGCTGGTCGCCGCCAAGTTCACTCAACGGGATTTGCAACACGATGGTATGAACGTTGAAGCCAGCCTGGCTATCGAAGACGTCCGTTCCGGTGCGGAAATTCAACAGGTCGAAGACCGCCTGAATATCGGCATAGAAGCCGTCTTCGCGCTGTCCCGCGAACGATATATATCCGCTCGACAAAGTCGAGATCGAAGTCTTGGTATAGCTGTCCAGAGCGGCATCCGTTGCGACGCCCGGCTTGGCCGCGTTCTCTCCATTGTTATCAATGTTGTAGAGCGGCGTGGCGATGCCCTGGTTATTCGGCGGGACGACGCCGGAACCGAGTTCGGTGTTGGAATTATCCCGATGATCGACTTTCGTGACGGTGTAGTTCTGGGTCAGGTTCTGATTGGCTCCGTCGACGGTATTAATCACACCAAGGAAAGCCTGCAGGATCGTGTTCTCATTCTTATAGGTCGTGGTGAAACGGAACTGATAGGAGATGGTGGCTGCGCCCGCGGCAACGTCGGCTCCGAGGGAAACGTGGACCTGGTAAAGAACGTTGTCGTCGAAACGAAAGTTATTCGGCCCCTCGCCCGGCTCCTCAAAGGGATATACGGCGAGTGCGGTTTCCAAGACCTTTGCTCCGCCTTCTTCATGGAGGAAGGCATAGACATCAGCCGTATTGGCGGATGGATCGAGGGTAATGAGCGGAGCATCCATGTGACTGGAAGCCCGGGCCTCGCCCGGGAAAAGGGCGAGCAGGGATAGGGCGGCAAGAGCGAGGCTGGCCAGCCCAAGGAATCGTTTGTTTTTCATATGACTTTGTTAGTGATCTTTCTTTGGCTTTAGGTTTGTCTATCTGGAGGAAACCTGAGTTTCAGGACGGGGGAGGAAAGCGAGTTGCTGCTCCAAGGAAGTCCGCTCCGAGGGCATGAGCATTTGCTCGAGGGCTTTCGCCTCATTGAGGTAAGTCTGGCTTTTCGTAGTTTGGCCGGAGGCGGCGGCGATGATTCCGGCGTGGTAAAAGAGACGGGCGTCTTTGGTTCCTTCTGAGAGTGCTGCCTGGCTATTGTCCTGCGCAGTTTGCAGATCGCCCTTCCGGTATGCGGCCCAGGCGACCGCGTCGCGGGTGAAAATATCCTGGCGTGTATCCAGCTCCGCTTTGGAGAGGCGCAGAGCCAGGTCGGGTTGAGTGCCGCGCGTGGCGAGATAGAGAGCAAAGGTGCGGGGATCATTCGCTGTTCCTGTCGCGACGAGCTTTTTCTCGACGGCGGACGCCTGTTCGGGCTGACCCTCGGCGCGCAAGGCATCGGCCAAAGTCCAAAGGTATTCGGGAAGAGGACTCTTTTCCGCGGCAGGGCGGAGGACGGCCACAGCCTCGGTCGGTTTGCTGTCTGCCAGAAGAATGCGACCCCGCATCAGGAGCGCGGCGGCATACTCAGGCACATAGGACGTCGCTAGCTCGGTCGAACGCCGGGCCACTTCCAGATTGCCAGCCTGCAACTCGTAAAAGGCGAGACGGGTATAAGCCCAGGCTACCGGTTCGGGTTCAAGAATGCTTCCCCCGGTAACGGCATAACGAATCGCTTGAATGGCGCCGGGGAGATCGCCCTTCAGCCAGCGCATGTAAGCGACCCGGCTGTAAGTCTGGAGGCAGGGCTTGAGGTCGACCATCTTTTGGTAGGCATCGACGGCTTCGTTTAGCCGGCCTTGCTCCATCAGGGCATCACCGAGGAGCGCGTAGTCGAAAACGAAGGTCCGCTGCGCCACGAGTTTGCGCGCGACCGCTTCTGCATCCTTAAAACGGTGAAGGGTGTGATAGATATGGCCGCGCAGCAGTTCTCCGTCAGCGGAATCGGGAATCTTCTGGGTAATCGCGTCGGCGCATTGCTCTGCCAGCTTGTAGTAACCGGGATCGCTGCTGATCCGGGCTTTGTCGACAAACGTCCAGCCGAGCCGTTCCAGAAGCTGAGGAGCGAGGTTTGGGGTGGTTTTGATCCGGTCCTGAAGTTTGGCGATGTCCTGATCGATCTTCTCTGTGCCACCCAACGGGGTGAGAACGACCTGAAGGGGGGTCGATGGGACTGCAACAGGCGCCGCGGGGACGGGGACGGACTTCCGTGGTGAATGGCGTTGGGAGATTCCAAACCCGATGCCTGCGACGAGGGCCAGGAGGATTACGATTGCGAAAAACTTTCGCCGATATGCACCAGTCATGACGTAGAACTACGACGGGTGGCTCGGAGCGGATGCAAAACGCCCGTAAATATTGCGCTGCGAGAACGCGGTCTGAGGAGACGACTGCCGACAGGTCGGCCTTACGGGTCGTTAATCGAGGGCCTCGGGATGATACTTGTGCCAGTAGCGAATCGAGGCTGCTACCGCCATGAAACTTGGGTCGGCCATTTCGTAGTCTTCCCAGCGATCCTCCGCCGCGCCGGAGGCAAGAATATCATTTGCTTCGTAGGCGGCAAAGGCCGGGATTAACTCGGATTCCGCGCGGCCTTGGCGAAGTTCATCGCGGAACCAGTTCGCCCAGCGGCGCACCCGCTTTTCGAGTGCGTCGAAGTGTTTCGGCAAATCGCCTCTGACCTGCCCAAAATGCGGAAGATAAAGCTGAGTCACGGGCAACGCGCGCATGCGATCGATCGATTCCAGCCAGGACTCGACGTGCAGTTCCGGCGGGACGAAGGGCGGCACGGGCGGGCCATCGTCGAGCTGCACCCCGGCGACGTCGCCGCCAAAGAGGTGGTCGTCCCATTGATAGACGTTGTGATGCGAGGCGTGGCCCGGTGTGGCGAAGGTGCGCACTTCAAACTCGCCTGCGCGGATGATCTCGCCGTCCTCCGTCACCTTCACCTTGTCCTCCGCGATCGGCCGCATTTCGCCCCAGAGCCGCTGCATCTCGTCGCCGAAAATGCGCGTGGCCGATTCCATCAGGCGCGACGGATCCACGAGATGGCGCGCGCCGCGCGGATGAACGTGGATCGTCGCGCCCAACTCGGCGAAATGCCACGCCGCTCCAGCGTGATCGAGATGAATATGGCTCAGAAAAACATGGCGGACATCGTTAGGCGCGAAGCCCGCCGCGCGCATCGCGCTGGCGATATTTGCAAAGGTCGCATCGGTCCCGGTGTCGAAGAGCGCGATGCCGTCGTTCGTTTCCAGCGCGGTGGCGGCGATGATTCCGGGCCGGCCCACATGCCGGATATCGAGGACGTGGATCATTCTATTTTTGATTGATGATTTCTGATTGCTGATTGAAGAACAGTGAGACGCCCGGCGCGTGAAGCGATGGCGGCGCGCCAATCAGCAATCAGCCATCCACAATCAGCAATTCCCCTCACTCCCACTCGATCGTGCTCGGCGGCTTGGTCGAGATGTCGTAACAGACGCGGTTCACGCCTTTGACTTCGTTCACGATCCGGCTCGAGATGCGCGCGAGGATTTCATACGGCAGCCGCACCCAGTCTGCGGTCATGCCGTCCTGGCTCTCAACGATGCGGAGCGCGATGGTGTTTTCGTAAGTGCGCTGGTCGCCCATGACCCCGACCGAGCGGACGGGAAGAAGGACGGCGAAGGATTGCCAGACCCGGTAATACCACTCCGAAGACTTCATCTCACTGACCACGATCGCATCGGCGTCGCGCAGGATGCGGAGGCGTTCCTCGGTCACTTCTCCCAAAATCCGGACGGCAAGCCCCGGGCCGGGGAAAGGCTGGCGATGCACGATTTCGTTAGGCAAACCGAGCTGCTGGCCGGCCTGCCGCACCTCATCCTTGAAGAGCTGCCGCAGCGGCTCGACCAGCTCAAAATTCATTTTTTCCGGAAGTCCGCCGACGTTGTGATGGCTTTTGATCAGCGACGCCGGATTGCCGCCAATCGCGACGCTCTCGATCACGTCGGGATAGAGCGTGCCCTGGGCGAGGAAGCGATAACCGGCGTGCGGTCGCTGGTCGGCCCGGTCCTGCGCGAGGAGTTCCTTGGTCGCTTCTTCGAACACCCTAACGAATTCGCCACCGATCACTTTGCGCTTCGTCTCGGGATCGGTCACCCCTTCAAGCAGCCGGAGAAAACTTGCCGAGGCGTCGACGTATTTGAGTTTGATCTGGAAATTCTCGCCAAAGACGCGCTGCACGATCTCGGCCTCGTTCTCCCGCAGGAGCCCGTTATTAACGAAGATGCAGGTGAG
>JBBPZW010000026.1:0-5607 GCA_038198475.1 Chthoniobacterales bacterium | reverse complement strand
CGGAAATCTCGCGCCCGTCTTCCATCCCCCGCACCACTCCCCAGAAATCGACTGACGCGCCTGCCTTGCCGTCCCAACTATTCGGTCGTTCTTGCAGCAGGCTGGTTGTGATAAGGATTTCCAAATGCCAAGTTGCCATCTGCTGAAGCGGGCCGGCACCTTTGTCATCGGGGCACGGACGCACTTAGGAGAAACCGAAAATGAAAACGAATCAATGTGATATTGGCCTCATCGGCCTCGCCGTCATGGGCGAAAATCTCGTTCTCAACATGGAGTCGAAAGGATTCCAGGTCGCGGTCTATAATCGAACCACCGCGGTCACCGAGAAATTTGCCGCCAATCGCGCCAAGGGCAAAAACATCCAGCCGACGACCACGATGGAAGAATTTATCGGCGCCCTGCAACGCCCGCGCAAGGCGATGATCATGGTCAAGGCCGGCGCGCCGGTTGACGCCGTGATCGGCCAGCTCGTTCCGCTGCTCGAGAAGGGTGATGTCATCATCGACGGCGGCAACTCGCTTTTTACCGACACCCAGCGTCGTTGCAAGGAACTCGAGGCGCAGGGCATTCACTTTGTCGGCTGCGGCGTTTCCGGTGGCGAAGAGGGCGCGCTCAAGGGGCCCTCGCTCATGCCCGGCGGGCCGCGCGCGTCATGGGAAATTATCGCGCCGATCTTCACCAAAATCGCGGCAGTTGTCGATGGTGAGCCTTGCTGTCGGTATATGGGGCCGGACGGCGCCGGGCACTACGTCAAGATGGTGCACAACGGGATCGAGTACGGCGACATGCAGTTGATCGGCGAGGCCTACGCCATTCTCGGCGGCGTGCTTGGCCTAACGGCCGACGAGCTGGCCGATATTTTTTCGGAATGGAATCGCGGCGATCTCGACAGCTACCTGATCGACATTACCGCCCGGATCTTTCGCAAGAAAGACTCCGATACCGGCAAGCCGCTGGTCGACGTCATCCTCGACAAAGCCGGCCAGAAAGGGACCGGCATCTGGACCCTGCAGTCCGCCATCCGCCAGTCGGTCGTCATTTCCACGATCAACGCCGCGGTCGAGGCGCGAGTCATTTCCTCGCGCAAGGAAGACCGGGTCAAAGCCTCGAAGATTTTACCGCAGCCGAAGATCAAAAAATTTAGCGGAAGTCGCGACGAGCTGATCAGCGCCGTGCGCGATGCGCTCTACGCCTCCAAGATCGTCTCCTACGCGCAGGGGATGGAATTGTTAGGCGCGGCGAGCAAGGAGTTCGGCTGGAACCTGAATTTCGGCGACATCGCAACCATCTGGCGCGGCGGCTGCATCATCCGCGCGAAATTTCTAAATCGCATCGTCGAGGCGTACCAGCGGGACCCCGGGCTGAATAACCTGCTTCTCGATTCCTATTTCACCGACATCATCCAGAAGACGCAGCACAATTGGCGGGTGGCGGTGGCGACGGCGATCGAGCAGGGCGTGGCGGTGCCGGCCTTCAGCGCGTCGTTAGGCTATTTCGACAGTTACCGGCAGGCACGGTTGCCCTCGAACCTGCTGCAGGCGCAGCGCGATTTCTTCGGCGCGCACACCTACGAGCGAGTCGACAAGCCGGGCGTTTTCCACACCGAGTGGATGGAATCCGACAATCAGCCGACTGAAAAAGCAGCCGAGCCGAAGGAAACACCGAAGCGGCACGCGGGAGAATAAGTGATGCCAACCTACGTTTACGAAACAACAGATACGACAAAGCCAATCCGCCGTTTCGAAGTGAAACAAAGCATGAAAGACGAGCCGTTGCGGGTTGATCCGGAAACGGGCGAAGCCGTTAGGCGGGTCATCTCTGGAGGCTACGGCGTGCATGTCCCGGGCGGATCGGTCGGTCCATCCGTCGGCACCGTCGGCGGTGGCGGTTGCGGCCCGGGTTGCGGGTGCCATTGATTTTCGCCTAACGAAAATCATGCGACTCGCTTCCGGCGAGCTGCGCATGAGGGAGAGGCCGGATTTTCCGCGCCTTCACAAGCACGACGTTATCCGTGTTCTGCACTTCGCCTTCGATGAGGAGAAAGGGCTCTTCCGTGATCACGAGCCGACTGCGCTCGAACAAATCCGGCGTCACGATTGCGTTCGAAACCCCTGTTTCATCTTCCAGACTAACGAAGACAAATCCTTTCGCCGTTCCCGGCCGTTGCCGGCAGATCACATTCCCGGCGATCTGAATGATCGATCCGGGAGGCGCCTGCGCGAGATCACTTGCTCGCCAAATCTCCGGCAACTGTTGGCGCAGCAACTGCATCGGATGCGGCCCGGTCGTTAAATTCATTCCTTCATAATCCGCCTGGACCCGTTCCGGCAGCGTCATTGGAAAAAGTGGCGAATCCAGACGCCGGGGAGCGGGTGCGTCTCGCACGCTCTTTTCGGCGCCTCGCCGAAAAGCTTCGGAGAATATTCGCGAGGGAGGAAAAGTTCGTGATGGCGCGGCGCCATCCCCAGCGTGCGAGGCGCACGCGCTCCCCAGCAGATCGTCGTGCAATGTCTCTTCTGCTTCCCAAAGCGCCGCGCGGCGATGCGGAGCGAAACCATTCAACGCGCCCAATTCAGCCAAAGTGCGCAGTTCTTCTTTTGTTAGGCCAACGCGCCGTTTGAAATCTTCCAGGGAACGAAACGGCTTGAGCTTTCGTTGCCTGACAATCTCTTCTCCATGCTCTTGCCGCAGCCCACGCACCACGCAAAACCCGAGCCTAACGACCTCATTCGACTCCACCACACAGCGCCACTGGGACTCCACCACACAAACCGGCCGCATCCGTATCCCGTGCCGGCGCGCATCCTTCACGAGCGTGGCCGGGGCATAAAACCCCATCGGCTGGTTGTTGAGCAGGCTGGCGTAAAACTCTGCCGCGCGATGCACCTTTAGATAGGCACTCCCGTAGGCGAGAATCGCAAAGCTGATCGCGTGCGACTCGGGAAAGCCGTAGAGCGCAAAGGAGCTGATCGATTGAATGATCTTCACGATGATCTCTGGAGCGACGCCATTTTGTTCCATCCCGGCGCGCAATTTCACGCTCACTTTTTCCATCCGTTCGACCGAGCGATGGAAGCTGAGCGCGCGCCGCAGCTCCTCCGCTTCCGCTCCGGAAAAATCCGCCATGATCATCGCGATCTTGAGCATTTGTTCCTGGAAAAGCGGGACGCCTAACGTTCGCTCCAGCACCGGCCGCAGACGCTCGTCGAAATAAGTGACCGGCTCTTTCCCGGCTCGCCGCGCCAGATAAGGATGCACCATGTCGCCCTGGATCGGCCCCGGGCGAATGATCGCGACCTCGATCACGACGTCGTAAAAACATTTCGGTTTCATCCGCGGCAGGGTCGCCATCTGGGCCCGGCTCTCGATCTGGAACACGCCGATCGTGTCCGCTTTCTGCATCATCTCGTAAGTGGCGGCGTCGTCTTTCGGGATGTGCGCCAGATCGAGCGGCCGGCCGCGTTCGCGACAAAGCTCAAAGGTGTCTTGCATGACTGACATCATGCCCAGGCCCAACAAGTCGACTTTGACGATCCCGAGATCCTCGCAATCCTCCTTGTCCCATTGCGCCACCACCCGCCCCGGCATGGCAGCGTTCTCCAGCGGGACGAAAGAACTGAGTTTGTCCTGGCAGATGATCATCCCGCCGGAGTGCTGCCCGAGGTGACGTGGCAGGCCATGAATTTCACGATACAGCCTGACGAAAGCCGGCATGCGCGGATGTTCCTTCGGTAAACCAGATTGCTCGATCTGCGATTGGAGATCGAGGGTGTGCGGAAAATCGCCGTTCGCAAAAAGGTGCGAGAACCGGTCGAGAATATTGGGCGCAAAATGGAGCGCCTTGCCGATCTCGCGCGCCGCGCTCCGCCCGCGATAAGTGATCACGTTCGCCGTCATGGCCGCGCCGTGTTTGCCGTAGCGACGGTAGATTTCCTGGATCACGCTCTCGCGCCGATCCCCGCTCGGCAGATCGAGATCGATGTCCGGCCAGCCTTTGCGGCCTTCGCTCAGGAAACGCTCGAAAACCAAATTGCTGCTCACCGGATCGACCGGCGTGATCCCGAGACAAAAACAAACCGCGCTGTTCGCCGCGCTCCCGCGGCCCTGCACCATGATGTTGTGTTCGCGGCAGAAATTGACGATGTCCCAGACGATCAAAAAATAACCGGCGAAGCCGAGCTTGATGATAAGGTTGAGCTCAAAATCGAGCTGGCGTTTCACCTTGGTCGAAATAGAGGCATAGCGCTGCTGCGCGCCGAAGAGGACGATGGTGCGGAGGAAGGAATCCATCGAGTGCCCGTCCGGCACTGGGTAATCGGGAAAGTGATAACCGATGTTTTCGAGCGAAAATTCGAGCCGCTCGGCGAGGCGGATGGTGTTGGCGATCGCTTCCGGCCGGTCGTGAAAGAGCGCCTTCATTTCCGCCGCGCTCTTCAAATGCCGTTCCGCATTATTCGTTAGGCGAGTGCCGGCGGCGTCGAGATGAGTGTGCTCGCGGATGCAGGTGAAAACATCGAGCACCTCGCGGCCGAGGGGGGTGGCGTGCCGGACGCCATTGGTCGCGAGCAAAGGAAGGCGATGATGTTCGGCCAGATCGATCAGCCGACGATTGTGGCGCTCTTCGCCTCTCACGAGATGGCGCTGTAGCTCGATGTAAACGCGGTCGCGGCCAAAGATGTCGAGCAATAATTGGGCGCGCTCGGTGTTAGCGCATGGGCTCCCCGGAGGTTCGCTCGTCGAAGCCGAAAAGAGCGCGATCAGCCCTGCGGAAAATTCTTCCAGCTCGGCGTAGCGGACGAGGCAGCTTCCTTTTTTACTCCGCAGATGCGCCTGGGTGAGGAGGGAACAAAGGTTTGCGTAACCCGCGCGATTTTCCACCAGCACGGGAAGAAGAGTGCCGTCTTCCATCGTGAGATCGCAGCCGATAATCGCCCGCACGCCGTGTTCGCGACCGGCCGCGGAAAACCGTTGCGCGCCATAAACTCCGTTGCGGTCGAGTAACGCGACAGCGGGCAACTCGAGTTGCCCGGCGCGCTTCGCGAGATCCTCGGGAAAAGAAGCGCCGCGAAGGAAACTGAAAGCGCTACAGGCGTGCAACTCCACGTAGCCATCTTTTGCCCGGCCCGGATGACTAGTCATAGATGGCCTCGATTTCCCAGCCGGTCGCGTTTTCCCGGCAGCGGCAAATCTCTCCCTCTGCAAACTGCAGATCCCACTCCGTGCGCTCCCACTTTTTGGCGTCCCACCAGTCGCCCGAGAGGCGATAAGGTCCCCGCCGAGCCACCACATGAGCGGCTGGGGCGCGTAAACTACTCGTCCGTAAGCGGCGCAAAGCGGGGCCGATCATTTTTGCCGGTTCGTTAGGCATGGACGGCAGTTCCCAGGAAAAAGCCTCGAGATGAAAAGCATCGGGCCGATGTGAATCCTCCAGCACAGGCTGGCCGACACGCTCTCTGCCTAACAATCCGGTGAGCCGGGTAAGCGTCTCCTGCAACCGGCTCGGGTCGCGCAACGGGGTCTCGAAAAGCTGAAATTGTTGGCGGGCCGGCTGGGCGACCGCGGCTGCCAGGGAAACCGCCACGATCGGGTGTTCCGCCCGGAAGGTTT
>JBBPZW010000025.1:0-4151 GCA_038198475.1 Chthoniobacterales bacterium | reverse complement strand
CGAATCGTGGGTGAAGATGTAAATGTTCGGCAGGCGCGAGAGCGCCGCGAGCCGAATGGCGGCGCGGCAATAATCCGCGAAGACCAAAAACGTCGCGCCGGAAGCGCGGAAGATGCCGTGATAACCAACCCCGTTCATGATCGCGCACATGCCGTGCTCGCGGATGCCGTAGTGGATGTTGCGTCCGCCGGGCGTGGTGCGCGTGAAGTCCCCCCCTTCCTTGATGTAGTTGAGGGTCGAGCCGTGGAGATCGGCGCTGCCGCTGATCAGAAACGGCATCGCCTGCGCGAGCGGCTGCAAGACTTCGCTCCCGGCCTTACGGGTGGCGAGTTTGGCGTCGTTAGGGAAATTCGGGATCTTGGCGAACAAGTCGTCAGGGACTTTTTTCTCGATCGCGTCGTTGAGCATCTGCGCTTTTTCAGAATTCTTTTGGCTCCAGTCGTTGTAGGACTTTTCCCAGCGATCATAAGCGGCGAGCAGATCCTTTTTGTGCCCGGCGAAATATTCTTTTACCTCATCCGAGACGAAGTAATGCTCTTCCGGCAACCCGAGCCCCTGGCGGGCCGCGTCGGCGTATTTGGCCCCGCCCTCGCCGTGCGCCTTGGAGGTGCCGGCGACCTCGGGAATGCCCTTCCCGATCAGGGTATGCGCGACAATGAATTTCGGTTTGCCGTTATCGGATGACTTCGCGGTCTCGACCGCATCGAGGAAGGCCTGCATGTCCTGGCCGTCGATTTCCTGCACGTCGAAGCCGTAGGCGCGGAAACGCATGGCGGTATCTTCGCTCTGCGTTTCCTTCGCCATCGCGTCGAGCGTGACGGCGTTGGAATCATAAATCAGGATCAGGTTATCGAGCCCAAAATGTCCCGCGAAAGCGCTCGCTTCCGCCGAGACGCCTTCCTGCAGACAACCGTCGCCGGCCAGACAAAAAATGTGCTGATCAAAAATGCGGTGTTCGTCAGTGTTGAAGCGCGCCGCCGCCATCTTCGCCGCCATTGCGATGCCGACGGCGTTGCCCACGCCCTGGCCTAACGGGCCGGTCGTGCACTCGACGCCAGGGGTTTCAAAAAACTCCGGATGCCCCGGTGTCTTGCTGTGGAGTTGCCGGAAATTCTTGATCTCTGACATCGGCAAATCGTAGCCGCTCATATGCAGCCACGCGTAGAGGAACATGCTGCCGTGCCCGGCCGAGAGCACCATGTAATCGCGCCCGATCCAGCGCGGCTTGTCGGGGTTGTATTTGAGCGAGTAGCCGTAGAGGACGGCGCCCATTTCAGCACAACCCAGCGGCAACCCCAAGTGCCCGGATTGCGAGGCGTGCACGGCATCGATGGCGAGGCCGCGGGCTTGGTCCGCAGCGTGGGAGAGGACTTCGAGATTAAGGCTCATGCGGGACTCTATATGCAAACACCGCGCGATTGGAATCGCGAGTTTTGCTTCTTTGCGAGCCTAACGACGGCGACGTTACTTTTTCGGAGTGGGCGCCGGGGAAGTCACGCTCTTGGGCGCGTCTTTCGCTCCCACGGCCGATTCCTTCAAGGTAAACGCCCAATGCGCCTCGGCCTTTTTCCCGCCGATCTGCGCCTCGACGATGACCGAGCAGGAATCGCCGTGCAGGGGCTGAGTGACCTGGTAGGAGAGCATCTTGCTCGCCGGGTCGTATTTCGCCGGGACGACGCCGAGGCCGCTGACGCGCATCTTCACCGAGCCCGGCTCGATGCCGCCGATCGCGCCGAGATTGGCCTTAATGATCGGCTTGGAGCTCGCGGTCGAGCCGTCGGCCGGCTGTGGATTGATGCTGCCGAGCGGAATTTCCGAGACGGCGGAAGAGCCGCTGCTGGAAGAACCACCAAAGGTGATGGCGCTCTCGTAGACCTTCGGCTTATTCGCCTCGATCATATAGCGGCCTAACGAGTCGTTAGGCGAAGTGTAGGTGAGCTTCTGGCCGTAAACGGTGAAGACCGCCTCGAAGCGTCCACGCTTCGTCGCTTCCTTCACTTTGTCGTTGTAGTAGCCGAAGGGGACGGCGAAGCAGTTGACGCGGATGCCGAGTTTCTGCTCGAGGGTAGCCTTGGAGCCGCCGACCTCGGCGTCGAGCCACTGGGTGTATTCCTCGGGGTTGAGGTGGCGTCGGGTGGATTTGTCGTAGGGTTTACGGAGGTCCTGGTGCGTCGCGCTGTGCGCCTCGATGTCGACCCCGGCGTCACGCATCTCGGCGAGTTGGTCCCAGCTCATTGCCTCGCCCCCGCCGTATTTTCCGCCCTTGATTCCTTCGGTGTAAATGAAGAGGGTGAACGGGTAGTTGTATTTTTTCAGGATCGGCCAGGCGACTTCGTAGCCGGTTTTGTATCCGTCATCGATCGTGATGATCGCGGCGCGCCGTGGGATCGCTTTCTCGCCGCGTTTCCAGGCGAGGAAATCCTGCATACCGATGACCGAGATTTTCTGGTCCTGCAATTTTTTCATCTGCGCCTCAAAGGCTTCCGGAGTGATCTCGGTGTCAGGTCGCCGCACTTTTTTCTCGAAGCGATGATAGCCGAAAACGATCACCTCCGAAGTCTGGTCGATGGCCGGCTTGCGCGGGGTCGGCTGCGGCGTCGGCGCGGCGGGCACCGCGACGGCCGGGGCTGGCGTGGGAGTGGAGGCCTTGGCGTTGGCTGCCTTGTTCCCCTTCTTGCAGCCACCCAAGAGCAGCCCGCAAAGGAGCAAAATGATCGTAAAATAGTTGCGCATAACTCGGGGCTAGCCATTCGGTGAACACGCGAAAAACACAAGCGATTTTCGCTCGACCGAGCGGAACTTCTCGCCCTTTCGCTTGGCCCGGCGCGCGATTCGCTCTACATATTGAAATGAAGCGTTTGCCCAGCTCCATCGCCGCGTTTGCCCTCGCGGCTCCTTTCCTGGTCGGCGGCTGTGCCACAGTCGCGACCAACACCAGCCACACCTTTGATACCGTGGTGGTCGATGCCGGCCACGGCGGCAAAGACAGCGGCGCGTGGCGCCGACACGGCCCGCCCGAGAAAGTGGTCGCGCTCGATGTCGCATTGCGGGTGAACCAGAAATTGCGCGAGTCGCAACTGAACACTGTGATGACGCGCGCAAACGATATTTTCATTCCGCTCGACGACCGGGTCGCGCTCGGCAACCAGCAGAAGAATTCGATCTTCGTCAGCATTCATTTCAACGATTCGCGCCGGCGCGTGATCGAGGGAGTCGAGACCTATTACTATTCGCCCTACGCATTTGATCTCGCGTCGAAGATTGAGTGCAGTCTGCTCACTTTGCCGGGGACGGTGAATCGTGGAGTGCACACCGCCCGTTTCCGTGTGCTGCGCAATGCGCAGTATCCCAGCGTCCTCGTCGAATGCGGCTACCTGAGTAACCGTTCGGAAGCCCGCGATGCCGCTGATGCCAGCTATCGCGAACAATTGTCCGACAAGATCGCGGAGGCGATTGTGGATTACCGCTATGGAGAAGGCGTTTATCGTCGCCAGCCGGCGGTCGTCGCCCGCGCGGGCGGCGGTGCCTCCTTCCTGCCAAGTTTTCGTTAGGCAGGGAGGACTTTCGCCGATGGCGTCAGCCGCCCTCGGCAGGCGGTCGGGCTCACCAGCGGTTCGCCACGCTTTCAAGTCGATACGCCGGACAGTTCTTCCAGTGCAGTCGAGATCCTGGTCGTTTCTCGCTCCAAGTCGGCAAAAATCGGGCCGGCATCGGCAAATTCGCCCGTCTCGCCCAGGCGTTCGAGGAGTCGCGCGTCAGCCTGTGCGCGAGTTGCGCCAAAAGCCATCTCGGGCGTCTGCACGTCTATAAAAATGAGATCGAAATTTTCCCGGCCGGTCACTTCGACGGCCTCGCGTCCGTTGGTGACCGGGAGGAGCGAATGCCCGCGCTTCTTAGCCAGCCGCAAATAACTGAGCGGCATCCCGGCCGGCGCGACCCCCAGCAGCGACGCGATGACGAGAGGAAGAGCGCCTCTTTAAAACTCGATCCCGCGCTGTTCGCGCCCGATGGCAGCGAGCACGATCAGGGAAATGAAGACAGCCAGGGTTACGCAGGCCATCGTTAGGGCATAATCCGGCTGGCCGTTTGGCCGCACGAAATGCTCCGCCAGTTTCGCCTGGAGCATGGCGGCATTGGCGGAGAAGAAATTT
>JBBPZW010000024.1:0-6818 GCA_038198475.1 Chthoniobacterales bacterium | reverse complement strand
CGCCGCGCGATCCAGGCGCAGCGACAATCGACGCGCCACTTCCGCAGCGGCAAAGCTGTAGGAAAGAGGTGGGCGCGCACCGAGCAACTTGCGCAGTAGATCGAGCGCCGGTTGCGGCCAGGCGGGATGATGATCGCCGCCCGAGTCGCCAATGGCGCTGCCGGCGCTCTGCACAGGCTTGCAAATAGTCGCTGTAGAGGCAATAAAGACGGCTCCGGCTCACCCCGAGTTCCTCTGCGGCCTCCAACGCCGAGAGAGACAGGCGACGAAAACGCCCCGAGACATCACGGACGAAAGGCGCGGCATGGCGCACGTCCAACTGTTGGTAAACTTTTTTTCAAGAACCCCATCCTATCAGGACACCGGGGCGCGAGCGCATATTTTGCTACGCCTACGCTGCGCTCCGGCGCAGCAAAAATGCGCAGTCCTCGTTTGATCGCACCCTTGTCCTGGTTTGACCGCACACTGTCCTGTCCTACTTTGATCGCACCCCGACAGCGGGTTCGATTTTTCGTGCATTCGAGCGGCGATCTCGGCGATCAAACGGGCGCTACGGCAACGGCAACAGCCTGCTGATAGGAGAATAGAAGGACGACTGCGTTCGAATCCGAGGCGCTCCGGGCGGAGATCGCCGGCAAGAGGTCGGCGACGACTTCAGCGCGGGGCTTCTCCCCAAGGTTGCCTTTGGTCGTGTAGGCGAACGCTGACAGCATTGGTCCGGCGGCTGCCGGATCGCGGTGGCCGATGACGAGCATGGTGTGAACTTTCATCTGCTCGGCGCTGGAGATTTTGGCTTTGATGTGGTCGCTGCTCGCGTCCAGTTCGCAGCGGCTTTCTTTGGAGCGCAACGTGCTATGGATGGCGCTTGCGGATCAGTGGCGGAAGAGAGTACACGATGCCCCGATCGAGTCCGTAAGCGCGTCATAATTTTAGGCGCCTCCGTTAATGGTGGTTCAATTTGGCTAGACACTAATGCCCAGTTTTATAGTCTCGGCATGTAACTGTGAATTACTGAACGAAAGGACGTATTCATGCCTGCCTCCGATCACCCACCCGAAGACCAGCCCAAAGTTAGATCTTTTGATCCCTTGGTGATGGATCGCACCGTCATTGCCGTGCCGTTGCTCGAGCAGATGAGGGAGGATCTCGACCTCATTGCGAGCGTGGAAGAGACGCACCCTACGGCATCTCGGGAATTCAATGCGGGGATCATGTTCAACAGCGACTTCCCCGGAGGCGCCGAGGCCGCGCGCAAGCGGGTGATCGAGCTGGCGGAAAAGGCGCAGGAGCTGGCGTTGCGAAGCTCCGAAAAGCGACTCGCAGCCTCGCCGCAGGAGATGCGCGAAGTGCAAAAGAAGCGGGCCGCAGACTTAAAGGAGGCGGTTGCGAAGCAGGCCATCGCTCCGCTGGAAAAGGAGGGTTCGTACAGTCTCGCTTTTCTGCATGCCGCAATCATTCGCCGGCTCGTGGAGATGAACGAGCGGCTGGCCGCGACGAAGGAGACGCCGCCGATTGTGCGAATTTATCCAGAGCGATTTGAGATTATCATCGACCTGAACCTCGAATATCCCGGAGGTCGGGAAAAGGCCCGCCAATGGGTGCTCGACAACATCGAGCGGGCGAAGGATCTGGCCCAGGTCCGGGATCCGGGACAGCATGTTCATCTCGAAAAAGACCGGCGCGAAAGCCAGTATGTTTACGCCGTGCTCGAAGCGCGCGCCATTCAAGAGCTCGTCGAACTCGATATGGATCAAGCCAAGAGTGCCGCTGAAGCGATCGACGCAGCGGGGACTGACGCGACAACGAAGCCCGCTGCAAAAAAATCTTCAAGAAAGTCGGCAACCAAATCGGGAAGTGCTCCTGCGCCCGGAAAGGCGGAACCGAGTAGATTCCGCGCTATCTTTCATATCTGGCCGGATTTTGAAGTTTCCGCCTGCATCAATAAATCGATCGCCACGGTAAAGGCCGATGCCGCCCAAAATTCGTTCTCGGCTAGTGGCACGGGGATCGTTTGGGCGGTGCTGGATTCAGGGGTCGAGCGCAATCATCCGCACTTTGCCAAGTATAAGAACTTCGATGTGACGGAGGAGTGGCATAAGGATTTCACTCCCGACGGAGCCGGCCCATTCGACGATGAGAACGGCCACGGCACCCATGTCGCCGGCATCATTGCGGGCGAATGGCGGGTGCCGCCCGATGCGCCGGCCGGGACCGCCAAACCGGTCGCCGTCTCTCGTTACCGAAAAAATGACACCGACGATATCGAATATCAGCAGACTGAGCTCGACGGCGTGAGCGGGATGGCGCCGCGGTGCAAGCTGGTCAGCCTTCGTGTCCTCGACGGGAGCGGCAAGGGCGCGGTCAGTAATCTCATCGCCGCGATCGACCACGTGCAGGAGATCAATGGCCAGGGGCGGCGCTTGCTCATCCACGGGGTCAACATGAGCCTCGGATACAACTTCGAGCCCGAATGGTTCGCGTGCGGCCAGAGTCCGCTCTGCGTCGAGGTCGATCGCCTGGTCAGAACCGGCGTCGTGGTGGTAGTCGCGGCCGGCAACACCGGTTACGGCACCCTCAAATCAACCATCGGCGCGACCAGCGCCGGGATAGCACTCACGATCAATGACCCGGGAAATTCCGATCTCGCCATCACGGTCGGCTCGACCCATCGCGACAAGCCGCATGTTTACGGCGTCTCCTATTTTTCCTCGAAAGGTCCCACTGGAGACGGGCGCCTCAAACCCGATCTCGTCGCGCCGGGCGAGAAAATTATTTCCTGCGCGACCGGCGCTTTGAAAGAAGAAGGCGCGAAAAATCAGGACTGCGACTACGTGGAAACGAGCGGCACGAGCATGGCGGCGCCGCACGTCAGCGGAGTCATCGCCGCTTTCCTTTCTGTCCGGGGCGAGTTCATCGGCAAGGCGGCACAGGTGAAGGAAATTTTTGTGTCCACCGCGACGGATCTGCGCCGGGACCGGTATTTCCAAGGCGCCGGTCTCGTCGATCTGATGCGCGCGATTCAATCGGTCTAACGACCACCAAACCACCAGGAAATTACAAGCATATGAACGAGATCGCTGGAATTCCTTACTTCGAAGCGCAGTTCGACAAGGACGGCAGCCTGCTCAGCCAGGTCAATCTGTCTGCGGGCGTGACCGATCTCTTCGTCATGTCGCATGGCTGGAACAATAACGACGCCGACGCGCGCGAACTTTACCGGAAGTTTTTTGAGAACCTCGTTGCCGTCGCGCAGCCTAACGACCTGCCTGGGCGAAGTTTTGCCATCGTGGGTGTGATCTGGCCTTCCAAAAAATTCGATGAACTCGTGGCGGTTTCAGGCGTGCCGGGGGGCGCGGAAGGGTCTGCTAGTTTGCAGGCGGCGGACAAGCCGTCCCGCGAGGGCTTGGCCGCGAAGCTCGACCTGATGAAAGAGTTCTTCATTGAGCCCGCGCAACAGAAGGCTTTGGACGAAGCGAAGGCCCTCATCCCGGACTTGGAAGACAAAGGCTCGGCGCGTCAGGAGTTCGTGAATAAAATCCGCTCCCTGCTCGATCCGGCGGCCGCCAATAGCGAGGACTCCTCCGACCTCTTCTTCAAAGACGACGCCCATGAGTTGATGGAAAACCTCAAAGTCGATGAGGACGATCTCGATGACGAAGTGGCCGGCCCGGGCGGAAGCGCTTCCATGCCGTTAGGCGTCGGCTCCATTCCGCAACCGGAAGGGGGCGCGGCGGGACTGGCCGCGTTTTTCAGCGGTTTCAAGGCCGCCGCCATGAACGTGCTCAATTTTACGACCTATTTCGAGATGAAAGCTCGAGCCGGGAATGTCGGCAAAAACGGAGTCGCGAAGTTGATCGACCGGTTGGCGGCGCAAGTGCAGCGCATTCATCTCATCGGTCACAGCTTCGGTGGTCGCGTCGTAACGGCCACGGCGGCCAATTCCAGCACCGATAAAATCAAGAGCATGAGTCTTCTTCAGACGGCTTTTTCGCACAACGGATTCTCGAAAAGCGAGAAAGGCTTCTTCCGCAGCGTCGTGGATAAAAACCGCGTACACGGACCGATTCTCGTCACGCACACCAAGAACGACAAGGCGGTCGGTTTCGCCTACCCGCTGGCCTCCCGCATCAATCGCGATTCGACCGCGGCGTTCGGCGACGAGAATGACAAATTTGGCGGCTTGGGCCGAAACGGCGCGCAGAAGATGGAACAGAACGAAGTGGTCAAAGGCAGCCTGCTCGACGCGGCGGCCGACTACCAATTTGCCGCGGGCAAATTCTTCAACCTCGAAGGCAGCGCCTTCATCAAAGGTCACGGAGACATAACAGGCAAAGAGGTCGCGCACGCGGTGCGCAAGGCGATCAGCGCGTAGGCGGCTTCTGGGTGCAGGGCCAGATGTCGAACGGAATTCCAAATCGAGGATGACGCGGCCCGCTCCCGCAGGTAGTTGGTGCGATGGCAGAAGCAGTGGCGGTGATCGGCGCGGGAGTTTCCGGTTTGACCTGCGCAACCCTTTTCGCGGAACGCGGATACCGCACAACGATTTTCGCCGCGGAAACCGGCCTGCAAACGACCTCGTCGGTCGCGGGCGCGATCTGGTTTCCCTACGACGCCGGCCCGCTGGAGGCGGTCATCGCCTGGGCGCTGGAAACGTTCGAAGTCCTGCGGCCGCTTTGCGCCGATCCGGCGAGCGGTGTTTCCATGATTGAGCAGCGGGCGTTTGCGCGCACCGGGGAAATTGAGATCCCCGAATGGGCGCTCCCGTTAGGCGCGCGCCCTCTCGCCGCGGCGGAGATTCCCGCCATCTTCACCAGCGGCTACGCGCTCGAGGTTCCGCTCACCGACACGACGCATTATCTTCCTTACCTAACGAATCGTTTCCGCGCGGCCGGGGGCGAAATCCACGGCGGAATTCATTTCGAAAACCTCGAAGACGCGCCTGCGGAATTCGCGCTGGTGGTAAATTGCAGCGGTGTCGGCGCGCAAACTCTCGCGCCCGATCCGGAAGTCGAGCCGCATCGCGGCCAGGTCGCGCTCGTCTCGGGCATTTCTCAGAAATATGCGGTCGTCTGCGACGAGCCGCCGCTCATGTATGCGATCCCGCGCGCGGATGATTGCGTCTTCGGCGGGACGAACGACATCAGTGCCAACCGCGAACCCGACCCCGCTGCCACCGCGCAGATCGTGGCGGAATGCAGCCGCGCTCTCGAGATCGCACCGCCTCCAGTTCTTCGCGAGCGCGTCGGGCTGCGACCATTTCGCCGCAGCGGAGTCTGCCTGCGCGCCGATCGATTGCGCGACGGTCGCCGCGTCATCCACAACTACGGCCACGGCGGCTCGGGTTTCACCCTTTCGTGGGGTTGCGCGCAGATCGTCCTGGAGCTGGCGACCTCGGTCTCATGATAGCTGTTTTCTTCGGAGATATAGCTGAATAATGGCTGGAAAATTGCTCTTTTCGGTTGGCATTGCGCATTTGAAATAAGCGTTTCTGATTGACGAAGTAACAGATTAATTGTCCTTATAATATGATATGACCGTGCTTCCAAAATGGATCAAAAAGCAAGCGGACGCACAGCGGCGGATTCGATCCGAGCAACGGCGAATTACGTCCGAAGAAGCGCGCGAGCAATACAAGCGCGTGGAGCGAGAGTCGGAGAGCCGATCACGCTCCGCGTCGCTGAGCAGCTCGCTCTGTCTGAATGGGCCGCACTAAACAGACGGGAACTTGAGTTCTCGTTTATAGAGCAGTTCCAATACGTTGGGTCGGGAGCGGAACACCGCGTTTATCATGATGCCAAGAATGGATTGGCGATAAAATCCACTCACGCTAACAGTTTTGGTCACTCAACCTATGGCTCGGGCTACCAAGCTACGCCGAGCGAATATTTACGCCGCTTAGCTTGGAGCAACATCCTTTTCGGAGACAGCTTTTCAATCATCGGTGTTGCATTTGATTCAGAACAGCAAATTGAAATCGTCTGTTCGCAACCGTGGATCGAAGCGCATCCTATTCGACCTGTCCCGTTTCAGGAAGAGATCGACGCCTACTTCGGTAGATGGGGGTTTTTCCGGTCGCCGCTGAATCCAGACGCGCCCGTTTTTTACCACGCTCAATTCAATTTGATGGTGGCGGACGCTCACGATACGAACATCCTTCGCGATTCCTCGGAGCGCTTAGCTGCGATTGACGTCGTAGTGGGAACTCCGGGTCCGGGACCATACTCAGAACTCAGAAGAGCCTTCGCCACGGCTCAGAAGTTTTACTGACCCTCACCGGTGGCTGGCCTCTTTTAAGGCCATTCCGGCTGCGGAGGCTCGCGCTTGACCATATCCAGGCTGCGGGTGACTTGCCGTTTGAACGACCGCATGATTCCCGTCCGCAATCGCGCCGACCGGCTGGGCTACGGGTCATTCACAATTACGGCCACGGCGGCTCCGGCTTCGCCCTTTCCTGGGGCCGCGCCAAGGCCGTGCTCGCCCTCGCGAAATCCGCCTAACGACTAGGCTTTCTTCGATTTGTCAGGCGAAGAAGGTGTCTTCAGCGAAGCGGCACGCGCTGCCGCATGCTGGGCATCCGCTGGCCGCCCGACGACCCGGTATTCCGTGGCCAGGTGAGTCCAGGCCTGTTTGTAGTTCGGCATGATTTTGACGGCGTGTTCGAAGGAATCGACCGCCTGGCGATGATCCGCCTTCATCGCATAAGCGATCCCGAGATGTTCCCAGACCGGCGCGTAATCCTTGGCCAGCCGGGAGCCTTTGCGCAGGTGCTCGATCGCAGCGTCAACCTGGCCGGTGGCTTCGAGACAAAAGCCGAGCTG
>JBBPZW010000023.1:0-4177 GCA_038198475.1 Chthoniobacterales bacterium | reverse complement strand
GACGCGTCTCGCGGCGATGAACTTTGCCCCGGAAGAGAGAGGGGAGCGTTGCCTGCCAGCAAGGCCAAGGCAAAATCCGCGAAGGCGAGGACGCCTTCGCCAGCACGCGAGACGCGCGCGCTACCCAGGCCATAGATTTCGCTCTGCCTGTACAAGGCCCTGTCGCCCATGCGCACGGTCCATTACATGACACGCTCCAAAGGGTTCCACGTCCTAAACCTTTCTTATCTTAGTGCCATTCGGGTCAGGCCCGTATTCTTCCGTGAAGCTGATAGGGGTGATCGGAGTCAGTTTCAGAATTTCGCTCCCAAAGTCTCTTTTGGAGCGAGCTTGCTCCGGCAACTCTGTCGCGAGAACGGGGGAAAAACCGAGCGTTGCGTGGCTCCGGCCCGAAGCACACACTCTTGGCATGAGCACCAAGCAAATCGTCCAGGACCTGCTCGAGAAGCTTCCCGAGGATGTATCTCTGCACGACGTTGCCCAGGAAATCGAGTTCGTGGCGGCCGTGCGGCAGGGACTGGCCGAGATCGATCGCGGCGAGCGCGTTTCGATCGAGGAGATTGAGCGTGAGTTGCCCTCATGGGTTATCAAGTAGCCCTTTCCCCTTCCGCTCGCCGTGACCTCCGGGACATCGTTCGTTACATCTCGATGGACTCGCGGGGACGCGCCGTCCAATTCGGTCAGTTCCTTATCGCCAGCACTAAGCGACTGGCCGACTTTCCTGTGATGGGGCGAGTAGTTCCCGAGTTTGGCGATCCGTCCGTCCGCGAGATCGTCGTCCTGATCGGGCGGGAACGGAAGTTCGCGGAGGCCCCTGCGCTCCTTCGGCTGGTCGCCCTGCGTTGCCGCTCCCTGGCAGGAGTGGTAAACAATCAGATGGCCCGATCGTGTTCACTTGCCCAAGCGCTGTTTCTGGCAGCCGCGCTTTGGGCCGTGCCGGCAGCGCGCGCGCAGAAGTTTGACGGGCGTGAACTGGTCCAGGCGAGCCTCCTCGCGGATAGCGCAGCGGTGGTTCCGGGACGGCCTTTCGCCGCCGGGCTGCTCCTGAAAATGGCGCCGGGCTGGCATACCTACTGGGCTTTTGCAGGCGATGCCGGCATCCCGACTGAGATCAAGTGGCAACTTCCTCCAGGCTGGAAAGCGGGCCCAATCCAATGGCCTGTCCCGCTGAAGTTGAATGAGCCGGGCGACATCCAGATTTACGGTTATCACGACGAGGTCCTGCTCATGGTGGAACTCACGCCGCCGCCGAAAATCGCGGCGTCCAGCGTCCATCTCGCGGCCGATGCGGACTGGCTGGTCTGCGAGAAAATCTGCATCCCGGGGAGCGGCGCGGTGCAGCTCGATTTGCCGGTCGGCTCGGCATCGACGCCGGCTAATCCGGAGGTTTTCGCAAAATTTCGCGGCCGGCTGCCGCGCGCTCTCCCGCCGAGCGCGCAAAGCGCTCTGCATTGGACCCGGAATCCGAAGGAGTTTCGCCTGACAATTGCGGACAAGAGCCTCGCCCAATCCGGCAAGGTCGATTTCTTCCCGCTCCCGCAAAGCTCCGACGTGAGCGGACATCCGCGACGCCAACAGACTTCCGACGGGTCGATCGGTTTCGCGATCCCGTTCGAGACCGCCGCGGCGGGCGAGAAATCACTCGATGGGCTGCTCGTGGTGGGCGATCACGCTTTCTCGTTAGGCCCACCGGAAACGGCCACGGCCGCGAGCCCGGCGAAAATCGCCGCGCCGGAGTCGAACAGCCTGGCGAAGCTGCTCCTCTTCGGGTTCATCGGCGGTTTCATTCTCAACCTCATGCCGTGCGTGTTGCCGGTCATCTCGCTCAAGATTTTTGGGTTCATCCAGCACGCGCGCGACAGCCGGGCGCGGATTTTCGGCAACGGGCTCGCCTTTAGCGCCGGGATCTTCGCCTGGTTCGTCGGGCTCGCGGCCCTCATGATCGGGCTCAAGGCCGCGGGTCATGAAATCACCTGGGCTTTTCAATTCACCAACCCTTACTTCGTGGTCGGGATGAGCGCGGTGGTGCTCGTTTTTGCGCTCAATCTTTTCGGCGTTTTCGAAATCACGCTGCCCGCCGCGGCGGCGAGCGGGCTGCTCGGCTGGAGCGCGCGGGAAGGTTATACCGGGTCGTTTTTCCAGGGTGTCTTCGCCACCGTCCTCGCCACACCCTGCACCGCGCCTTATCTCGGGACGGCGCTCGGGTTCGCCTTTGCCCAATCGGGCGCGATCATCCTGCTCATGTTCGTCGCCATCGCGGCGGGAATGAGCGCGCCGTATTTGCTCCTCAGTGCGCAGCCGGCCTGGCTTCGTTTCGTTCCCAAGCCCGGGCTGTGGATGGTGCGGGTGAAGCAGTTCATGGGCTTCCTTCTCCTCGCCACGCTTCTGTTTTTGCTTTGGGTGCTGGGAGTGGCGCGGGGGATCGATGCCGCGATCTGGGTGAGCGCGTTTCTTCTCGTCCTCAGCGTCGCCTGTTGGATGCTCGGCTCGTTCTCGACCCCGACCGCCTCGCGCACGCAACGGTCGGTCGTGCTCGCGGTCATCTTCCTGCTCGTCGTCGGGAGCGGCTTTTATTTTATCGGGGAGAAATTCGCCGCCACGAAAAACGCGCCCTCCAGCCTAACGAATGGCGACTGGATTCCCTTCAGTCCGGAGCGTGTGCAATCGGAGTTGGCGCAAGGGCACAGCGTGTTCGTCGATTTCACCGCGGCCTGGTGCATCACCTGCAAGTTTAACGAAGCGTCTGTCCTCGAGAGCGCCGCGGTGAAGAGCGCCTTCGAGCGCTACGGCATCGTGAAAATGAAAGCGGATTGGACCAACGCCGATCCGGTCATCACAAAAACTTTGAAACAATTCGGGCGAGTCGGTGTCCCATTGTATGTGCTATACCCGGCTTCGTCTCCGAACCAACCCGTCCTTCTGCCGGAACTGCTCACCCAGGCTCTCGTCCTGGATCAACTTCAATTCGCCGCGCCGAAAGTCGCGGCGGCGCCTTAACTTTATGAAAAAACTCCACCTGCTTTTGCTCACTCTCACTGCTCTCGGCACCGGCGCTCTTTTTGCCGCGGAAGCGCCCAAGGTCGGCGCGGCCGCGCCCGGCTTTTCGCTTTCGGATTCCAACGGAAAAACCCACTCGTTAGGCGATTTCAAGGGCAAGTTTGTCGTGCTCGAATGGTTCAGCCCGGGCTGCCCCTTCGTGCAGAAGCACTACAAGAGCGAAAACATGCAGGGGTTGCAGAAGCAGTTCACGAGCAAGGACGTAGTCTGGCTGACAATCGACTCTTCGGCCGAGGGAAACGAAGGTTACCTGACGCCGGCCGACGCGAAGAAGCAGATGGCTGATTGGAAAATGAAATCGACCGCGCTCCTGCTCGATCCCGACGGCCGGGTCGGCCACGAATACAACGCCACGAACACGCCGCACATGTACGTGATCGATCCGGAAGGAAAACTGATCTATTCCGGTGCGATCGACGACAAGCCTACGACCGGTCTGAGTGACGTGGCTGGCGCGACCAATTACGTGAAAGAGGCTCTGACGGAAGCGATGGCCGGCAAGCCGGTCACGACTTCCAACACCCGCGCCTACGGTTGCTCGATCAAGTACGCGCGCTAAGCCGTAACGATGCAGTTGGGGGTGCGGGAAGTTGCCGCGCTCGTAGCGGCGACGCCTCGTCGCCGGAGGTGTTCGCGACGCCCTCGCCGCGATTTCTGCCCTCACCATTTGGTGCGCCCTCGAAATGGCGGCGAAGGCGCCGCCATCACTTCCGGCGACGAGGCGTCGCCGCTACGACAAATCCGCGCCGTCAGTTTCCAACTGCATCGTTACGGCTAAGGCGCATTCGCCCTCAAGCGACCGGCGAGCCGGAGCAGCGGGCGGGGCATCAGCCTAACGAGTGTCATCCCGAACTTCATCACCGCGCCCGGGATGACGATCGCCTGATTGCGCTCGAGACCGCGCAAGCCGGCCCCGACCACTTCCTCGACTGCGACGCGAGCGATCCCGGATCCCGGGACGACGCCGCGCCCTTCACGCCGCGCCACTTTGGAGAACTCCGTCTGGACCGGACCGGGACAAAGGGCGGTCACTCCGATGCCGGCTTCACGCAGTTCGCTCCGCAGCGCGTCAGAGAAACTGGTCACGTAAGCTTTCGTCGCCGCATAGACCGCAAAATTG
>JBBPZW010000022.1:0-38182 GCA_038198475.1 Chthoniobacterales bacterium | reverse complement strand
TCGGAGTAGGCGGAGCGGGTGCGAACGCACTCGACCGCATCGTGCTCGACGGGATGGAGCACGCCGAGATGATCGCGGTTAACACCGACGTGCAATCGCTCGCCAGCTCGGTCGCGACGCAGAAGGTGCAAATCGGCCAGGAGGCGACGCGCGGCCTGGGCGCTGGCGGCGATCCGGAACTCGGCTTCAACGCCGCCAAGGAATCGGCCGGCGAGTTACGCGAGACACTGGAAGGCGCCCGGATGGTGTTCGTCTGCGCGGGTTTGGGCGGCGGCACCGGCTCGGGAGCGGCCCCGCTGGTCGCGGAAATGGCGCACGACAGCGGTGCGCTGGTCGTTGCATTTGCAACGCTGCCTTTCGCCTTTGAAGGCAAACGCCGCACCGCGCAAGCGTTGGAAGCGCTGCACGAGCTGCAACGTGTGGCCGACGCAGTCGTCTGTTTCGAGAATGACCGGATGGGCGACATGGTTTTACCCAAAGCCGGCATTCACCAGGCTTTCGCGGTCGCGGACACGACCATCAGCCAGAGTGTGCGCGCGATCGTCAATGTCGTTAGGCGACCGGGCTTGATCCGGATCGGATTCGACGAGCTGATCGCCGCTTTGCGGAGTCAGAACAGCCGTTGTCTTTTCGGATTCGGGGAATCGGACAGCGACAACCGCGCTCATGAAGCGCTCGCCCTCGCCCTGAAAAACCCGCTCATGAACCGCGGCAAAATGTTAACCGACGCTCAGGCCGTGCTCGTGCAAATCTCCGGCGGACCCGGGATGACGCTGACGGAGGTCGAGATCGTAATGCAGGAATTGAACCGCCACGTGGAAGATCACACCCAGATTCTTTTTGGAACCTCGGTCGACGGAAAAATGGGAAACCGAATGAGCGTGACCTTAATCAGTTCGCTTTCGGCGGAAGGGACGGTGCAGACCGCGCCGATGCGCACGGTCAAGAAGCCGAAAACAAAACCCGAGCCGCCGACGGCCGAGCCAGAGCCGACATTCGAAGCAGAGCCCGAGCGAGTGCCGATCTCGACCGAGTTTGCAACTCCGATACCGGGACCGGTCGAGGCCATTTATCAGGAACCGGAACCCGAGCCGATCGCAGACGAAATTTCGGAACCCGTCAGCGACGAGGAGCCGGCACCGGTGGCGGAAATTGTTTCGCCGAGTCCGGTTCGAAAAGTCAGGAAGCCCGCTCCAAGGACCGAGCCCGAGCCGGCTCCCGCAGCGGCGCCTGCGAAAAAGGAAAAATTTGCCCACGCGCGCCAGGAAGTGATGCAGTTCGAGCCGATAACGCGCGGCCGCTTTGAAAAAAGCGAGCCTACGATCGTGGAAGGTCAGGACCTCGATGTGCCGACTTTTCTACGCAAGAACGTGCGGGTAAAATAAGCCGCAGAACCCTGTGCGGGAGCGGCGCGGTTGGAATAAGAGGTCACTCCGTGCTCTCTGACAGAAAACCATGCACAAACTTTTCCTCGTCCTCGCACTTTGTGGTCTCGCCTTCACCGCCCACGCTGAAACAAAAACCGCCGTCTTCGCCGGCGGATGTTTCTGGTGCATGCAGGAACCCTTCGATCACGTCAAAGGCGTGACCAAGACCGTCGTCGGCTACACCGGCGGCAGCAAAGAAGACGCCAACTACGAAGCGGTCTCCGCGCACAAAACCCAGCATCGCGAAGCGATCGAGATCACCTACGATCCGGCGCAGATTTCCTACGCTCAGTTGATCGATGTCTTCTTCCACAACATCAACCCCACCCAGGCTGACGGTCAGTTTCACGACATCGGGCTCTCCTACCAGGCGGCGATTTTTTATGGCAACGAAGAGGAGAAAAAAATCGCCCAAGATTCCAAGGAAAAGCTGGCGAAGTCGGGCCGCTTCGACAAACCGATCGTGACCGAGATCCTGCCAGCCAAGCCGTTTTATCCGGCGGAGGAATATCACCAGAAATACTACGAAAAGAACCCCGCCGCCTACGAGGCCTATCATGTCGGCTCTGGCCGGGTCGCCTACCTGGCAAAGATCTGGGGAAAATAAGGTCTGGAGATCTGGCCTAACGACTCATTCTTTTAGCCGCGACGACGCGGCCGCTGGTCGCGTTCACTTTCACCATCGTTAGGCGCTTGCCCTGCGCAATCTCGATCGCCCAGACTTTGGTGCCCCCGACCGTTTCCAGCGTCGCCCCCACGACCCGGGCGCCCTTGTGCGGTCGGAGTGCGATATGCTCGGCTTCATTCTTGGTGATTTTCGTCCCGAACTTTTTCTCCAAGGGACTCGCGCCGGCCAGAGAAAGTCCGAGGAATAACGAGAGAACGAAAAGAGAAAAAGCCTTCATCCCGTCAGCAAGCGCCCTTTGCCAAAATTTTTCAAGCAAAACCACGTTTCCGATTCTTGGGCGGCTCTTTTGGGAAGGGCTACTTTCGCTCCCGACTGATGCCCCGTCCGATTTCGCGCGGTCTTTGGCCGTTTGGGGGCGCCTTCGGGTAGGTGTCTGGCCTAATCGTGCTTTGCCTGGTTCCTTCGTCATTCCCCGCGTCTGCAGGCTTCGTTCGGCGCTCCATCGCCCCTTCACGGCGCAAGCAGCGCGATCACGCCGCTTGCAGGGTCCATCCCTTGACATCTTCCTTCGGCGGCGGGTACTTCGGACCTGCCTTGAAGCCATTATCACGTCATCCCGCGCTTCTTAGCCTGGCCCTGGGTATTGGGACGCTTTTGGCCTTCGCCGGATGCAACCGCAGCGACGACCAGATCACCGTCTATCGCATTCCAAAGGAAACGCCAACGCCTGCCGCGCTGCAGCAAGTAGCGCAGAATGGCGCCGCCGCTCCGGCGATCCATTGGACGGCGCCAGCGGGCTGGGAAGAACAACCGGCCTCCGGTTTCCGGAAAGGTAGTTTTCTCGTTCGTGGCGCGGACGGCAAAAAGGCCGACGTATCCGTGATTTTGTTCCCGGAAGCGGCCGGCGGTCTGCTCGCGAATGTGAATCGCTGGCGGGATCAATTGAAACTGGCGCCGATCACGGACGTGGTCCAGGCCGGCACGCCGATGGACGTGAGCGGGCGCGATATGTTTTTTGTCGACTTGGTTAGCGACCAGCCCCTTTCGCCCGATGGATCGAAGTCGCGGATCCTGGGCGGAATCTTTCCCGCCGGAGCGGAGACATGGTTTTTCAAGATGATTGGCCCGGATGCGCTGGTCGAATCGCAGCGCGAGGCCTTCAGGCAATTCCTGCAGAGCGTGCGCCCATCCGAAGGTAAAATCGCGTCCGCTCCCGCACCCGCCCCGATGAGCGCAAGCCCGGGCGGCAACAACACGAATGCCCCTACCCCGCCGCCGATCGAGGCGGCGCAGGGCGCCCCCGTGCAATACACTTTGCCGCCTGGCTGGCAGGAAAAGCCGCTCTCGCCGATGCGCCTCGCGAGCTTCAAGGCATCCGGGCCTAACGGGAAGGAACCGGATGTTTCGGTCGTCGCCTTGCCTGGAATCGCCGGTGGCGATCTGGCCAATGTGAATCGCTGGCGCGGTCAGGTGCAGCTCGCGCCGATTGATGAGGACACACTCGCGAAGACGGCCGAACACATTACCGCAAACGGCCACGATTTTCTGCTCGTGGACCTGGCGAGTGAACAGCCAGTCAAGGGCGAGAAGCAGCGCATCCTGGCTGCCATCCTCGACGAAAACGAACGCTCTTGGTTTATCAAGATGACGGGCGAAGACGCTGCCGTCGCGTCGCAGAAGAGTGCTTTTACCGATTTTCTGCGCGGGCTCAAAATCCCCTAACGAATCATGGCCGAAGCCGTCGTCCGTCCGTTTCCGCTCAAGTCGCCGCTCCGCGTGCTCTCTTCGCTGCGCCTGACCGTCGTCTGCCTCGGGCTTGGGATGTTGCTCGTTTTTCTCGGGACGCTGGCGCAGGTTCACCTCGGGATTCACGCCGTCCAGGCGCGCTATTTTCAGAGCCTGATCATTTTCTGGTCGCCCACCGGCGCGAACTGGAAGATTCCGATTCTGCCCGGCGGTTATCTCCTCGGGACGGTCTTGCTCGTGAACCTGATCGCGGCCCACGCCGTCCGCTTTCAGTTAACGAAAAAGAAGCTTGGGATCATCCTCCTCCATTTCGGCGTCATCCTGCTTCTCATCGGGCAACTTCTGACCGGGCTCTTCGCCCGCGAGACGCAGATGCGAATCGACGAGGGCCAGACGGCCGGTTACTCGGAAGCACCGCGTGAGGTGGAGCTGGCAGTGATCGACAAAACCGATCCGAATTTCGATCAGGTGGTCGCGATTCCCGAGGCCGTCCTGGCGCCCGGCGGGACAATTCAGAATCCGACGCTGCCGTTCACGCTCACCATCCGGCAGTTCATGGGCAATACGCATCTCGCGATGCGTTCACAGGAACCGCAGGGACCGCCCTCCCTCGCGACGATGGGTTTCGGGCCGAAGATCGTGGCCGAGGAAGCGCCGCGCACGGTGAAGGATGACGAGCGCGACCTGAGTGCGGCTTACTTGGAATTAAACGCAGGAGAAGGTTCGTTAGGTAGCTGGCTCGTCTCGAACGCGATTCCCGAACCGCAACCTGTGACGGTCAACGGGCATACCTACGAGTTGGTCATGCGCCAGCGGCGTTTCTACAAACAGTTCGCGCTCACCCTGCTTCATTTCGCGCACGATCGGTACGCCGGAACGGATATTCCGAAAAATTTCTCCAGCCGGGTGCGGCTGGTCGACCTCGAGCAGCACGAAAACCGCGAGGTCCTCATCTCGATGAACGATCCGCTGCGTTATCGCGGCTTTACTTTTTACCAATCGGGTTTCGACAACAACGACAAGACAACGATCCTGCAGGTGGTGAAGAATCCGGCGATGCTGCTGCCCTATATCGCCTGCGGATTGGTCGGACTCGGCTTGCTCGTCCAATTTTCCATGCACCTCTTTGGTTTCGTGAGGAAGCGGGCGCGATGAAAACAAACCGTCCCTGGATTCTCTGGTTAGTGATGGCAGCGACATTGCTCTATGTCGTCGCGCCGCTTTTCCAACACGACAGGCGTGGCGGTTTTGAAATGGAGAAATTCGGCCGCGTGCCGGTGCTTCTGAACGGCCGGATCAAGCCGCTCGACACCGTGGCGCGCAATTCCCTCCTCATCATTCACGGAAATCAGACCGTCCGGACGGATGAGGGAGAAATGACTCCGATCGATTGGCTGGCCGAGCTGATGATGAAACCGGAGGCAGCCGATCAGCGGAAAGTTTTCCGGATTCGCAATGTGGAAACGCGCATAGCCCTCGGACGTCCGCCGAGCAAGACACGGAGCTCTTCTTTTCTGGCGACGCTCGGGATGCTGCCCGACCCGGATGAGAAATGGTCGTTCCGCGAATTCGTCCCGCGTTTGCAGGACATCGACCAGCAGGCAGCGCTCGCGCAAAAGGTGGACGCGCAACTCCGCTCGCCCTTCCAGCGCGATATCATCAAATTGTTTGAGCGGCTGGCCCTTTATCATCGGCTTTCTAACAGCCTCGAGGTGAAAGGGACGGTCGATTTCAAGAGCCAGATCGACGATCTGGTAAAGAATATTCATCCCTCGCCCGTGCCGATGAACAGCGGCATCACGACCGAGGCCCTGCAGAGTCTCGGGTTTCTGGCTGAGACCGGCTATTTTTTCCCTATTCCTCCTTTTCCGCCTAACGACGATCCGTTGCAATGGCGAAAAATGGGCGAAAGCCTGCTCACATTCCTGACCAACGGAAAGTTGCATCCCGCGGTCGGCACCTGGGCGAAGCTCGCCACCTCCTATGCGGCGAACGATCCGGCCACCTTCAACCGGACGCTGGACGATTATTCCGCGCAGTTGCAGCGCGATCTGCCGCGGCGGGTCTGGAAGGCAAAGGTCGAGTCCGTTTTCAACCAACTGCAGCCGTTTTACAGCGCGATGGTGCTCTACGTTTTGATCTTCATCCTGGCGGCTGGCTCGTGGCTGGTTTGGCCCGAAACGTTAGGGCGCTACGCCTTCGCGCTTCTCCTTGTCACGTTCGTCATGCACTCCGGCGGGCTGATCACGCGGATGTATCTGGAAGGCCGACCGCCAGTGACGAATCTGTATTCCTCCGCCGTCTTCATCGGCTGGGGCGCGGTTCTCCTCGGCATCTTCCTCGAGCGCTTTTTCCGCAACGGCATCGGCAGCGCGACCGCCGCCATGATCGGCTTCATCACGCTTCTCATCGCCCATCATCTTTCGATGGATGGCGACACGATGGAAATGATGCGTGCCGTTCTCGACACGAACGGGTGGCTCGCGACCCACGTCGTCTGCGTCACTCTCGGTTACGCCTCAACTTTCCTGGCCGGTTTTCTCGCGCTGACCTACATCGTGCGCGGCGCATTTACCTCTTCCCTCGACCGCGACACCGCCCGCTCACTGACTCGAATGGTTTACGGCATCGTTTGTTTTGCCACCCTCTTCAGTTTCGTCGGCACGATCCTGGGCGGGATCTGGGCGGATCAATCATGGGGCCGCTTCTGGGGTTGGGACCCGAAGGAAAATGGCGCCCTTCTCATCGTGCTCTGGAACGCAATCATCCTCCACGCGCGCTGGGGTGGACTCGTTAGGCAGCGTGGCCTGATGGTGATGGCCGTCTTTGGCAACGTGGTGACGAGTTGGTCGTGGTTTGGAGTCAATATGCTAGGCATCGGCCTCCACTCCTACGGATTCATGGACAGCGCCTTCACGTGGCTGATCACTTTTGGCGCCAGCCAGCTCGCCTTCATGATAATTGGCCTCCTGCCGCCACATCTCTGGCGGAGCCAGCTCGAGTCGACTTCGGCCAAATCGAACCGAGCACTGGTGGAAGTCGCTGGTTAGTCCTGCCGGTCCGCGAAGCTGAAGTCTCGCGCGTCCCAGTGCCTGGAGGCGCTTCGTAGTGCCTCCAGGCAGTCGGATCGTGTGATCCGGGGACTAGCCGTGGTACCTGACAACTCTGTGTCTCTACTTCTTCCTTGTGCGAAATTCCCCCAGCGTTGCAAAAAAAAGTGCGGGAATCGGAAAAAATCCCGCCGGGCGGCTGCGGGAAGGCGGCTAGAAAACAGTCGGCGGCTCCGGCCCGGCGATGATTTGCTGGAAGCGTGGGTCAGACCGCAGCGGATCCCATTGCCAGCGAAGGCGGAGGTCCCATTGGCTAATGTTCCCTTCGTAAAGGGGCGAAATGCATCCGGGTTCGGTGAGCAGCCGTCCAATCATCGAGATCGCCCCGTCGGCGTCGCCAACCCGGGCGTGGATCAAGGCGAGATTACAAAGCCACAGGTGACCGTCGATGGCGTCGTTCGAGACAGGGGTAAGTTCCACCGCTCGTTCGCCCTCGCGGAGAGCTTCCGCTTTTCGGCCCATGTAGGCGCAAAGCAATCCGAGTCGCGCATGCCGTAGCGAGTCATTCGGGTGCGCCAGCGACTCAGCCTCCATCGCTGGCCGCGCGACATCAAAAGCCTCCTGCGCCTTCCCCTTTTCCCCTTGCGCCAACCAGGTGCAGCCTTCGAGGTAGGCTTTGGGAATTGGCCCGCTCAGGACTGCGGACAACGTCTCGAACGGAAAACCGTCAATCGCCGCGCGCGCCGCGGAAAAATTCCGCGAGAGCATGGCGCAATCCCAGCGCGACCACGCAACCGCGCCCTCCGGGTCACCGTAGGCAGTGAAACCAGCGAAGAATTTCTGCAGCGGCGCGAGGTTGCCCGATTGCCAGAAATCGATCAGTGCCCGCTCCCCCTTCAGTACTGGCATCGCGGGTGAGAGAACGATGGCTCGGTCCATGTGCTTGGCCGCCGCCGGCCAATCCCGCAGCAGGCAGGCGGTCGCGTGCAATTCGTCCTCGAAGGTCCGATTGAGCGGCTCGAGCTCAATCGCCTGTGCAAGACGCGCGCGCGACTCGCGCCAGTGCCCCTTCCGGCGATCAATAAAAGCGGCATAGCTGACCGCTTCGCCGTCGCTGGGCAAAAGCCGGTGTGCTATTTCCAACTCGGGTAGGGCACGCCCAAAATCGCGCTCGATCCGGTAATAACAGAGGCCATTTGCAAGATGCGCTTCACCCAGGTCAGGCTGGAGGCGGAGCGCTTCGCGCACCTCCGTTCGAGCGCGTACCTTCAGCGCTTCGCTTGGGCCGCGGAAGCGATAGAGCAGGCTGAGGGTGGAGGCGAGACGCGCGTGTGCCAGGGCGAAACCGGGGTCGAGAGTGACTGCCTGGGAATAGAGGACGTTCGCCGCCTCGAAACTGGAAATCGCGAAGGTCGGGCTGTTTTCCAATTTGCGTCCTTGGAGATAGAGGAGGTAAGCGTCCGGGTTGCGCGTCGACCCGGCCTGCAATCCCTGCCTCTCTTCGGGGCTGACGGTGACGTTGAGCGCTTCTGCAATGTCGTTCGCCACCCCCCCCTGCAGGCTGATTGCCTCGGCCAGTTTGCGATCGTAGGCCTCCGACCAAACTTCGTGTCCATCATGCGTGTCGACGAGCGAGACATGCAGACGTACACGATCGCCGTCGCGGCGCAGGCTACCCTCGAGTAAATGCCGCACGCCAAGCGTCTGCCCGATCGCTCGGAGGTCTCGCGGAGTGTCCGCGCGATATTGGGCAGACTTCAGACGGCTGATGACCTTTAAACCATGGATCTTAACCAGCCGCGACAGGATATCGTCCTCCACGCCTTCCGCGAGGAAAGCGTTTGCGGGATCGGCGCTGAGGTTGCGGAATGGGAGCACGGCGAGCGACTTGTCGCGCGATAAAGCCGGCGCCAGATAGAGAAGGAACGCGACGAGCGCGGCCATTCCGCTCAATCCGCCCGCGAACACCGCCCAACGACGGCCCCGGCCTCGCGCTTGCGGTCCCTTTGCGCTTTCCGTGAGGCAATGGTGAAGCGAAGCCCCCAACTCCGCCGCGGTGCGGGGACGATCGCTTGGGTTATAGGCGAGCATCGAAGCGAGGAGAGTGACGATCGCCCCGGGAACGTTCCGCTCGGCCAACTGATTGAGCGGCAACGGCGTTTCTTCTTGCCGGGGACTTCCCTGGGCAAGCGATCGACCGAACGGAATTTTCCCCGTCAGGGAATACCAGAGTGTGATACCTAACGAGTATATGTCGGAGCGGGCGTCCACCTCGCGCGCTTCTTTTTGCTCAGGGCTGGAGAAGGCGACCGTGCCGAGGAAACGCTCCGACGCATCTTCCACCTGATTGATCTTGGCGAGTCCAAAGTCGATAACCTTGACCCACGTCCCGACATGGAACTCGGACGAAGCTTTCGCCGAGGCGGCTTCCTCCTCCTCGGTCGCAAGCATGATATTGGAAGGCTTTAAATCGCGGTGCACGAGGCCCCGCTGCTCGGCCGCAGCCAGCGCCCGCGCGACCTGGAGGGCCATCTCGAGTGCAAGAACCGGAGATAGCGGGCCAGTCCGCCGCACCTTGGCTTCGAGCGATTCGCCTTCCACAAACTCCATCGCATAGAAGCAATCGCCCGCGCCTCCATCTTCCGCGGGCCGGTGGGTTCCAAAATGGAACACGCTTGCGACATTCGGATGCCGCAGTTGAGCCGCGGCCTGAGCCTCGTGAAGAAAACGTCGCCGCGCCTCCGGTCGAGTGGAGAAACGGGAGTTGATCACTTTTAGCGCGACCGGCGTATCGAGGTTCGTGTCTCGCGCTTTGTAGGTAATACCCATCGCTCCGCGCCCCAGTTCCCAAAGGCTCCCATCAGCCCGGGAAAGGATTTCGTAGTGCTGATAAGAGCGAGTATTAGACTCGTTAGGAAGGAAATCCCTGGCCGACATTTCACCCTCTATCCCTGTGCTCAGGAGGCAGTTCAGGCAGCCTTCCTCCCAGGCCGAGGCGAGGAGCGGGGCGCCACACTGTTCGCAGGCCGGGGTTTTATCTTGGATTGATGCAGGCATTGAAATCGGACCGTTAATAGTGGGTCGCTGGTTCCGATTCAGCCAACAGCCTTTGAAAACGCGGGTCCTTCCGTAAGGGATCCCACTGCCAGCGCAAGCGAAGTTCGGACAAACTCATGCTCGCTTCGTAGAAAAAAACACCGCCTGGCTTGCGCAGGAGTTGTCCGATCATGTCAAGCGCCGCGTCCTCGTCACCGAGCCGGGCGTGGATCAGAGCGAGCGTGCTCGCATTTTCAGGCCCGTCGAACGCATCCTCCGACATTGGTTGCAGCTCGACTGCGCGATTGCCCTCGCGGACGGCGTCCGCTTTTCGCCCCATATAAGCGTAGAGCAAACCGAGCCGCGCGTGTCGCAGCGCATTGACGGGGTGAGCCAGCGTTTCTGCTTCCAAAACCGGTCGCGCAGCGTCGAATTTCTCCCGGGCGAGAGAGTCCTCTCCCTGCGCGAGCGCGATGCAGCCCTCGAGGTAGCTCTTGGGCACCGGTGCGCTGTAAACCGAAGAAAGCGTGTCGAATGGGAACTCGTCGATTGCGGCCTGAGCGCCATCGAAATCACGCGCGATCATCGCGGCATCCCATCGCATCCAAGTGAACGTTCCTTCCGGGTAACCGTAGGCTGGCAGAGTGGCAAAAACCTGCTGCAAAGGACTCAGGTTTCCATTTTCCCACATGTCCACCAGGGCACGCTGCACCTTGAGTAACGGGAGCGAGGGCTCGAGCGCTGCTGCCCGAAGCGCGTGGCGGCGGGCCGCGGGCCAGTCGCGCAGCAGATAGGATGTGGTGTAAAGCTCTTCCGCGTAGGTGGCGTTGTTTGGATCCCGAGCCTGGCAACGTTCCAGGCCAGAGCGCGCTTCCCGCCATTCGCCTCGCCGGCGATGAATGTAAGCCATGAAACTCTCCGCCTCCGTGTCGTTGGGCAAGAGGCTATTTGCTTTCACCAGTTCCGGCAGCGCGCGCGCGAAGTCCCGGTCGATTCGATAGGCGCAGAGACCGTTCACAAGATGCGCCTCACCCAGCCCGGGCTGCAGTCGCAAGGCTTCGCGCGCCTCCCTATAGGCGCGCTTTTTCAACTCCTCACTCGGGCCGCGAAACCGGTAGAGCAGGCCGAGCGTCGAGGCGAGACGAGCATGTGCCAGGGCGAACCCCGGATCGACCGCGACGGCCTGCTCGTAAAGTACCTGCGCGGCTTCGAAGTCGGAAATCGTAAGCGCGGGGCTCCGCTCAAATTTCCGCCCGCGCAAATAGAGGACATAGGCGTCTGGATTGTGCGTGACTGCCGCGCGGACTCCATCGCTTTCCCGCGGACTTAGCCTGGCATCAAGCGTCTCGGCAATTGTGCCGGCCAGCTCGCCCTGGAGGTAGATCGCATCTGCCAGCTTACGATCGTAGCTTTCAGACCAAATCTCGTGGCCATCTTGCGTATCTATCAGGCTTACCTGAAGGGATACCCGGTCGCCCGTTCGCCGCAAACTCCCTTCAAGCAGATTGCGGACGCCAAGTTCCCGGCCGATCGATTTAGGATTGCGCGGGCCGCTTGCCGGATAGCGGGCCGTCCCAAGACGGCTGATTACTTTCAGGTCGCGAATCTTAACCAGGCGGGAGATGAGGTCATCCTGAACGCCCTCTGCGAAGAAAGCGTCCGCCGGGTCCTGGCCGAGGTTGCGAAGCGGAAGGACTGCGATCGACTTCTCCGCGGAGGGCGAAGCGGGGGTGGCAAAATGAATTGCCAGCGCCACCGCGAGAGCCAGACCCGCCGCTGTTGCCCAAGTCCGTTGCGCTCCCGGCAGGAACCGTGATCGACCTTTATTTGTTAGTCCCGGCAGGCACTCCTCGATCGCTGCGGCGAGCGCCACTGCCGATCGCGGACGATCCCCCGGGGCCCGGGCGAGCATCGACCGCAGAAGGGTCACGACCGGCCGCGGAACAGCACGCTCGGTTACCTGGGCTAGAGGCAAGGGACCCGTTGCAGGCGCCGGCGAAATCCCCTTGAGCGCGCCTCGCGGGAAGGGCACTTTGCCTGTGAGCGCATACCAGAGGGTGGCGCCTAACGAGTATATGTCCGAGCGCGTGTCGACTGATCCCCCCGCGAGTTGTTCCGGACTGGCGAAGGCGACCGTTCCGAGAAACGGAGTGGGGCCATCAGTCTCGGAGTCCTCGCTGGCGGCCCTGGCGAGCCCGAAATCGATCACTTTCACCCAATCTCGCCTCAACGGGTCGCCCGCCTCGCGCGCCATCGCCTCGTCTGCCAGCATGATATTCGATGGCTTCAGATCGCGATGGACCAGGCCCCTTTTCTCGGCTGCGGCCAGGGCATGCGCCACCTGCCGGCCGATTTCCAGGGCCGCGACTGGCGAGCGCGGACCGAGACGGCGCACCCGCGCTTCCAGCGTCTCGCCCTCAATGAATTCCATGGCGTAGAAGCAATCGCCAACTTCTGTCGCTTCTTCTATACTCGTTACGCTGCCGTCCGGTGCGGGCAGGGTGTTGATCGCGCCGAAGTGAAAGACGCTGGCCACATTCGGGTGCCGCAACCGCGCCGCGGCTTGCGCCTCGCGCAAGAAGCGGCGGCGCGCATCGGGGCGGGCCGAATATTGAGCGTTGATGACCTTGAGAGCTACCGGCGTCTGTAGGTTGACGTCGCGCGCCTTGTAGGTCACGCCCATCGCACCGTGCCCCAGTTCCCAACGCGAGCCATCGGGCAGGGTCAGGATTTCGTAGTGGTGATAGAAACGGGTCTGGGGCTCGTGTGCCGAAATGACCGTCGGATCAGCCGCTTCCAAGCCTGTGCTGAGGAGACATTGCAGGCAGTCCGATTCACCGGCCCGGCTCTGCAAAGGAGCGCCACATTGTTCGCACGTGAGCGTCTTATTCTGAACGGATGTGGCCATGATGGCGGCAGGCGCCGGGCACCAGCCTAGTACTCCTGAGCTCCCGCGAGCAGGACGCGACAAAGATAACGCAGCTCTTCATCGATATCCTGCTCCATCGGAACGGTTCGCAATACCTCGGCGCGCAGCAAGGTCCGATAACGCAACCGAAGGCGAAAAAGATGGCTTCGAAAAGTCTCGAGCGAAATTCCCAGCCTTGCCGCCGCCGCCTCGTGCGTGGGTAAACCGATGCCGCCAGTGAGGAACGGCCGCAACTCAGCCAGGAGCCTTGCCTTTTGAGGCGTGAAATATTCCGCCGCGAGAGCTTCCATCGCCCGGCTGACCAAGGCCGTTGCCCAATTCCACTCAAAAGCGCGCTCTTCATCGGGGGGCGCGTTGGTCAGGAGGGCGTCTTCTTCAATCCCCTCGACGGCATCAAACCGTTCGTCATCGAGAAAAATGGCCGTCTGGTCTCCGCCGCGCTTCTGCCGCTGATCATAGGCGCGGGACGCGCTGAGATAACGCTTCAGGAGGACGAGCAGAAAGGTGCGAAAGCGGCCCTTGCTACGATCGGTGGATGAATACGCCTTTTTCTCCAGCAGATACGCGAAAAATCCCTGCGTCAGGTCCCGCGCATCATCCCTGCTATAGCCACGCTGGCGCACGAAGCGATAGAGCGGCGGCCAGTAATCGCGGCAAAGGCGCGTCAGTGCCGCTTCGGCACGATCTGGTGAAGTCTCCTCGAGTGAAAAATCGTTCACCACGCTCCAATGCGTGGTCATGAAGGCTCCGCCGGCGGTCGGAAAAGTTGTGAGGCTCTTGTTCAAAGCGGAGCGAGAGTAGCGGGGATTGGAAGCGTTCGTCAAGCTCCGCTTGCAACGGAAAAACAAAATCGCGCTTCGGCGCAGGAAAAAAATCCGGAGCGCGCTATTAGCTAAGGCGGAATGGGAACCCACGAACCTGGCGAAAATGGAGAAGATTCGCGCTTCTCGCTGACGGAGTGCCCCGTCTGCGGCGGCGGCAGGTTTCACCAGCAGCCTGTGCTCTGGCCTGAATTGATTTCGGAATGGCAGCTCGCTCCCGAGAAGGTCCAATACATCGACCAGCAACAGGGGCTGGCCTGCCTCGATTGCGGGAACAATCTGCGGGCCATGACCCTGGCCGCGGCGATGAACGCGACCTTTGCTCACAGCGGAACCCTGCGCGAGCTCTGCCGTTCCAACGTCCTCTTTCGCGCTCTGCGCCTGCTCGAAATTAACTCCGCGGGTGAACTCACCTCCGTCTTTGGCCTCCTGCCGCATCATTCGCTGGTCGCTTTCCCGGAGTTCGACATGCAAAGAATGAATCTGCCGGACGAATCGGTCGAGATCGTTGTTCACTCCGACACGCTCGAACATATTCCTGATCCGCTGCAGGCGCTGCGGGAATGCCGGCGGGTGCTGAAAGAGGGTGGCCACCTTTTCTACACCGTGCCGATGGTGGTCGGCCGCCTAACGAGATCGCGGACCGGGCTGTCGCCGAGCTATCACGGCACGCGCGCAGCGGGAGCGGTGGATGATTACCGCGTGCAAACGGAGTACGGGGCCGATTTTTGGTGTGAGCTTTTCAGCGCGGGCTTTCGAAATGTGTCGCTGCACAGCCTCCTCTTTCCCGCTTCAGTAGCGATCCACGCCCAAAAAGTAAGGGCGCGAAGAAAGGCAGGATTTTAGTGTGAGGTCGCGCGCGTTGCGGATGCCGCATTTTTTTACGTGAAAGGCATCTGGTAGAACGCGACTTGCGGTCATAGAGGGTATGGCACCGAGCACAAATCCTCCCGGAATCCGCCGAGGTAGCGCAAGTATTCTGCGAGCGTGTTCCAACTGATCTCGTATTTGATGTCCTTCTGTTGCGTGAGCATGCGCTTCTTCATCTCGTCGTTAAGCGGACCCATCGATTCGCCTTCGCCCATGATCTCCGTCGTCACGCCCTGGCGAATTTCGCTTTGCGAGCGCCCGTCGTAGGTGAGTGATTCGGTGGACCAGGAAAGCATGTTAACGAAACCGGGGGCGACGGTGAGGCCACTCGCGTCGATCACATTTTTGGCGAAAGCGTTTTTGAAATCGCCACCACCAGCGACCCGATCGCCGCGCAACGCCACATCGGCCTTTCGCCCTTGCCGTCGTAAACCGTGCCGCCTTTGATCACCACGTCGTAGGCTGGCGATGGTGATGGCTCCGGCGCGGTAACGGCCGAGACGGTCAGACTAACGAGAGTTGCCGCACAAAGGAATGAGCGATGATTTGATGGTTGCTTCATTTCTTTACTTCGACTGGCCGGAAGAGCAGGTCCTGATAATCCCAGCTGAAATCAGCTAACGGCGAGGCCGGCTTCAGCGTGATGCGATCAACTTTGCCATCCGCATCGAGATTAAAGGTGACGTAGGCGGGCTCGATCGTCTTGTCGTCGAACCGAGTGATGAACGTGTCGTACTGCCAGTGATCGAGCGCGCCGGCCATCCGCGGGGTGGACTTGAAGTCGATCCTCAGTTTTCCGTTCGCCTGGCCGATCTCGATTTTGCCATACCATGAATCCGCGTAAGTCCCGGCGTAGCGCGCGACCGGCAGGGAAGGGCCGACTGGCGCGGGGTGGGTGGTTGTGGTTTGAAATGCCTTCAGTCCTTCCGCCTTCTTCCGGGCCGCGTAGGCGATGAATTTTTCGGGCCAATTGCCTTTCGGGAGGCTGAGATAATGATCGAGCAGCTCATCCATCAAGCCCACGATGATGGCGCTGTCCTCGCTGTTGATCTCGATCGCGAAACCAACATTTTTCTCTGGGAGCAACACGACCGCCGTCATGAAGCCGAGAACCGCACCACCGTGCCAGATAAGGCGGGCACCGCGATAATCCTGCACGTCCCAGCCGAGTGCGTAGGTGCGGAACATCGGTTGGGTCAGATCGAATTCGGCGGGCAGTTCTTTGCTCGGCTGGAGTTGCACCGGTTTCCACATTTGCTCCTGCGCTTCCTTGCTGAAGAGACGCTTGTCACTCCCGGGGATTTTGCCGTGGTCGAGCTGAATCATTAACCAGCGCGCCAGGTCGTTCGCGCTCACCGCCAGCCCGCCGGCTGGGGCCGCGTTCCGTCCGAGATCGTCACGCTCTTCGAGCACTTCCTGATCGCCGAGTCCGCGCAACGGGCCGTTGATGCGGGCATGAGGTTGGGCGCGGTTCGGGGTCTTGAAGCGCGGTTCGTCGTCGCTCGTCGAATGAAGCATGCCCGCAGGCTGGAAGATTTGTTCAGCCGTGAACGCTTCCCATGTTTTGCCTGTCACGAGCTCGATCAGCTGCCCGGCGACCATGTAGAGGACGTTGTCGTAGGCAAAACCGTAGCGGAAGCTGCTTGCGGGTCTGAGATAGCGCAGGCGTTTGACTGGTTCCGAGCGGCTCAGATTGCTCCGCGGCACGAACAACAGATCGCCCTCGCCAAGCCCCAGGCCGCTCCGATGCACGAGCAGATCGCGAATCGTGATCTCGCGCGTCACCCAGGGGTCATACATCTGAAACCCGGGTAGATGATCAGTGACCTTGTCGTCCCAGCCGATTTTGCCCTGATCCACCAAGATGGCGAGGTCGGCCACGGTGAACGCTTTGCCCGTCGAACCGGTCGGGAAAATGGTGTCGGCGTCGACTCTCGCCGGCGACCCGAGTTTTCTCACGCCGTAACCTTGGGCCAGAGTGACCTTGCCGTTCTCTACAATCGCGATCGCCATGCCCGGCACGCCAATCTGATTGCGCAGGGCTTCGACCCGCGCGTCGAAATCCGCCGGTGGGGCGGCGTAAAGGGGCGCGCCGAAACCAGCCACGATGAAGAAGAGAAGCAGTTTCATACTCGTTAGGCTAGGCCCAGAGAGGCATCGACCAGTTGCTCAAAGGCCACACCGCCGCGGATTGGATCGGCCACCGCGAGGCCGAGGCGTTCACTCTCGCCGGCCATCAAACGCACGGCCGCGCCGGCCTCCAGACTGGCGGTATTAAGACAGACGCCACCGCAGCGGATGGCGGGATTGGTCCGACGGCCGAGGCGCAAGGCCAGGTCGATGGTTTCGTCGATCCTCGGGACCGCGTATTCGGGATGACCCAGGACTATCTCGCGACCCGGTTCGTGACAAATGACAACCAGGTCGGGTTGGCTGCCGTGTAAGAGTGACAGCGACACGCCCGAATAAGCCGGATGTGACAAAGAACCCTGGCCTTCAATAATGTCCCAGTGATCCTCGGCCGCGTCCGGGCTGAGCATTTCCGCCGCGCCGGCCGCGAAATCCGCCACGACCGCGTCAATCGGAATCCCACGACCGGCGATGAGGATACCGGTTTGGCCCGTGGCGCGAAAATCGACCGCCAGGCCGCGCCCGCTAAAGGCCCGGGCCAGGGCCAGCGCCGCGTACTTTTTGCCGAGTGCGCAATCTGTTCCCACCGTCAGCAATCTTTTTCCGCTCCGCTTTCGGCCAGTCGCGACCGGAATCGGCGCGGGCGGTTGCCTAACGTCAATAAGTCTGCCGGCATGTTGCGCCGCGGCGGCTTTGAGGACCGGCACATCGGCCAGGCGGGTGTGCATTCCGCCGATCAGGTCGAGACCCGCTTCCAGCGCTTCGAGAAGCGACGGTATCCAGCAGTCAGGGATGAAACCCCCCGAATTGGCCACCCCGATGACCAAAGCGCGCGCGCCTCCGGCACGCGCCTCGGCCGGCGTGAGCACGGGCAATCCGGTCGTCACGGTCGCGTCAGCGCAGCCGAACTCACCGAGGCATCGCTCGGGCGCCCAATCGCGCAGCCCGAAGGCGGTTTTCGCGTAGCTCGCTTCGGTGGTATCGCCAAGAAACAACAGGTAAGGCTGCGGCAGGGTCATAATCGCGGGCGACGGAAACAAAGCCTGTGCATCGAGTCGGTCGAACGATAACGGCTGCGACAGCGCTAGTGGAAGTTTAGAACCTGAAGTCAACCTCGATGCCGACGGTGCGCGGCTGGATCGGCACTCCCTGAAGGTGGTCGACAGTTCCAAACAAGGTATTAACTGGCGCAATCGTCTGATAGGCGCGCTCGTCGGTCGCGTTCTTCGCGAAAACGCGGATCGTCCAATTGGAGTTAGAGATATCCGCGTTTAAGTCGAGTGCCCCGTAACTGCCCAGAGGATAGGCCAGCGGAGTGCCGGGGGTGCTGCCGCCGCTCTCGACGGCCGACTTTCGGTCTCCGACGAGGCGAACGCCGAAGCCAAAATGCCCCTTCCAGTCCCGGCGCAGCGGGAAGTTAGTAATCTGCCGTGACCGATCCGGAAAATTGCGGGATGTTCGGCAGGCGGTCGCCCGCACGCCCGCCGAGGCTCGGTGCGTCGTTACTCAAGGTCGCATTCGTGTAGGCCCCGGTTACTCCTAGCCGCAGTCCGTTGATTGGCTGGAATGCGGCCGACAACTCCACGCCATCGGTGGTCGCCTCCCCGCCGTTGACGAGGGCGCCGACGTTGTTGATGACTGTGCCTACCTGGATATTTGACAAGTCTATGTGATAGCCGGCAATGTCGAAGAGCACGCGGTGCTCCAGAAATTCCGATTTCAGCCCGACTTCATAGCTGATGTCGGTGGTCGAGTCTACTTTCGGCGGTACGCCCGGTAGCGCGACGTTCGGACCGCCCGGCTGATAGCCAGTGGCGATCCGCGCATAGAGAAGCTGGTCCTTACCCAGTTTGAATTTCGGGCTGACCATGAAATCGAAGATGTTTTCGTCCGAACTGCCAGGAGTGTTGCCAAGCGGGATGAGAATGCCGTTTGTGACTACCTGCGCGAAGTCTTGTTCATTGTGAGCATAGCGAAGACCCGCGCCCAGGCTGAGTCTATCGGTGAAGTTGTAGGATGCATTGGCGAAGCCGGCATATTCCTTGTAGGTGCTTGGGATGGCGGCGTCGGCCAATATATTGAGGCCCGGGAACGGCGTGCCGTCCAATTGATTAAGGAAGACGAACTGAGTTTGGTTGGCGCGCTCATAGGTATAGAAGGCGCCGAGCTGCCATAAGAATCGGCCATCCGCCTTGGATGTCAGACGAAGTTCCTGGCTAAACTTGTCCAAGTTCAAACCTACATCGAGACCTGAAAGTCCCGTTGTCGTTAGTCCAAGTAATAGCGGGGCTTGACCGAAAGGCAGGGTAACGTCGGTGCGCTGGTCGGTCTTGGAATTGGAATAGCCGGTCGCCGAGGTGAGGTCGGCCCAGCCGAGATTCACGTCCAACGTCGCCGCGAGAAGGCCGATGGTCTTCTCGAAGGGTTCGTCCACGAAGACCTGGTTTTTCAGATCACCAAAAATGGGCTGCCGCGTATTCGGATCGAGCGCGACGATCGCGTTGTTGTCGCTCTCGATCCTTTGCCCCAGCGCGGTGAACTTGAGGCTGACGGCGTCGTTAGGCTGCCACAACAACGCGACGAGTGCGCCCTGCTGCGCGCCGCCGTTGATGCTTTCGTGGCCATTCACGACGTTGTCGATAAATCCTGGAATTTCATTGCGACTGTAGCTCGCGCGCAACCCGACGGTGTTATGGGCCAGCGGCACGTTGCCGCTGATGTGCACATCCCAACCGAGATCGTTCGAGTTCTCGACGCCGGACAGACCGCCACCCACATGGAACTCTTGTTCCGTCAGGCTCGGATCGAGAGTTACATATTTAACCAACCCACCGATGGAATTTGCGCCGTAGAGTGTGCCTTGCGGTCCCCGCAGCACTTCCACCCGCCGGATGTCGTAGGGCAACAGGTCGAGCTCGAAATTGGTCGCGGCCTGATAAAGACCACTCGAGCCGACGGGCGTCTCATCGATGTAAGTGGCGACGGTGGCGCCGGAAGAGATCGGGGCCAGACCACGCAACGCAATGGTCGCCTTCCCGGGGGTGCCCACCGAATTAACCTGTAACCCCGGGATATAGGCCGAGTAGTCGGAGAGCTGAGTTGAGTGCAGGTTATCCAGCTCGACGTCGTCGATCACGCTGATGGACGAAGGCACCTCCTGGATATTCTCCTCGCGCTTGTTCGCTGTCACTACGATCCTTTCGGTCGTCGCGACAGCCTCCGACCCCGCCCGGTCTGACGGGGTTGGAGAGGCCGCGGTGGTCGGCTGAGCGGCCTGGCTTCTTGGTTCCTGCGCGATGGCAACGCACTGTGACAACAGTGCGAGCGCGCTAGCGACGACGACCATCAGTCTGGTCTGTTGGATTGGTCTGACGAGTTCATGAGTATTCATATTATTCTCCCCGCATCATGGATTTGAAACTGGCCATTGATTCCAACACTGGAATACCAAAGGCTTCAATTGCTTATTCAGGATATTCGCAGCCCATCTGGAGAATTGTCAATCCCAATCAGAGAATGAATTAAAAACTTTTACGATGCCGCCCTTGGTTCACAGCCGCGAATCGGCCGGTCAAGCAGCCACAGCAGGATGGCCGCCATCGTGGCCAGGCCCGCCAGCACAACGAAGAAACCGCTGTGACTGGCGCGACTCCATAGAGTGCCGACGACGCCCGCCAGCAAGCTGCCGCTGAAGATCGCCAAAAACCAGGCCGCGACCGTAGTTGCGCCGAGGCGGGGTGGCGCCAGCCGCGCAAAAAGGCCCAGGCCGGTTGGCAGGATGTAGAGCTCGCCGGGGGTGAAGATGAGAAAGAATAGGAGCAACCAGAGCCAGCTTGCCCGATTCGCGCCCGCGACGGTCGAGACCACCGCGAGGAGCAGATAGGCGCCGGCCACGATGAGCGCGCCGATCGCCATTTTTCGCGCGGGCGATGTCTCTCGCCCTGCGTCTGCCCGGCGACGCCAGTAAAGCAACAGCGGCGGCGTCAGCGTGATGACAAGGAGCGGATTCAAAGCCTGAAACCATGTCATCGGGATAACGAATCGACCCACCGCGCGATCCACCCCCACATCGGTCCATAAAGGGATGGTGTTGCCGACCTGCTCATAGGCGCCGCGGAAGATGGTGGCGGCAATTCCTACTCCCAAAAGTAACAGCCAAAGCTTTAACCGGCTGCCGCTCCCTTCGGCGACGACTGGCGGCGGCACCGCTTCTTTTGGAGCTTCCAACGGCAAATACTTTCGACCGGCGACATAGATCGCCAGGCCAAAAAACATTCCTATACCGGCCGCGCCAAAGCCGTAGTGCCATCCATAGAGTTCGCCGAGGGTTCCGCAGATGAGCGGAGCGAGAAAACCGCCGAGGTTTATGCCCGCGTAATAGATATTGTAAGCGCGCCCGCGACGCGGATCGTCAGCCGAATAGAGATCGTTTATCTGGCTGGGAAGACTCGGCATGAACAACCCGTTGCCGAGCGCGATCGTGGCCAGCGCCGCGTAGAACAGTGGCTCAAATGCCATCATGAAATGGCCGATGGCCATCGCGGTAGCGCCGATGATGACAGCCTTGCGTTTGCCCAGCCAGCGGTCGGCGATCAGGCCGCCGAAGATCGGAGTAAGATAGGCCGTGGCGGTGTAGCTGCCGTAGATAAAGGAGGATTTTTCCTGGCCAAAGAGCAGGTGCTTGGTCATGTAGTAGACCAGCAGGGTGCGCATGCCGTAGTAGGAGAAGAACTCCCACATCTCGGTCAGGAACAGAATGGTCAGCCCGCGAGGCTGGCCGAACCATGTCTTCTCCCGCGGAGTGGTCACGGAGTTTGCGCTCGCCCGGATCCCCAAACTGCTTCGTCGCAATGGATGAGGCCGTTTTCGTAGGTCACTCCGGGGCTGCAGTCCTCGACCAGGAAGATAGGGCCATCCAGATCGACCACGTCACACTGCTGGCCGAGGACAAAGGCGGGCGCCATCGCAAGGCTGGTCCCGATCATGTTGCCGACCATCACTTTCATTCCAAGGGCGCGGGCGCGTTCGCCTATCATAAGTCCTTCAGTCAGACCGCCGCACTTATCGAGCTTGATATTGACTACATCGAAGTGACCAACCAAAGCCTCGACTTCATCCAGGCCTTGCACGCTTTCGTCGGCGGCAATCGGGATGGCGTGGCCAACGCCGTCCAGCTCGGCCTCGCAGCCACGCTTGCAAGGCTGTTCAAGCAAGGCAACGTGCGTCTCCAGCAATGCTGGTATCAGCTGCGCGAGAGTAGCAGGCACGTAACCTTGGTTGGCATCGACGCCGAGCCAAACGTCCGGCCGCGCCGCCCGCACCGCGCGGACGCGCGCGAGATCGATCTCTATCTCACCGGTCAACTTAATTTTGATGGCACGGGCCTGAGCATAGTCTTTGGCGCTTTCGGCCATCACGGCGGGGTCGTTTGCACTAACGGTGAAGGTGGTGAGCAACGGACGCGGTGTTTCGAGTCCCGCCAACTGCCAAACCGGCACGCTGGCGCGAGCAGCCTCGAGTTCCCAGAGCGCGCAATCGAGCGCGTTACGCGCGCCGCCCGCTGGCAGCAAGGCGCGCAGTTCTTCTCGCGTGAGGCCGGATGCGATCGCCTCACGGTGCGCTTCGATCGTGGAAATCATGCGATCGGGTGTGTCACCCAGGTTATAAACGCCAGCCGCTTCGCCGCGACCTTGAAAGGCGCCGTCGCGCAGAGTTACCAGGGTCACGGGAACATCCTCGAAGGTATAACCGGAGATGCGGAAGGGCTCCTTCAGCCGCAGCTTTTCGTTACCGACCGAAAGAGACAGCCTGGCCATTAGTATTGCACCCCGAAGCTGATCAGCTTGAACGCGAAGGCGACCCACAGGACAAAGAACGCCGAGAGGACGAGGACCACGCTCCAGAATTTCGCCTGCCAGCTCCGCTCGCCCGTCCAGACGACCCACAGGTTCCAGAAAGTCAGCGCGAAGCCGCCGATGAAGCAAATGGTTCCAGCAATTTCCGCAAACCAGATTAATGGGTCGAGCCGTGATGTCGCATTATCGAGGTTGGTCGTGATTAGAGCGATGATGACTATCCAGAGAGCGAGCGCGGCGATGATCGCCAGCGCTCCGATCCGGCTCCAGCGAAAGGCGCTCAGTCCGTGCTCATCGAGCGCGAGCGACGAGCCATACCTTCGCCGCACGATAGCGCGGATGGGCCAGAGCAAGACGGTAAGCGCCAGCAAACCAAGGCTGGTGAAGAACAACGGCTTGAGCCAGGCCGAATTTTTGTACCAGGGAGTGCGATCGAACACCATGAAGGGCGCAACCAAATCGAAGCTCATGCGCACGGCCTTGCCGTTGACGACCTTTGCGGCGATCCGCTCATGGCTATCGAGGTCGTGCCAGACGAACGGCGTGACTTCGACCCATTTGCGCGGTTGGCTGTTGAGACCGGTCAGCAGAGGTACCGAAAGCTTGCCGTCGTCAACGCCGATATGCATCTGGCCCAGCAATTCGATCACATCCAGGAAGTGCGATTGCGAGCCGCGCGAGACGGTCCACGTTCCGGCCATCATCCGGGCGTGTTCGGCGGCGATTTTCGGGTCGACGCGACTGTTGGTCGGCTTGCCCGGGAAATAGCGGTCGGCAAAGTCGGTGAAGAGCGCGGTGCGCAGCTTTCCGACCGCACCTTTCGTTCCCGTGCTGTTGAAGGATGCATAGAGGCCCACGCCTTCCTTCAAGAACAAGTGAAGCGAGCTGTGGAAATCCTGAGTGTCTCCCAAGTGCCCGATGACCTCATGCTCGTTGACGTTTGTTTCAAAGAATCCAAGTTCCATCCGGTTGAGTGGCGGGAGCAACGTTAGGGGCGTGTTGTGCATCATCTCGACCGTCGCCGGCTGGAGGATGCGCTTGCCCTGATATTCGCCGTTCTGGAGATGCGCAATCATGAAACGGCCCATGTCGGCACCCGTCGAAGCGAGGCTCCCCGCCGGCGCGGGGCCGACCAGTTCGTACTTGGACGGCTCGCCCGCACCGGGCTGATAGCTCTTCGACATCAAGGGCTGGAAACGCTCCGGCAACGGCTGACGGAAAGTCGAATCCTTCATCCCGAGCGGTGCGAAAATGTGTTGCTCGATATACTCGTCGTACGGTTGACCAGAAACGCGTTGAACAATGTAGCCGGCCAGCGCAGTCGCATAGTTGGAATAGGCCGGCGTCACGCCCGGCGGAAAAATCCGCTTGGGCATCGCGTGGACCAGATAATCGCGCAGTGAGACCAAGCGCGCCGGATCGTTGAACATCAGGTTCTTGGCAGTGTCGTCGAACCCCGGCGTGTGCGTCATGATGTTGCGTAGCGTGATCGGTTTTCCGTCGCTCGGCGGAATCTTGAAATCGAGATAGTCATTCACGTCCTTGTCGAGGTCGAGCTTGCCCGCCTCGACCTGCTGCATCACCGCCGTCCAGGTGAAAAGCTTGGCGATCGAGCCAGGACGGAAGAGCGTGCGCTCGGGATCGACTGGTTTGCGCGCCGCGCCATCAGAATAGCCATAGCCCTTCTCCGCCAGGATCGCTCCGTCCTTGACCACGACGACCACACCTCCAGGGATATCGCCACTCTTCAACGCGTAAGGTATGAAACCGTCGAGCCATGCCTCCAAATCCGCTTTGGTTAATGGATGAGGACCCTCCGTCGGCTTTGTTGGGATTCGGGCTCCAGAATCTGGTAGCCCGGCGGGAGTGAGCGGTTTCGGCGGCGCGAGACTGGGCACCTGCGCCGGGAGGAAACGACGGCAGCGCGAAGAAGGCCTCGAAGACGATGGCGAGAATCGTTGGAATTGGGCGCATAAGCATATTTTTCTCCTAGGAATCGAAGGAAGTTATCCTGATCCGGCCAGTAATGATTCTGATCAGAGAATTGTCAAGCCCGAGTTTGAGGGGCTTTCGAGATTGCGTGTGCGCGAACTGCTTTTGACAAGGCGCGGCCACGCGCTCTAATGCTCCGATCAGGATAAGCGCCCACCGCTGTGAATAATTCGAAACCCGAACCGATAAAAGCGCAGAAACCCACCATCGGCAGCCTGCTCCGCGCCTTGCGCTCCCGCAACGGTTGGACTCTAAAGCAAATGAGTGCCCGCTCGGGCATCCCGCTATCGACACTCTCCAAGGTCGAACATGACCGGCTGACGCTCACCTACGATAAACTGCAAATGTTGAGTGAGCGTCTGAATATGGCGATGTCCGAACTCTTTGCCGAGCCGGCCGACACTCCCGAGCCGGCGGTCACCGCGCGTCGCAGCATCGGGCGCCGGGCGGACAGCGTCCGCGTCACCACCCCAAACTACGATTATTACTACCTCTGCCCGGAATTACGCCGCAAACGGATGATCCCGGTGCTCGCGAATGTGCGGGCCAAGAGTCTCGAAGAATTTGGCGAACTCGTCCGCCATTCCGGCGAAGAATTCACCTACGTCCTGGAAGGCCGGGTTGTCCTCCACACCGAGTTCTACGATCCGAAAACGATGGATGTTGGCGAATCGGTCTATATCGACTCGAACATGGGTCACGCCTATCTCGCGGGCGAAGGCTGCGACGAAGCGGTCGTCCTTTGCATCTGCTCGAGCGCCGACGAGTCCCTGATGGAATCTCTCCTCAATTTGCACGGTCCCAGCAGCGCACAGGCCTCAAAAACGCCCGCCGCAGCCGCGTCCGGCAAAGTTCCCGAACCGCCAATTCGGCGAACGAAGGGGAAATCCCAAAAACCTCTCATCACGTCGGCGAGGTAATCCCACGTGGCCGAGAGCGGGCCAGGCCGTCGAGATCGGCCTTCGGGGTCCATTTGGAGGCGAGGGGAGTTGAACCCGCTCGGAGCCACGCCAACATTGATATCTGATGCGGTTCACGAGGGGAAATTGTTTTTTGTCATCATTCAATTTGGTTTTGTTTCAGGGAAGCTTGTCACAGATTGTCACGAGATTTTGGATGCAAAATCACTGGCGCTAAATTCTGGCAAGTCTTCGTACAGATTAGAGTCTCGGACCTATTTCCAAGCCGTGACGAAGAAGGAATCGCTCGCTTCACATCAGGAAATCGTTGACTGAAATAACGCCCGGGACTATTTCAATATCAGCTCTATTGTTGAAATAGCTGCCGATCTTGTCTCAATGTGAAAAGTTCTACCATCAAGCCGAACAAACCGTCGGGGCGATGGATCAAGACACTTGCCGGATATCGCGCTTTCCATCCGGATCCGCTGCCGTCGGAACTGGCGTGGACGCCAAGGATTGTGGGCGCGCTCTCAGACGCGGACCGATTGCTTGGGCGCCTGGCAGGCGAAGGACGGCGGCTGCCCAATCCGCATCTTCTCATCCGCCCTTTTGTGCAAAGGGAGGCGGTATTTTCCAGTCGCATAGAAGGCACTCAATCCACCCTCGGCGAATTGCTCGCGGCCGAGGCCGGAGCTGCCGTCACGCGCAGCCCAGAGGATCTACGTGAAGTCGGCAACTACGTGGCTGCCCTGGAGCACGGCATTGCGCGGCTCAAGACGCTGCCGCTCTCTCTTCGCCTCGTGCGCGAGTTGCACAAGAAACTCATGACAGGTGTGCGCGGCGGACATGCGACGCCGGGTGACTTTCGCAGATCCCAGAACTGGATCGGCCCACCCGGCAGCACCCTCACACAGGCGACCTACGTGCCGCCACCGCACGAGGAGATGCTCGACCATTTGCGCGCGTGGGAAAAATTCCTGTATGACGAAACCCTGCCACCCTTGGTCCAGACCGCGTTGATGCACTACCAGTTTGAAGCGATCCATCCCTTCCTCGACGGCAACGGCCGCGTCGGCCGACTCCTCATTATCCTGCTGCTCATGCAACGCGACGTGTTGCCTCTGCCATTGCTCTACCTGAGCGCGTTCTTCGAGGCGACCCGTCGCGACTACTACGAAAGCCTGCGAGCCGTGACCGAGCGGGGCGTCTGGGAAGACTGGCTGCTCTATTTCCTCAATGGCGTGGCGCGACAGAGCGAAGACGCGCTCAGCCGGGCGGAGCGGATCAACCAGCAACTCGACCAATGGCGGGAGCGCGTGAACCGCACCGGCTCGAGCATCGCGCTGCGGCTGCTCGACCTGCTCGGCACAAACCCGTTCATCACCGTGCGCAAAGCGGAGGCGCAACTCGACGTCGCCTACAACACCGCAGCTACGGCTTTGCAACGCCTCGCCAAAATGAAGGTGATCCAGCAAATCGGCGAAGCCCGTCGCGACCGCGTCTTCTGTGCACGGTCGTTGCTCGATATTTTGGAAGAGCCCGCGCGCTTGCGTCCGGACTGACCTACTGGAGCGCCAAAAAATGGCTGCCACTAAAGAAAACCTCTTTCGCATTTTTCACGCTGACTATCGCCCGGTGCTCTGGCGATTTTTCGCGAATCGTCACGATCGGATTACCGCAGAACTGGCCGGCGACTTTGCCGATTCCGGCATGCTTAGCCGAATGCTGGGGCTGGAGCTTTTGGAATACGACGGCACCCAATACCGGCTGGATGATCGCATCGAGCGCTTCATCGAAGACATGCTGGGCGCAGCGGAGGTGGCGCAGGCAGACTGGCTGACGACGCTGATCGAGGAGGTACGACGGCTGATCGAGGGTCATCAAAAACTCGCCGCCACCGCAAAGGGCAAAACGTTCTTAACGGCATCGTACAAAAACTCCGCACCTGCGACAGCCGGGCGCAACGGCGTCTCGAGGAAATCAATTCGGCGGGCGAGTTACCTTCCATCTTCGAGCTGCTGCCGCATCATTCGCTGGTCGCCTTCCCGGAGTTCGACATGCAACGGATGAATCTGCCGGATGAGTCGGTCGATGTCGTCGTTCACTCCGACACGCTCGAACATGTTCCCGAGCCGCTGCAGGCCCTGCGGGAATGTCGGCGGGTGCTGAAAACAGGTGGCCACCTTTTCTACACCGTGCCCCTGGTGGTCGGCCGCCTAACGAGATCGCGGTCCGGGCTTGCGCCGAGTTATCACGGCACGCGCGCCGCCGGCGCGGTCGATGACTACCGCGTGCAAACGGAATACGGAGCCGATTTTGGTGTGACCTTTTCGCGGCTAGTTTTAGCCAGGTCACACTCACCAGCCTCGTCTTTCCCGCCTCGGTCGCGATTTGCGCGAAGAGGTAACGGCCTTTTGGCCAACGCTAATGATTGCGGCGTCGATTAAAACCCCGGCTAGAGCCGCTTTTGTGCGGAGGCGCAGCCCGACATGAAGGCGGCCCTTCAGAAGGCAAAATTACTTCTTATTGCTTTGATGGTTTCGCGCTGTTGGAAGTAGTTGCAGTGATGAACCGACTGAGAAGTCTGGAAGTCGTGGGCCACGGCGGCGATCACCGCACGCGTCGCGGGCGGACCGGCCAGTTCGCCGACCTCGTCCATGGATTGGGTGTCAACGACGAGATCATTCTGATCGGCGAAGACAAAATCTGCCGCTACATCGAGAAACGACGCCCCCGGGCGGGCCACAAATGACTTGATGAATCCCCAAGCGCCGCTGTGGCTCGGTTCGAAATTGGAGCGTATGACAGCGTAACGGACGGGACTATTTGGGTGGGAAAAATCGAATGCCCCGGTGTTAATTCGCAAGGCCCGCAACTCGACGTTGCCGCCCTCGCGCGCTTGCGCAGCCAGCCCAGGCACCAACGCCACGACCGCATCCGCCAGCGGCGTGCTGAGCGTTCCCGCCACGCGGGCAAAGAGCCCGGCCAGTGTGCTGGCCAGCCCAAGAATAGGCCCGCCAGCCAAAGCCGAAACCGCGCTGACGGCTTCGCCGACGTTGGCCAGAAAATCCATCACCGCGCGGGCGCGAGCCGGCGCGGCCAGGCTAGTTCCGGCGAGCGGCGCGCCGACGAGAATGGCGCGGCACCGCAGGCTGGGATGGCGAAGGGCTTCGCAAAACCAGCGCACCACCAGCCCGCCGCGGCTGTGGGCCACGATATCGAGCGACGCGGGCACGCCTAGGGCCAGGCGCGATGCCAAGTCGAACGCATTGAGCAGCGGACTCTGCCCCAGCGTCGGATGGTCGAAACAGAGCACGTAGTCGCATTGATCCACCGCGGCCGAGATCATGGCCGGTCCTCCCGGAGCCGCGATCATATCCTGCAAGACGGCATCGCTGTGGCTGAATGTCCCGTGCACGATCAAGAGCACCTTACGCCCGGCCAGTTTCGGCAATTCGCCCAGTTCGAATGGCACGAGCTTTCCGGCTTTCGTCAACCGGCGCAAACCCCAGAGTTCGCCACGCTGATTCCACGCCGGGCGGGTTAATTTTTGATCGGCGAGCTTCAACCACGCGCCTATTTTCGAGGGCTCGATCCGATCGAAGAAGGTTTGACTGAGGACCGGTGTGACGCGCAGCGGAGCGCGGCGCAGGCCACCGCGGCGCGCCTCGGCGTTCGCCAACGCCCGAAGTCCCGGGCTGGGCCCCAGCGCGCTTCCGATCTCCCAACGCAGCAAGCCTTGCGGATCGCGTAAGAAAGTGATCGTCCGCTCACAAAGGGCACGCCGTAACGGCGGGGCGCGGCGCTGGGGGCGATCCAGCGCCGCATCGATCGGCTCGCCGCCAAGATCATGGAAAGCCCGGGTGACTGCTCGGCTGACCCGAAGACTGCTCGCACGCGTCTCTTCCGGCGACAGTGCGGTCGAAGCCATCATGCGACGACGCTCTGGGTCAGAATGGCGAGCGGCGTCACGCCCTCAGTCCGGGCCTTCTGGCCATCGATCATCGCGTCGAAATCGTCGATTCGGCGCACTTGGCCGAGCAAGCCCGTGCCTTCACGCTGCGCGATGCCAAAAGGCTTCTGCAATGCCAGCGCCGTGGCCTCGACCGGGATGAGACGCTTATCCGAGACCTCTTGGTGAATTAGAGTCAGGTGTTGCAGGCCCTTAAGCACCCAGGGCTGGTCCATTGCGAGGGTTCCGCCGCCGGACATGCGTGAAGGATCGATCTTGCGACCACCGCTGATGTCCTCGGCATCGGAGATCCCCTCTTTGCCGGGATCAAGCGCGTTGGCCCGGGCGACGAATTTTTCAAAGTAATCCTGCCAAGCCATTTCACTGCTCCAGTAGCCCGCGAAGGCGTGACCAGGGATCAACACGATGACCGGATAAACTCCGATGTGTTCCCAACAGGCGCAGAGGAGGAGCGCAAGTTCGATGCACGTTCCCCGCCGCGCTCGCAATATTTCTTCGGGAGTCCGCAGGCGTTGGATGCCGCCAATGTAAGCCGGGGGCGGGTTCACGTAGTCAAGCCGCCAAGTGGTCTGCAGCGCGGTCCAGATGGCCCGCAACTGGCAATTCACCGCCGCCACGCCATCCCCCACGAAGCTGCCCTGATAACCGTCGAAGCCGGCGATTGGATCATCCGTGAGTGCGCGCAGGAACGGTTGGGCCGCGCTTAGGATATCGCGCACCGCAGGATCGCGCGGGAAAATGAAGGAGGGCAAGAATCTGCGGCCTGCATCATCGTCTTTCCATTCATCACACGGCGGGAGTTCGATGGAATCGAAGAGGTGAAAGACCTGCTTGGGGCCTAAGCTGACGGTGATCTCAACCGTGCCGCGGATCATTTCGCCGCGCCGCCGGAGCAACTCGGACCCTAACGGCAGCACGACACGTTCGGCTAATTCCACCACGCTGTTGGCCTCCTCGCGCAGCGGCACAAAGAAGTGACACTCCGCCACGCGTTCGATGCCGTTGTCAAACTTTACCACGACTTCCAGATCATCCATCCGCCCCGGCGCAAGTTTGGTCGCGCTAAACCGTTTGAAGATTCCGCCGCTCCGATTATGCAGCATGGAGTAGTTGAGCGATTGCTCGAGCGTGCAGTCGACATGCAGGGGCTCCGCCAGCGGCAGAGCGAAACCAGGGGTAACATCTACTTTCCTGGCGCCGGCCATCCCTTTTCCCGCGCGAACGCGTGCCCTTCTGGCCGTCGACAGAGTTGCGGGCGGCGCCGCCATCAGGTCAGAAGCCGACCAAAGAGTCACAACCCCAAGATTATCGGGGTAAGGTTGCGTTTTGTTGGCGGCGAGCGCTTTCCTCAGGGCGTCCAACGGCTGGCCGCCTCTTGCTGCCACGCTCGATAAAACGTGCCGAAAAAGGCCGGGCAACTGGAATCCGCCACCCAACCATGAAAACCAACCGCGAGGTGCGCCCCGTGCGCGATGGCCAGAGGCGCCAGCCGCCGCCCGCTGTGGCAGGTACTGAAGGCGACCAATTGCGGACTCTCCCGAGCGACGGTCGCAGCGATTTCATCGAATCTGCCTTCACTGTCGTCGATTCCTTCGGGACGATTCGGAAACGTTTCCTCACTCGACACGTATTGAATGATTGAGGGCTTGAGTTCGTCGATCGCGCGCGCGAGCTGCCCCAAGGTTTTCGCAGGCAGATCCCGGAGTTCCAGTCTTCCAAGCAGCGCGGCTTCGATCGCCGCCCGCTCAGTGGCGACGTTGTAGCCCATTTTCTCGGCGGCGGCGCTTACCGCAAAACCCGCCGGACCAGTCGCGGCCGGTCGCCGCTGGTTCCCCTTGAGCCAACGGACCACCACGAGGTCCTTCCCCCCTAGAGCCTCCCGCTGTTGCTTGGTGGCCAGCGCAATAATCGCTTCCCAAGGAAAAACGCGAGCGGCATAGCCAAAATCCTCTTGCTCCCATTCCATCTCCACCTGGACTCGGCCGCTCTGCGCCGCCGCCTGGATGAAGGCCTCCGCTGCGGTCGGATCGATATGGCCGGAGCGGGCTAGGTCGAGAAAAGTCTTGCGCCCGGTCGCGCGGAGCGAACGCTTATCTTGCTCGACGTTCGACTGCCGGCCCGGGTCGAACGAGAGGATGCGATTCCAGGCCACGGCCTTGGGATACAATCCTCGCTCCGTGCCCGTTGCGGTTATCCTCGCGCCGTCCGTTCTTAGGACAACCTCGTAGGTGCGCTCTTCTGCAAGCGTGGTCGCTGGACGCGGTTTCCTGACTACACTTTTTTTCTTTTTCGGTCCGCGCTTCGCAGGCATGACGGTGGGAAGCTAATTCGTTAGACTTAAGCACTTCTGGCAGCGAGGAACTTTCCCCAGCCACCCTTGGCGAAATCGAGATTCTGGTAGAGCGGGGAGACCTTGCTCCATGGGAGGTAGATCGACAGCCCGCTCGATCCTGCCACCTTGGCATTCGGAGCGCCATTGGCAAAAACGCAGGCCGCGATGGCGTCCTGAACCTTCTTCGCGAGCCGGGCGGACGCCGGGAAATTCTTCGCCAGGCGCCCGCAGAAATCGTGCAAGTCCACATAGTCGGGATGGTCGTAACCCTGCGCGCGACTGCGTGCGTCGCTGATCGCTCCCGTCACGGCAAAGTCACCTTTCGCATAGGCTTTGGCCAGCAGAGTGCCCAATTCATCGGCCGTTCTTTGCACCTCGGTCAGCGAGGCCAGATCGAAAGCGGATTGCGTCACGGCCTCTGATTTTGGGTAGGAAGCGACGAACTCTCTCACGATTATTTTCGTCAAGGCTCGGCCATCATTCCCGACTTCGCCGAGAGCGCTCGCAGAATGCCGTCGTAGGGCCAGCCTTGTCCGGGCTCTACTTCCTGCGACCCACAAAAAACCTCGCCCGCTTTCTGCACCTGCAGCCCGGTCTCCACCATGCTCATCAAGCAGGCATCCATACCGATGACGTCAAACTTGCGTCCAGCAGCCTTGGCCGTGGCGAGGAAAACCTTTTTCATTTCCACGCTGTCGAGGAAATCCTGGGCATCGTCGTCGAACGCAATCGCGCGGCGTTTGTCCATTTTGAAGGCGGTCAGGAAAAACGGTCCACGAAAGCGTTTCCGCGCTGCGCTCCGCTGCACGAATCCGCCGGGCAATATCGGACGGCCGCGGACCCCACTGCGGCGCGGCCCTCCGCCGGGTGACGACCGCGCCGCCGGTGGATTCAACCCGCGCTTTCGCGCCTCGGCATAGATGTCGGTATCGTCCCAGCCATTGCCATGATTCCACAGGATCGCCATAGTTCGTTGGGCGGGATAAGTGGTCAGGCCCCAGCGCAGGAAATCCGCCAACACTTTGGGATCGCCGGTATTTGTTTCGCCCAACTCTTGGACGACATCCTGCGCGGGGGGCGTTCCTCTGCGGGCTCGATAACGGCGGGTGGGTTCGCCCGCGGCCGAAGTGTCGCGTTGCACCAGTACATTGATCCGGTCGCTTGATCCGATCTTCTTCATTTCCTGGAGGTCGTCACCGCCGAAGTCGTTCAGGTCGTTATCGCCCGCCATGTAGATAAGAATGGTCCAGTCGGCCAGCGCGGCGGGTTTATCCTTCGGGGTGGTTTTTGATGTCGTCTTTTTCACAGCGGGTAAGGGTTGAATCGAGGGCTTCTGGTTTGTTGTTTTCCTGGTCTTGCTCACTTTCGCGGGCGTGCTGGCCAAAGGCGTGGCCATGCCGCGGCCAACCCGGCGCAGCGGCGCGACTGCACTGCTGCGAAGCACCTCCTGCCTGTAGCGTTGCTCGCCCGCGTGATCGAAAATTCGAAAGGTGAACGCTCCTGGCCGCACGTCGATCCGGCCGAAGCCAAACGGCACGATCCGCTCGCCCTCGTAGAGGGGCGTGCTGGGGTCGAGCCGATCTTCCTCCCAGAGGACATCGGCGACCCGGGCTGACGCCTCCAAATTCTTGCGCGTCACCGGGATCCCGCCGTGGCCCAGGCAACTGCAAAAATCGGGCGCATCCTTGAGCCGCACCACCGTCCGCTCGGCTTTGGGCTTGAAGACAACGCCCCGGTGTTCGTGCCCCCAAATCCAGGCGTCGATCTGCGCGTAGACTCCCGCGCTTTTCAATAACGCCACCGCTTCGTCCGCATGTTGAGACTCGGTCGTGCGCGAGGAGGCGGGTTGATGGTGGGTAAGCAGGATGCAGCCTTTGGCCGGTTTGCGCTGGCGAGCCATCCAGTCCACCTGCTCCCGGTTGAGCCAGCCATTTTGGCCGCCATAATCCTTGAGCGTGGGTTGGCCAAAAACAGCGCTGCCGAGCGAGGGCAGATTCCAGGAAGTATCGAGGCCAAAGACCTGCCAGTCCGCATCTTCGATTAGGAAAAAACTGGAAGGCTCACCCCGTTCATCGCCGTGCCAGCGCAGCATGAAACTCTGCCGCAGCAGCGTGTCAAAATATCCGTGGCCCCCGGCATACATGTCGTGGTTGCCGTTAAGACTCCAAGAGCCAATGGCCCTGCTCTTGGCGGCCGGTTCTGGCAATAGGGCAACATACGCTGCGCGTATTCGGTGCTTTCACCGACATAATAGACATCGCCGAGATGGATCACGTGGAGCTGCCCGTGCCGTCCTCCGCCTCGAGTTGCTCGCCGATACGCTTGGTCACTTCGGCCGCCAGACCCAGGCCCGTGCCCCAGTCGCCAAACATGAAAAGCGTCAGCGGTTTGTTCGCCGCGGCAACGCGCGCGGGTCGGGCATTGAACTTTCGGCGGTGGGTAAACAAAGCGCCGAACTTCGCCTTGAACCCGTCCAAAGCGTAAAGCGGGTCCTCCCCTTCGACGAAAGCCCCACGAGCCACCGCGATCGCTTTCTGGCTTTCGCACCCGCCCGCGCCTTCTTGCGCAAGCGCAAGGCAGGCGTGGCATCGACAGGCTGCGGGCGGATCCCGCGCGTGCCACGTCGCACGGACGCCGATTCGGTCGCGGAGGCATTGGATTCCACTTGTCCGTGCTCGATCGCGAGGCGCGTCAGGCCGGATTGCATTCCGCAGGTAACGGGATTTCGCGGAATGTAAGCGCTCCCGGCAAGGTGCGCCTTGTCCTTCTCCGCACGAGCCAACGCATCATTCAGCGCCGCGATCACTCGATCGATCTGGGCTGGCGCGATCTCCAGCTCTTTCAGTCGCGCCAGCACCGCTTCATCCTTCTGTCGCACTCTGTTTTGCACCACGATGAGCCAATCGCGCTGCGCGCGCGCTTCAGACAGGACGAAATCGCGTTGAAGGTACTCGGAGATCACGACGAATAATCGGCCACGCGGGCCGGGCGCGATGGCTTTCGTGTTCGCATTCCGATGTCGGCGAAGGTCGACAAGACGCCTCCCGGTGACTGCGAAGCTCTTTCCTGCGCAAGCTCCGGCAAGTTTCGGAACGCGCAGGTCATGTCAATTACCACCCTTTCAAAAGAATTGTTCAATGAAACGATGCGGCACGCTGACGGTGGTCCCCCTGCCCTCAACGAACCTCATCTCGGCTTTTACCCCGGCGCACAAACCAAGTAAAGCGAAAACGTCGCGCTGGGAACGCGCGGCTCGCCAGTAAGCGTCCTTCCCTGTAAAAGCGCCGCACTGCGTTCACCAAGACGCTACGGCGCGGCAGCCCCGAAAGCTTTTGGAGGTGGAGGCGAGGGGAGTTGAACCCCTGTTGACATTCTGAGGCTTCGCAAACACCTGCGCCAGAGTGAGCAACAACATCTGAAAACATCCTAGACACGGGGAAACGTTGTCATTATAGTTGTCACCTATGGCATCGCTGCGCAGGAAACAAACATCGGCGTTTTGGTGGGCTTGCTTTGCCTTGCCGAATGGAACGCGCCGACAGCGCAGTACGAAAGAGAGAGACAGGCGGCGCGCGCAGAAAATCGCGGACGCTTGGGAAGACGCAGCGCGGCGCGCGATCACCGCGCGGCAAATGCAAAAAGTCGTCACGGAAATGTACCGTGACATCATGGGCGAAGGACTGCCGTCGAGCACAGTGCGCGGCTACTTCGACGCATGGCTCACTCGCAAGCGCGGCGAGACGGCGGCAACGACGCTAGCTTTCTACGAAGGGAAAGCGGGGCGCTTTCTCGCATGGCTCGGCGAGCGCGCCGAAGGCGAGCTCGTGCGAATCGTTCAAGCTGACGTGCTAGCGTTTCGCACGTCCGAAGCGGCGCGCGTGAGCGCGGCGACGGTGAATCACCAAATCAAATTTCTCCGCATGGTGTTCGCTCAAGCGCGCCGCGACGGCTTGCTTGCGGAGAACCCCGCCGAAGACGTGAAGACTTTGAAACGTCTCGGCCACAGCAGCCGCCGCGCGTTCACGATTCCAGAATTACAGCGATTGCTCGACGGTGCCGATGCCGAGTGGAAAAGCCTGATCCTTTTCGGCCTCTACACCGGCCAACGGCTCGGCGACCTTTCGCGGCTGACATGGCAAAATGTCGATTTGGAGAGGAGCGAAATTCGACTCGTGACGAGCAAGACAGGGCGGCAGCAAATCATTTGGATGGCCGAACCGCTTCGCCGTCACGTTGAGAGCTTGCCCGCTGGCGACGATCCAAAGCAACCGATCCACCCTCGCGCATTCGCCAGCGTCACAAAGTCAGGCAAGGTCGGAACGCTCTCCCGTCAATTTTACGAACTAATGGCGAGTGTCGGCATGGCGGAGGAGAAGCCACACCGCGCAGCTAAAACCGATGCGCCCAGTCGAAGCGGCCGGCGTGAAGTTTCTGAAATCTCGTTCCATGCGCTCCGTCACACGGCAACAAGCCTCTTGAAAAACGCGGGCGTCTCTTCCGCGATCGTGCAAGACATTATCGGCCACGAAAGCGCAGCGATTTCGGCGAACTACACGCACATTGACGACGCGGCGAAGCGCGGAGCGTTGGCGAAGTTGCCTGACATTTCGCGACCGGCGAAAAGCGGAACCGAAGCGGAAAAGCCTCTCCGTGGCGAGCGCAGAAAAGTGAGAGCCTAACGGCTTACAAATTGCGAGGACCGTCTCTCGTGTTGGCAGCGCGAGGCAAAAGTAAGCGAACGCAGCAAGGCCGGCGGAGGTAACATCATACTTTGCGGCTCATGTAACTTGCGCCCGACTTTGGAGCGCATTTTGCATGAGTGATCTGCAAACGTATTGATGAGCCATTCGCAGCGGGCGCGACGCTCCGCACGATGTCTAGCGAAGCGAAGGCGAAGGCTCCGCGCAGTCCGTAGCATAGCGGCATGGTGCGGAGTGGCGCGATTCGCTGCTCCCCGCTGGCGGTTTACCGGAGCCGGCCTTGCTGCGTTCGCTTACTGTTGCCGCGCGCTGCCAACACGAGAGACCGTCTGGACAAGCAGCGTCGTTGCCGCTCTCGCTAACTTTGGCTTAGCCCTGACGAAGTAAACTTGCAAAGCGTACTTTTTTTTATTTGTCAACAATTTTTGCTGGACAGAACCGTCAATCAATCATTAATCATTTGACGTGATGAAACCATCCTGAGCCCTGTCCAGCCGCGTGACACAAGACAGCATCCATTCTAGTATGCGCGTCTTTCATGCGGGACGGTGTCTCCATAAATGCCCACCATCGTCACAATGGAAAATCCTGTGCGCACAAAAGATACCAAGCTCGAAATGACAGAAGCGGACCGAAAGGCCCTCACTGCGGATTATGCAGAAGGTGAAGTATCTCGCGAAGAAGCCGAAAATTTCCCGCTCCTTCAACGCGGAAACGTCCGCTTGGTTAATGATCTCTATCGAACGGAGAAGGAGGAACGCGAATTTGTCGATCGTGCACTATCACTGAAATTGCCTGGACAGAGGGGGTATCATTCGCAAGCCGCAGGACTGCTAGGCTTTTTGCGCTCGTTGTTCGTTCCCTTGCGATAGCGCCCCCTTGTGGAACACAACGATCTCCCCGAGTCGCTTCGAGAACTGCACGTTCTCTACGCAAAAACGAAGGAATATATTCTTCGGGCAGAGGAATTAGATCCAAGTTGCCGAAGCAATATCTCCGTATTTAAGGAGCAACGCGATGCGCTGGACCACATCATGCGAGCGATGTTCGAGCACTTCGAAAAACAGAGCGACCCAACGTCGGACGAATATATTTCTCAGCAAATCAGCGATGCTAAAGGGCATCTACTTCGTGCTGCTTACGACGCCCTGGACGGCATGGGCGTCAGCTATAAACTGAAGCTGTCTAACGCGACCAAGGGCATATCAAACGAAGCTATCACGGCCGTTTATCCCAAATATTTTGAGGTTGTTCCAGAAATCGAGAAGGTCGAGCAACGGATTATCGAGCATCGAAAGAACAAAGATCAGCGACGCACCACAATCGAGGAGCTCGAAGCGTATTGTTCGTCCATCGAGACAATCGATGGACACTATAAGGAGGTCTTCCACCGGATTCCTTCTTTTCAGGAGTGGCAGAAAAGGGATAATCGCAGATTCCGATCGCGACTCGTAGCAGTTCCATTGATTTTCCTCGTGATCGGAGGAGTACTGACCGCAGGGTTTGGAATCCTAAAAGATAAATATTTTCCCGCTAAAATGCAGATTCCACAATCATCCCCGGCCCCTGCGTTGTCTCCTCGCCCAACAGCTCCCTAAATTCTAATTTTAGCGAATAGCCCGCCGGACGTTGTGCATACGATGCGGCGACTAACTCGCCTCACAAAACGCCTTCCCAAAAAAGTCGAGACTATGCAAACGGGGAGGTTTCCGCCTCGGTTTCGCTTTTCTCCGGTCGCGAAATGTCTGGCAACTTCGCCAGCGCTCCGCGCTTCGCCGCGTCGTCAATGTG
>JBBPZW010000021.1:0-20361 GCA_038198475.1 Chthoniobacterales bacterium | reverse complement strand
TCGGCCAACCCGAAAGTGGAAGGTTGGGACGGCTCCGTCCTCTCCTACGTGCAGTTTCTCGACGAGCTCGCGAAATAATGTGAGTGGCGAAACCGCTATCGTAGTCGGTGCGGGCGAAAGGCCTGTGCTGCACGCCTTTGGGGAAGAAGTGGTCATCCTGCTCGACAGCGAACAGACCGGTGGCCGCCTCACGATGTGGCTGGAATCGACCCCGCCCGGTGAGGGGCCGCCGCCCCATTTTCATATCAACGACGACGAGACCTTCCACGTCTTGAAAGGACGCGTCGCGTTTTTCCAGAACTCGAAATGGGAAGAGGTGGGGCCCGGCGCCTCGGCTTTCGTCCCGCGCGGGCAGGTGCACACTTTTAAGAATGCCGGAAGCGAAACCGCGCGCATGCTGATCTCGACCGCGCCGGGGGGCTTCGACGTTTTCTTCAGCCGTTGCGCGGAGGAATTCGCCAAACCGCAAGGCCCCGACATGCCACATGTTATGGAAATCGCCGCCGAGCACGGCATTCATTTCCTGAAAGACGGCGCGCGATCCTGAGTTCGCGCCCAGCCGCAATCGTTAGGCTTGGCGGCTAAACGAGCTTTGCCGTCAGATTGATCCGCGTGCCGGAAAGCGCGACGGAGACCGGGCAGGTTTTCTTTGTTTTCTCGGCCTGCTCCTGGAAAGCCTCGTCGTCCATTCCCGGAACGCTGGCCTCGACCTGAAGATCGATTGTGGTGATCTTCGGGCCGCCGTCGACCATTTCGAGTTTTACGTGCGCTGTCGTGCTGATGCGTTTCGCAGGATGACCGGCTTTCTCAAGGTTGGAGGAGAGGGCCATGGAGAAGCAGCCCGCTTCCGCCGCGCCGATAAGTTCCTCGGGATTGGTCCCGATGCCGCTCTCAAAGCGCGATTGAAAGGAGTAAGGTCCTTCATAAGCGCCACTCCCGAGCTTCATCGTTCCCTTGCCCTCTTTCAGAGTGCCTTCCCAAACTGCTGAGCCTTTTCGTGCTGGCATAAGTGATTTTCTTTCTGGTTGGGTTGACTGTTCTATTTCTTTCCGTCTTTGCGCTCAACCTCGGTCAGATAACCGACGAACCGCGCGACGGAGTTCCTGCTCGTCGCCAAGAATGGTGACCCGAGATCCTGCGTCACAGGATCCACCTTGTCGCTTATCAATTTCCTACCACTACTATACGTGCGAAAGCGGACTCGCGAATCTCGTCCGCCCCGCTCACTCGCAGCGGAGCGACGTGACCGGATCGACCTGGGTGGCGCGGCGCGCCGGCAGGTAACCGGCAAGGAGCGCAATTGCCACCAGTCCCAGCGGCACAACGACAAACGTGAGCGGATCGTGCGCGGTGATGCCAAAGAGGATCGTGTCCAGAAAACGCGCGAGGAAAAACGCCCCGAGCAATCCAGCGGCGATCCCCGCCACGGCGAGCTGAAAGGTTCGGCCGAGCACCAGACCCAAAATGTCGGCACGCGTCGCGCCGAGGGCGAGGCGGATGCCGATCTCCTTGTAACGCTGCGTCACGAGGTAAGCGATCACACCATAGATGCCGAGGCAGGCCAAACTGAGCGCGAGAATGGAGAAGATGCCGATGAGCCAGGTGCGGAAACGCGGTTGCGTCGTGGATTCGCGGATCAGTGCCTCGAGCGAATTCACGCTCACCACCATCGTCGGATCGAGCGCGTGGATCGCGCCGCGCACCTCCGCTGCGACCGCGCCCGGACTGGAAGAGCGCAGGACGAAATTCAGGTCGCGCGCCGCGAACTGTGCCACCTCCGCCGGGACCTGCGGGTAAGGAACATAGATCGTGCTGCTGGAGGATTCATCGAGCGTGCCGTGCTTAATGTCGCCGCAGACGCCGATCACGGTCAGCCACTCCTCGCCATAACGGATTTTTTTTCCGACCGCGTTGTCGTTAGGCCAGGAACGCCGAGCCAGCAATTCGCTCACGATTGCGACCCCGGCGCCGGTCTCGCTGTCGCGTTCGCTGAAGTCGGTCCCGCCCTTGAGCGGAATGCCGAGCGTCGAGAAATAGCCGGGGCTGACCGGCCGGATCTGCGCGACTGCATTCGGCTCGCGGGCGGATTGTCCCTCCACCTCGTAGCTGTTGCCCCAATCGTTTCCGCCGAAGGGCAGATGCGTGATCAGGGCCGCGCTTTCTACGCCCGGCAGGTTGCGCACGTTGGCGAGCGCAGTGCGATAGAAGGCGACCATCTGCGATTTCGCGGGATACCGATCTTCCGACATCAAGGCATCGGCCGTGACCACGTTGGACGGGCGGAAGCCGGGGTCCACCTGCACCAGCCTAACGAAACTGCGCAGCATGAGCGCGCAGCCGATGAGCAGAACGGCGGCGAGCGCGACCTCCGCGAAAACCAAGGCGTGGCGCGCGCCGGTCGCACCGCTCGTCGAGCGAGTCGAGCCGCTGAGGGAATTCTGAAGACTGGTGCGCGAACCGCTGCAGGCTGGACCGAGCCCAAAGAGGAGGCCGCAGAAGGCGGAAGCGAGGACGACAAAACCGAGCGCGCGGCCGTCGATTTGCGCGCCTGACAATTCCGGGACATTGGCGAAGCGCTGCAACAGTCCCAGGCCCCATTGCGCGAGCAGAAGGCCGAGAGTTCCACCCATCGCCGCCAGCACGCCGGCCTCGGTCAGCAATTGCGCGAGTAGTCGCCGCCGGCTCGCGCCGAGCGCCGCGCGTAACGCCATCTCACTCCGGCGCGCCTGGGCGCGGGCAAGGGTAAGGTTAGCCACGTTAGCGCAGGCGATGAGCAGGAGAAATCCGACCGCGCCCAGCAAGACGAGCAGCGGACTGCGCAGGTTTCCGGCCAGCACTTGCTTCAACTCCACAGGGATGAAGCGGCGGTCGGTTTTATCCGCGGGATCGGTTACGCGTTTGCCGAGCGTGTCGGCTTCGGCCTGGAGTCGCTCCGGCGAGATTCCCGGCTTGAGCCGAGCGAGCACGCGCAGGAAATGCGCATCGGGATGCTCCTGAAAAGCCGGTCCCATGAGCGCGGCCGGGACCCAGAATTTCGTCATGTGGTCGGGAAAACCGAAACTCTCCGGCATCACCCCGACGATGTTGTAGGCCTTGCCGTCCATCGTGAGCTGCTCGCCCAGGACTTCAAGACGGCTGCCAAATTTTTGCCGCCAGAGCCCATGACTGAGAATGACGGCGTGATCCTGCCCCGGCGTTCCCTCCCCTGCGACAAATGCCCGGCCATGGCTGGGCGCCACGCGCAAGACTTCGAAAAAAGACGGCGTCACCATCTGCCCGTGGACGAGATCCGGTTCCCCGCGACCGGAGATGGTCAGGCTCGTGCCGGTGAAGGCCGCCATCTTTTGGAAGACCTCGCTCTGTTTTTCCCAGGCCGTGAATTCGTTAGGCGAAAAAGAGACCCGATCCTCCTGCGGGATTTTTTGCCAGATCATGCAGAGCCGCTCCGCCTCGGGGAAAGAGGGACCGCGCAGGAGGAGCGAGTTGACCAGGGCAAACATGAGCGCGGTGCTGCCAATCCCGATGCCGAGGACGAGGACGACGGTGCCGGAGAAGACCGGCGCTTTGCGCAGGGTGCGAAAGGCGAAGCGCAGATCCTGCCAACGTGTCTCGAGGAAATGCCCGAAGCGCACCTCGCGTACCTGTTCCTTTACTTGTTCGACACCGCCGAGCTCGATCGCGGCGGCGCGACGCGCGGCGCTTTCGTCCAGGCCGGCGCGCATCTTCGCCTCCGTCGAGAGAGCGAGATAGGAGTCGACTTCCTCCGCCAGTTCGCGCTCCACCTTCCTGCTGCCAAAAAGATTCCGGCGGAAAGCTGCGAGCGAAGAGAAAATGCGCATCGTAAGCTCCGGTTAATTGGCCCCGAGCGCGCTCGCGATCCCGAGCGAAATGCGCTGCCAGTCTTCCGTCTCGCGCTCGAGTTGCCGCCGGCCGGCACTCGTTAGGGAATAAAATTTGGCCCGCCGGTTATTTTCCGATTCGCCCCAGTTGGCTTTCAGCCAGCCCGACTCTTCCATTCGGTGCAGGGCCGGAAAAAGCGACCCGGGCTTGACCTCGAAGGTCTGGTTCGTGATTTGGTTGATGCGCTGCGCGATTCCGAGGCCGTGCAACGGTTGCGGGGCGAGCGCCTGCAAAACGAGCAGATGCAGCGTGCCCTGGAGAAGATCGATTTTCTTTTTCATTAGCTCCTATTGACAGTCTATACGAATAAAGCACATCTTCGTATAGACTGTCAATAGGAGAGCGCACACGGCTGTAGCTGAAGATCGAGGCCGTTGGCGAGGGTAGAGCGAGCTTCCAGCTTGCTCCGTGGCAGGCGGCAAGCTGGAAGCTTGCGCTACCTTTCCCTTCTTGCCGGGTTTGTGTCGCGGAAAACGGGCGCGTCGGTTAGCGCGGCTCGAGCATCGTTCCGCGGCAATCGGCGCTGCCGCAGTGACAGGCGAAGAGACGCTCGAGCGCTTTCGTGCGCCGATCGGCCGGCTCGAGCGAGTAGTCATAGAAAAGCTCCTCGCCCTTCTTCAAGTTGCGCAGGGTCACGATATAGACCCGGCTGCGTCGCTCGGTGGTTTTACAGTTCGGGTCGCAGGAATGATTGATCCAGCGCGCCTCGTTGCCGTCGACTGCGGCGTTGATCACCCGCCCGTCATCGAGCGAGAAAAAGAAAGTGTGGTGCGGATCATCCGGATCGAGCGGCGGCAGATCCTGCGCTTCCTTCCACGAAATGCGTTCGCCAGTATATTCGATGATCCGCGTCCCTTTCGGGATCCGCCGCGCGGCAAAAACCCCTGTGCCGTGCACCCGCGAGCGTTTAACTTTCACCCATTCGTTAGGCCGTTTCTTCTCCTTCTCTGAATCCATCGTCGTCACGCTATCATTCGTAGCTGACGCACGACTCAACCGTGTCGCGGCGGGTGGGACGAGTCGAAGGAGGCGCTTCTCGCCAGCAGCCGGGGCCGGCTGACAGAAACAGGAACTGGTGATCCTGGTATCGGCTTTTGCCCAGAGTATCTGGAATTTTGCCCTGGTGGCTTTCGCTTCCGCCTCGTTTTTCTTTTGCGCGGTAAGACTTTCAGCGAGGCCGAAAAGCGACCAGCCGTTGCCCGGCAAACGCGCCAGGTCTTCGCGGTAGACCTGCTCAGCTTCCGCGAAACGCCCGTTCCGCATGAACGTCGCGCCTAACGAATGCCGGATCGGAATGAGCCAGCCGGGCGGCTCGTCGTATCTGAGCGCGTCCTCCAGTTTGATTGCTTCCCGCAGCTCCGCCAGCCCGGCCTCGAGCTGGTTCGCGCGAATCAGGATTTCGCCCTCCGTCATCCGTTTGGTCAGAGCGAAAAGGTCCTCGGCGGTGTTGTTGCCGAAGGTCTCTTCTTTCGGAACGAGCTTGGCTTTTTCGAGAAAAATCGCCTGCTCCTGGCGGGCCTTGGCCGGTGCGCCCCTCGCCGCATAAGCGATTGCGCGCGCCGCGTGGTGGAAGGCACGTGTACCCGGCATGTAATCCGGATATTCGTTAGGCTCGGCCAGAATTTCATCCCACATCCCAAAGCGAACCATCACTTCCAGCGGCATGGAAACGAAGCCCTCGGCCTGAAGCGCGTTCTCCTTCAGGAAATCGGCCGGCAATTCCGCGACCATGGCGCGAATGTGCTTCAAGGCGAGCGCGCGCTGGCCCGTCATCATGGCTGCGTAAGCCAGCATGTGCCGGTTGTGCGCGACGTAAACGCTGATCAATCCCTTGGGTGGTCCCGCGATTTTCCGATAACGCCGGTCTGCCTCGACTGCTTTGATGTTGGTCTCGACCGCCTCCTGCCAGCGTCCGCAGCGGATGTCGATGTGTGAAGGCATGTGGACGTTGTGGGCGAGGCCGGGCTGAAGGCTCCGGAGACGATCCGCCGCGACCGTCGCCCGCTCCGGATGGGGCGAAGCTTCGGTCGCGTGAATGAAGAGATGATTCGCAAAAGGATGCTTCGGGCTCAGCTTCAAAACGCTTTCGAGCGTGGCCAGGATTTCTTCCGTGCCAGGGTTTGCCTGGCCTTCGGGCGTCCATTGATTCCACGGGCGCAGATCCATCATCGCTTCGGCGAAGAAGGCGCCGACGTCAGGGTCGTTAGGGTGATTTTGGCAGACTTTTCGCATCGCGTCCGCGTAGGCGAGATCGAGCGGCGCGCGATCTTCCGGCTGCGGGTTTGCATAGCGATGGCTCAGAGCCTCGATCAAGTCGCGCTCGACCGGGGAAGCGTGCTCCGCATTTTCCTGCGCGAGTTTCGATTCCTGCCAGGCCAGCTCGGCGGCGGGGAGCGGAACGAGGGGCAGGTTGATATGCGGGCCGCAGGCGAGCGCGATGCCGTAATGCGCCATGGCGCACTTGGGATCGAGGCGGGCGGCTTCCTGAAAAGAGCGAATCGCTTCGCCATGATTGAAGCCGTGATAAAAGGCGAAGGGAAGCAAGCTTCGACCGGCATGTCTCCGATACTTTATACTCGTTAGGGGATGCATCCTCTCGTTAGGCTAAATTCATGAACATCAAGGTCTCCTGCTCGCCATCGTGGTGGCTTTCATCTTTATCTTCGCGACTGATTTTTTGATTCACGCCGTCTGGCTAAAATCCGACTACGCCGCGACGAAGGAACTCTGGCGGCCCGAGACAGAAATGAACGCTCGATTTCCCTGGATGCTCGGCGCGCAACTCCTGGTCGCGATCGCTTTCGTGACGATTTGGGCGCTCGGTCTCGCGGCTCGCGGCAGTGCCGGCCTGGGTTGCGCAGACGGATTTCTCGTCGGCCTGATCGTGCAGGCCACAACCATAATTACCACCGTCGTCTCCCTCTTCCGCCCGGCATCGCGCTGAAGTGGTTCGCGAGCGGACTGGTGCAGAGTGTTCTGCTCGGACTGGTGATCGCGCTAGTCTACAAACCTTCCGGCCGACAGTTGCCTAACGAAAAGGACACGGATTGACTTCCGGCCCGGGAAAGCCTTCGCTCGCACGTCATCTTACCGTCCCGTCATGATTCGATCTCGCTTCGCTGAAAAGGCTCTTCGTTTCACAACCCGGTATGCCGTGGTGTTTCTGTTCCTGGGTTTCCTGTCCGCTTTCACCCGCAAAGCTGACGCGGAAGTAGAGCTGTCGATTTTTACCGGCGTCGCACTGAGCCAGGACAGCGATTTGCGCTTGCAGAAGCGCGGCGGAACCGATCTGACTTTTCGCGACGTTCCCTTTGAGGGCCGTGACTTCGACGATCCACCTTATTACGGGGCGCGGGCGCTTTGGTTTCCCTCGGAAGATTCGCATTGGGGATTCGGCGCGGAATTTTTTCACATGAAGATGTACGCGGACACCGATTCCACCGTGCATGTGACTGGCCGCCGAAACGGCGTGGGCGTGAATGACAACGAACGCGTCGATGGCGCCATCCAGTCCTTCAGCCTCTCGCACGGGTTGAACTACGCGCTGGGCGATATTGTTTATCGCTGGAAACCGGGTCAGCACGGAGAGGATTTTCTCGGCCACCTCGAACCGTATGTCGGCGTCGGTCTGGGCGCGGCGATTCCGCATGTCGAATCGACAGTCGGTGGCCGTTTTCACGAGGGCTACCAACTGCACGGGCCGGGCGTCGAGGGTTTGGCGGGAATGAACGTTGCTCTCACCCGCCACATCGGTTTGATGTTCGAATACAAATTCACCTACGCCAATCTCGACTCGCTCGAGATTCCAGGCGGCTCGATCGAAGTCACGTCCCTCAATCATCACATCGTGACCGGGTTGACCGTCAGGTTCTAATCCGGCTGCGCGTGGATCGCACTTTGCAAACGCGCCGCCGGCCGGCAAACTCGGAGGTGGCCATGGAGATCGTACCGCTGGGCGACTCAGCGCTGATTGTGCGCGTCGGCGATTCGTTAGGCGCGGTCCTGAAAACGCTCCAGAAACTGGAAGCCTCCAGCCTTCCCGGAGTGACTGAAATTGCTCCCGCTTTTGCGAGCGTCGCGGTCTTCTTTGAATCGCCGGGAAAACTGGAAGCCGGCCTGGCATCCGCTGACGTAGCCTTGCGGGGAAGAACGCGCCGCATCAAGGCCGCCGTCAAGAAGCGACTAGTCGAGGTGCCGGTCTGCTACGACGCGGCCTTCGCGCTCGATCTCGAAACCGTCGCGCAACATTGTGGTCTTTCCCCTAACGAGGTCGTCACACGCCACGCAGCGGCGCGCTACGACGTGCGCTGCGTTGGTTTCACGCCCGGCTTTCCTTTTCTCGGGGGCTTGCCCGCGAAACTGGCGACCCCTCGCCGGGAAAAACCGCGCACGCTCGTTCCGGCCGGCGCGGTCGGAATCGGCGGCGCGCAGACCGGCATCTACCCGCTCCCTTCCCCCGGCGGCTGGAACATTATCGGACGAACGCCGCTCCAACTTTTCGACGGCAAGCGGGAGCCGGCGGCGCTGCTACGGGCGGGAGACCGGGTGCGTATTGTCGCAATTACTCGCGAGGAATTCGAGGCATGGGACGGATAACGGTTCTTCGGGCCGGCCATCTCACAACCGTGCAGGACTTGGGCCGCCCGGGACAGCGTGCCCTCGGCGTTTCCCGAGGCGGCGCACTCGATCTCTGCGCGGCACAAGTGGCCAACCTTCTCGTCGGCAACCCAGGCGATTCCGCGCTTCTCGAAGTGGCACTCGGCGGAATGCGACTCCGCTTCGAAGACGCACGCCGGGTTGCCTGGTGTGGCGGCGATTTTGAGGTTCGAGTCGCGGAAACCACGATCCCGGCCGGCCGCCCCGCGGTCGTTAGGCCAGGCGAAGAGCTGCAAATTCGCGGGGCGCGACGCGGCTGCCGGGCGTGGCTTGCCATCTCTGGAGGAATCGAGGCGCCCGCGGTGCTCGGAAGCCGCTCGACCGACCTGCGCGCCCACTTCGGCGGTCACCTCGGCCGCGCGTTGCAGGATGGCGATGAGCTCTCGTTAGGCACCGCCGTCGCTCCTGCGGGCGAGGCGGCCCGGATCGCGCCTTGGGGCGCACCACCGGAGTGGGCCTTGTCTGTGATGCCGGCGCCAATCCTGCGGGTTGTGCCCGGCTCGGAATGGGAAATGTTTGATCGCAAGTCGCGGCTCTCATTCCTGGAAACCGCGTTTAAGGTCGGCGCCCAGGCGGACCGGATGGGGGCGCGATTGGAGGGCGCGATCCTCAACCGCAAAAAGAAGCGCGAGTTGCTCTCCGAAGCGGTCGCGCCGGGAACGGTCCAGGTGGCGAACGACGGGCAGCCGATTCTCTTGCTCGGAGATTGCCAAACGATCGGTGGTTACCCGAAGATCGCGCACGTGATCACGATCGATCTCGCGCCCGCGGCCCAAATTCAGCCTAACGACATGGTCCGTTTCGAGGAAGTGACGCCCGCCGATGCCGCCGCGCGCTTCGTCGAGCGCGAAAATAATCTTCGCTTATTTCGCGCCGCTCTAAGTTTGCGCGCTTTATGAATCTCTCCGTCGACCTGAATGCCGATCTGGGCGAGGGCGCGGCAGGCGAGAGCGAGCTCCTCTTGCTCGTCAGCTCGGCCAACATCGCCTGTGGCTTTCATGCGGGCGATCCGGACAGCATGACTGCATCCATCCTGGCGGCGAAAGAGGCTGGCGCCGCCGTCGGAGCGCACCCGAGCCTGGCCGATCGTGAACATTTCGGGCGGCGCGAACTGCCGGTGACGCCGAAGGAAGTTTTTGCGCTCGTCGCCTACCAGGTGGGAGCGTTTCAAGCCCTCGCCACTTCGTTAGGGGTGAAGCCGAATCATATCAAACCACATGGGGCGCTTTATAACATGGCGGTGCGCAACCAGGCCCTCGCCGAGGCGGTGACGCATGCCGTCCTCGCGGTCGATCGCTCGCTCGTCCTCTTCGCGTCGGCGGGGAGCGCACTGGCCCGCGCCGCGGAAGCGATCGAGCTGAGGGTGGCGTGGGAAGTTTTTGCCGATCGAAATTATCTGCCCGACGGCACGCTCGTCCCGCGCACCCGGCCGGATGCGCTCCTGCACGACGCGGAGGAGGCGGCCGACCGCGTCCTGCGGATGCTGCGCGAAAACAAGGTGCGCGCGGTCGACGGAAGCGACGTCACTCTCGAGGTGGATACGATTTGCCTGCATGGCGACAAACCGGAAGCCGTCGCCTTCGCCCAAACTTTGCGGGCACAATTGTGCGCGGCCGGAGTGAAAGTGGCGGCGCCTTCGAAACTGACGAATGGACGCGCCTAACGACAAGCTGATGCGCGGCCTCGGCCCGCTCGACGCGACCATGATCGTGATCGGCTCCATGATCGGGTCGGGAATTTTCATCACCTCGGCAGAATCGACGCGCCTCGTGAGCGCGCCGGGCTGGCTTCTTCTCGCCTGGACGATGGCCGGGCTTCTCACCATCACGGGCGCGCTTTGTTGCGCGGAGCTGGCGGCGATGATGCCGAAAGCCGGCGGGCAATACGTTTTCCTTCGCCAGGCTTACGGGCCCTCGATCGGGTTTTTGTTTGGCTGGACGCTTTTCCTCGTCATTCAAACCGGCACCATCGCGGCGGTGGCGATTGCCTTCGCCAAGTTCGCCGGAGTCTTTTTTCCGGCGATCGCGACTGAGCGCTATCTCGTTAGGCCGATCCATCTTTTCGGAGCGTATGCGATCAGCCTCTCGAGCGAGCAGTTGGTCGCGGTGCTCCTGATTCTTTTTCTGACGTGGGTCAACACCCGCGGGCTGGAAGTCGGCAAATTGGTGCAGAACACTTTTACTTTCGCCAAAACCGCCGCGCTCATCGGGCTGATTGTGGTCGGACTATCGTTAGGCTGGCAGGCGGCCAGCGCGGCACGATCGGCCGACTGGTGGAACCCGTGGGCCAACGGCTGGACGCCGCAAGGCGCGCAACCGGGCCTAACGATGACGGGCGGGCTGGTCCTAATCGTGATTTTTGGCAAGGCGATGGTCGGTCCACTCTTTGCCCAAACCGCCTGGACCAACGTGACCTTTACCGGAAGCGAGGTGCGCGAGCCCGGCCGCACCCTGCCGCGCGCGCTCCTCGTCGGGTGCGGGCTGGTGGTGACCCTTTACCTGCTGGCCAACCTCGCCTACGTCGCCACCCTTTCGTTAGGCGAGATCGCCCATGCGCCGCAGAACCGGGTGGCGGTCGCGTCGATGCGCGTAGTCCTCGGATCCACCGGCGCGAGCCTGATGGCGGGCGCGATTCTCGTCTCGACTTTCGGTTGCAACAACGGGCTCATCCTGGCCGGGGCGCGGGTCTATTACGCGATGGCTCTCGATCGTTTGTTTTTTCGCGCCACCGGGCGGACCAACGCGCGGCACGTTCCGGCAGCGGCGCTGATGGCGCAGGGCATTTGGGCGGTCATGCTCACACTCCCGCGCACGATCAGCGCTGATCCCGCGACCGGGGCGGTGCGGTATGGGAACGTTTACACCCAGCTCCTCGAATACATCGTGGCGGCGGACCTGGTTTTCTACGTCCTGCTGGTTGCAGCGGTCATGGTCATGCGCCGGAAAGGGCCGGAAATGCCGCGGCCTTATCGCGCCTGGGGTTATCCCGTGGTGCCGATCGTCGCGATCGCGCTCGCGATCCTGCTCATTATCGACCTCGCGATCCTCGCGCCCACGACCTGCGGGATCGGCTTTGCCATCGTGCTAAGCGGTTTCCCTGTTTATCTGCTCTGGCGGGGCGGTCGGTCGACAAGCTCCGGCAAGTTCTAGTCGAGGCCGTAAACTTCGATCAGGCCGACCCCGGTGAACCCGCTTACGCCACTCACGATCGCGGTGTAATTTCCCGGCGCGGCTTCGAAATAGACCGCCGACTCCAACGTGCTCGGCGGATACAACCCGTAACCGCCGATGACGCCGACATTTACCGCGTTCGGATAGTTGTCATTGGAAACCATCAGGTCGCCATTGCCGTTATAGACGTCGAGCTTGGGATTGATCAGCGAGCCGGTCACGCCGCTGGCGCCTAACGATGGCCCGAGCGCCCGGACCACGACTGGTTCCGACTGGGGCGTTTGGATAATGAAGCCGCCAATCAAAACATCGTCACCCATCCCGATGTGGGCGCGAGTGGAGATGTTGGCGATCTTGCCGTTGCCGGGATCGAGATCGTAGATCTCGACCAACGCCACGCCAGAGCCGTTGTTGGCTCCCTTGACGATCGCGGTGTAGGCGCCAGAGGCAAGGTCAGCCACGATGGCCGATTCCTTGTCCTTCGTCGGTTGAAGACCGCTCCCTATGATTTCCTCTTCCTGCGTGTCCCGCCAGTTGTCGTTTGTCTGGATGAGAGCTCCGGTACTGTCGTGCAATTCGAGGACCGGATCGGCCAGGGGACCGGCGACGCCGGACGCGCCTAACGACGGCCCAATCGCTCGCACGATGACTTCTTTCGTTGGCGCGCTGTCCTGGATGATGAAGCCGCCGATCATGATATTGTCCCCGGTCTCGACCTGGCCGCGACTCGAGATTTGCAGGACTTGCGATTGTCCACTGGGCAGCGGCGGGTCGGCTGGCGCGCCGTAGAGCGAGACGGCGCCCGCGATATCGTCGGCCTGCAGCCGGTCGATCGTGCTGACGTAAGCGTTCATAATGGCGACGACGTTCTGGCCGGCTTCGTCAGGATGATCGAGGCCGAGAACGTGGCCGAGCTCGTGGATCACGATCCGGTGAAGATCGAAAAATCCCTGCGTGCCCGCCTGAGTGGTCGTGCCGCGGAAGGAGTTAAACTTGTTTGCCGTATTGAAAAGGATGTCGTTTTCGAGGATCGAATTGCCAGAACTGTTGATCAGTGTGACGGCGAGAACGCCCGGCCCGAAATGATCGCCATAAACGGTCGAAGCGAGCTGGATGGAGTTAACTCCATCGCCCATGCTGGCCGAGGTGCCGGCGCTGACAATGGTGGAGGTAAATTGCGTGCCGCCGAGCTGTTGATTCCAGAGGAAGAGAGCGTTCTGCACGACGCTGTTAAAATCGACGCTGCCATCGGCCAGGACATCGTCGCTCGGTCCCATCTGGATGCGCATCGGGATGGTGGCGGCCTGCCAATAATATCCCTCCAAAGCATAGCCCTGCGCGGAGAGAAGCGCAGCGAAAGAAAGGATCGCCGCCAGTCCGCCAAGCCGACGCCGTTTACTGAATCTTGCCGTTCGCGTTTTGCCGCGCAATTTGGGAACGGATGGCGGATTTAAAGTCATTAAGAGTAAGAGCGGGTTTGGAGCTGGCGGTCGTCTCTTCATTGCCGCCCAGAGCATTGAGATCGCTCAGGGGACGACCTTCGCCCGTGAGCAGGGTATCGCGGCCGGTCTGGTCTTTCTGGATCCGGAAACGTCCGTGTTGAATTCCGACAAGCGGGATAAATTGGCTGCCGTTATTTTCGACAAAGAGCAAATCGTGGTCGCCCACCTTGAACTTGGGCGCATCGCTCACTGCCATCGTCCGGCCATCGACCGTGCCGCCGAGCATGCGCATGGAGTAAGCCGTGCCGGGATCGCCCTTCAGAGTGTCGTCGACCTTGAAGGTGACGAAGGTGACGATGCGATGCTGGACACCTTCCCCGATCCATTGCGAAGTGAGGCCGGTCACTTCGCCTTCGAAAATCACCTGCGCCCGGCTGACGAGTTCATCGAACTTCGGCGGGATGACGGTGGTCGCGTTGGCAATGAAAGCCAGAGAGAAGAGGACCGGGTAAACGAGGAAGCTGCTGGTTTTTTTCATTTTCGGGACGCGGGAAACTTCTGACGAGTTTAACGCAGGAATGTTCAATATCAATTTGGGTTTCTGTTAAAGGTCGAGGTCGTAAATTTCGGCCAAACCGATGCCGGAACCGCCATCGGCGCCCTACACGATCGCGGTGTAAGGGAATGGTGGCGATGAGCGCGGCCTTGCGTGGATCGGCGGGTTGGAGGCCGGCCGCGATGATGTCGCTCTGCTGCGATCCCTCGCCCAATCGTCGTTGGACGCGATCAACTGCCCGTCGCTTCCGTGCAATTCCACCACGGGATCGGCCACAGCTGCGAGGCCGTTTCCGCCTAACAATGGCCCAAGCGCGCACCACGATCCGTTTCTTCGTCTGGCCGCCCACGATAAAGCCGCCAATCAGGACTTCTTCGCCCGCGCCGACCCGGCCACGGGTGGAAATGTTGGCGGCATGCGAGGCGCTGGTATCGAGAGTGTAAATTTCGACCAGGCCTATACCGGTCGTGTTATTCGCGCCGGAATGACGGCGGTATAATTCCCTGGCGCGAGCCGCGCGACGATCGCCGATTCGCGCAGGTCGGAAGGGGCGAGCCCGCTGTCGACGATCTCGCCGGAATCGAGGCTCTCCTGCCAGCTGTCGTTCGAGTCGAGGAGAGCTCCGGTTGAATCGTAAAGGTGCATCTTCGGATCCTGCAGGGCGCCGGGAAATGCCCCCGGCCGTGAGCGATGGGCCGATTGCGCGCAGAATCACTTTCTTGAGCTGGTCGCCCTGAATGATGAACCCGCCAATCAGCACATTGTCGCCGGTGCCGACGTGCATCCGGGTCGAGATATTCACCAGCCGGCTCGGTGCGACCGGTAACGGCTCGTGACGAGAAAGGCTCCTTTTAGCTCTTCTATTTTTTTACCCTACCCCAGCCGATGTCCTACCCCTTGTGATATAGATCGGGATTACTTTTTCCACTTGCTCAGCCACGAGGCCAAACTCTGGGACTCCATCGGGGTCTAGGTCGCGTTTGTGTTAAGGGCCGCAGTTCGGTGTTAGCTTCCCAAGATTGTAATCAATCAGCACCGCGATGTCGTTCGCCATCGCCTCGCCCGATGGCGTGAAGTGCTGAACTTCGTAAGGCAGTTTTCCAGAGAAGCCGCTCAAAAGCGCGTCCGCGTCATCAATCGTGCTGCTCACCGGCGCCGGATCGGAGCCATTGGCGAGATTTAACTTGGCCGCAATGAGCTGGCCGGCGAGACGAATGCTCGCATCCCCGTTCCCCCCTTTGCCCTCCAATATTTTCTTCAGCGCGATCTTTGCGTAGGACTGGCTGCCGAGGATAAGACTGTCTACCGGCCAGAGCGCCGGGTTATCTTCCCAGTATTGCTTGGACTGCGGGCAGCTTCCAGTCGTCGTTTCGACGCTGCGGAAGACGCCGCCACCCGCGGTTCCCGCGAGCGCGGATCCTTCCGTATCGATGGCCAGCGTCCAGACATTTCCACCGATCGGGAGAAGGCCGCTGCTGATATCGCTCCAATTGTCGCCGTCGTTGGTTGAAAGGAACGCTCCACCAGCCGCGCCGGCAAAGATGCGACCTGAGGAGTCGATAGCCAACGCGTTAACATCCACCGCGGTAAGGCCGTCGTTTTGCTCCGTCCAGCTATCGCCGTTGTCAATCGATCGGAAGATACCGCCCCCGACACCGAACTGAGAAAAAGTTCCAGCAAAGATGTGACCGTCTTGGTTGATCGCCAGCGCCGCAATGTCCGTCGAAGTGAGGCCGTTGTTAACCAGTATCCAACTCTCTCCATTGTCAGTCGAGCGATAGACGCCCGTCCCACAACCGGCGCTTCCGGCAAAGATTTCATCAGCTGCATTGATTGCCAGCGACCAGACATTTGTGCAGGTCAAGCCATCGTCCACCGGGGTCCAGCTCTCGCCGTTATCTGTCGATCGGAAGATGCCGCCTCCAAAGTAAGTTCCAGCAAAGATGTCACCACTCGAATTGATCGCCAGCGCCCGAACATCCGTTGTGATCACACCGTTGCTGACATCAACCCAACTCTCGCCGTTATCCGTCGAACGGAAAACCCCGCCGCCGCCGCCGATGAAGTCAGCCCCGGCAAAGATGTCGCCGTCCGAGTTGATCGCCAGGGATCTCACGTAGAGCGCAGTCAGACCGTTGTTCACCTTCTCCCAGCTGGCACCGCCGTCGGTCGATCGAAAAATGCCTATTCCGTAGGTGCCGGCGAAGATGTCGTTGTTCGCGTTAACCGCGATGGTCCGCACATCGGTCGCGACCAGGCCAACGTTTTTCTCGGTCCAGGTCTCACCGTTATCGCTCGATCGGAAAACGCCGCCACCGAAATACGTTCCCGCAAAGATGTCTCCGCTCGTGCCGATGGTGAAAGAAAGAACAAAAGTCGCCGTCAATCCGTTGTTCACCTGGGTCCAGCTATCGCCGTTATCCGTGGAACGGAACACCCCATCCCCATAAATGCCGGCGAAAAGGTCGCAGTCGGCCGCGACTATGAGTGCGTTGACGTTATTAGATGTCGTTAGGCCATTATCGACCGGCGTCCAACTGTCGCCATTATCCGTCGAGCGAAATATTCCCTCACCGAAATCGGCGCCTGCGAAAATATCGCCGCTGGCATTGATGACTAACGAAATAATGTAAGGCGCCGTCAGGCCGTTGTTAATTTCCGTCCAACTCTCCCCGTTGTCGTTTGAGCGAAACATGCCGCTGCCCCAGGTGGCGGCAAAGACATCCCCGCTGGCATTGATGGCCAGCGCGTAGATGTAGGTATTCGTCAGGCCATTGTTCATCAGCGTCCAGCTTTCTCCGTTGTCGGTGGACCGATAAACGCCGCCTCCTTCGACCGTCCCCCCGAAGATGTCTCCGCTGGCATTGATCGCGAGGGAGATAATGAAAGGATAGTCCACGCCGTTGTTCACCGGAATCCAGGTATCTCCGTTGTCCGTCGAGCGGAAGACACCGCCAAACGTTCCGGCAAAAATCTCGCCCGCCGCATTTGCCGCCAGCGCGCGAATATCGGTCGCGGTTAGTCCAAGGTTGACCGCCGTCCATGTTTCTCCGTTATCGGAGGAGCGAAAGACACCGCCTCCCAACGTTCCTGTGAAGACGTAGCCGTTCGCGTTAGTGACCATCGCGAGCGCGTCGCCGCCCTGCGGCCCGCCCGTCGACGCCCAAAAGTTCTCACTAGTTACTTGGGCGTCGCCTTTGTGTCCTTGTCCTTGCGCCGTATTTGGAGCTGGCTTCGTCCCCTTTGACTGGCCGAACGCGCTCGAGAACGTGCCAAAGGCAAGCACCGCCAAAAAGACGCCGGCCAGGACGACTAACTGAACAGTTAAAGCGCGCAGATTAAAGAAGCCGGATTGAGTTGCGGATTTCTTTTTCATGATGATGTAGGAATTTACGGTGAAAACGCCGTTCTAGCTGAAATGCTCGACGCGTGTCAACAATGGACTGACCAAATAACGAAAGATTAACCGGCGGCAGGAGAACAAAGGCGAGGCTCCGCCATTTCAATAAACGAACGGCACAAGCCGTTTGGTGCGCCTCATGTAATCGGTGTAGCGCGAGCCAAACGCGCGTGAAAGCGCCTCCTCCTCCACATTCATGCGGTGGACGAAGGCCGCGCCAATCGGCAGGAGAACGACAAGGAGCGCGGCCCAGTTGCGTAGCGACAAAGCGAATCCCACGAAGGCCAGCAGCACGCCGGTGTAGGAAGGAGGACGCTTTATCCGGAACGGTCCGCGCTCGACCAGCTCATGGTCTTTTTCAATTGTCACGTCCACGGTGAAAAAGCGGCCGAGCGTAATGAGGGCCGACCAGCGCAGGAGCAGTCCCGCGACAAACAGCACCACGTCGACGACCGCAAACGCTCGCCCTTGCGGCAGCGCTGTCGCCGGCCAATGCCCCGCCACATAAATCCCCGCCGCGACGCTCTCGCCATTGGTGGGAACCGCTCAGACTTCACCGCAGCCCCAGGCTATAACAGCACGATTACGACCGACGATCGGGATGATCACCGCGATTATGGCTGGATCGGGTTAATTGGCCTTCTCGGCTTGGCCGGTCTTATGAAGAAACGCGGCGATCGTCGCTACGACACGAATGCGCCCGATAGTCGAAGGAAACTTCACTTCAGCTCTCGTTGCTCCCAGTCGTCTCAGAGCTGGTAGCGATGACAAAAGCCGCCAGCATCCTTTGACATCCGACCCCTGGCTTATTCGCGCGGGGAGGACTCAGATTGCCTTTTTGGGGCGTGGCAGCTGGCAGCGTAAACGCGTGCCGCCGCCTTTTCGCGGTTCGATCTTAAGTTCCGCACCGATGACACCAGCTCGGTAATGGATGTTCCGCAGTCCCATTCCGTCCGAGCCTGAATTCTGATTAAAACCTTTTCCGTTGTCCTCAACAACCAGAACCGTTCTTCCCCCGAGAACGTCCAGTTCGACGGCAATGTTTTTCGCCCCGGAGTGCTTCACCGCATTTCCCACCGCCTCTTCAGTTATCCGGTAAAGGTGAAGAGCCGTACCCGGCTCAAGCATAATTCTCGCGCCTCGCGGCCATTGAAAGTTTATTCCGACCGGCATCCTTTCGGCCAGTTCGTCCAACGCCGCAGGCAGGCCATTGGTCGCCAGTGTGATGGGATGCAGTCCCCGGGCAATCATTCGGCATCTATCGATCGTATCGTTTATCAGCCTGGCGATCTTCTGGAGTTCGGCGCCCGCCCGGCTGTCTTTCCGGCCGATTCGCGTTGCAATGACGGAAGTCATTAAGGCCGTCGCGCCGAGATGCTGGCAGAGATCGTCGTGTAAATCTTGCCCGATCCGCTGGCGTTCGCTCTCAACAGCTGTCAGCAATTCAGCCTCCAGTCGTCTTCGGTGGCGCACTTCACTTTTTAACGTGGAAAGGGCAGACTGCAGGCGGCACCCAAAGCCTGTTGTAGAAATGGAATCCAGCAACCCTTTGTAACGCTCTTCGCAGTCGCGGAGGTCAGCGATCACCTTTCGATACAGAGGCTTCGCCCCCTTTTCTTTTTGTTTTTTGTTCTCCTGGTCGCCCGGTGCCACGAACAAGAATCGCCGCACGCCTGCTGTCAGGACGCAGCGAATTATTAAAATTGCGGCACCAAACTCTTGTTGTTCGGCTGTAGAGGTCTTGGCGGTTCTCCGGGTTGCAGCACGCGGCGAAGTGTGGAGGACTGCGCTGGGCGCCCGACTTCGCTATGGCTTCCAATCGCGATGCGCCAGGCACGCGAAGATGCAATCCCCCTGAATGACGAAAGCGGAAGTGCTGGCCGCCGCTGAGGCGGAGTGGGAAAAGCCGCGCTTCAAGGGATTTGGTCGCGCCTCCGGGCTCTCGTCATTGCTCATGAATTGTGAGATGCAGGCCTAACGAAAACAAGATGAGCTGCGAGCGAGTAGCAAAAATGGGGTCGATCCTGGGGTCGATCCTTGAAATTTTGTAGACTTCCTTTCGACAGCGAAATGAAACCTAGTGACCGCAAGAACAGACGCTTTTCTGAAATCCTGGATCGCCAAGGAGGCGGATCATGGCGCGGTCGAGGGCGTGGTTGAGGGCTCTTGGTAGTTGCCTGCGGCGCCTGAGTAACCGTAATTTTCGGACGCTCCTTCGACGCGATCCTGCCAGCAAATCCCGCCCCCTCTTCGGGCCAGCTCGGCCGAGATGACGATGCGCCCCTCGTAACCGGAGCGGCGGGCAAAATGGCTGGCCGAGTGGAAATCGAAACTGATCAGCGACATTAACCAAGCTTTTGCCTTTAGCTTTTTGCTGAGGGCGCGGATTTTTTTCAGTGCAACATCAGGCTTTCTCGTCGAGTCGCGCGTTTTTTCCCAGTCGGTATAGCGCCGATAATTGTTCTCGCTCGTGATGATCTGGCGAACCGACAGGCGAAGGACCGGCGCTCCCGGTTTGAAAGTAACACCGGCCCGGTGGACGGCACCACTCGCACCGGTTCGCACCCATGTCGGGACATCGGAAGAAGCACTGATAGGTGCGAAAATCGACGGAGTATCCTCGATATATCGCTTCCCGATTGTCTTGTCCGCACGGGCATCGGTTGCCTGAACGCCGGAGAGCGCGGCGCAAGCAGGAAGGTTTGGGAATTCGCCCGCGCTCGCCGCTCGTTGGTACTGCAAGGGAATGGCAATCGGGTTTACGGACGACGGTACCGCTGTACATCCTGCGAGGAGCAATAGTGCGGCCCGAGACGGTAAGGCTCGGCTCTTCCAGACGTTTCCGCGAAATTCCGTTGGTGGTGAATGAGTCATGGGTTCAGCAGTCATAGTGGCGACGATTGCTTCCGATACTGGAAGGCGGTGCAAGGTTTTCTTTAACGCCACCGCTAGCCTTCCGAGACGCGCGCGATCCTTGCGGCGTCGCGGTTATCTAGACCCCAAAAACCCCTGAAGCGCGAACTTTCCAATCGGCGCGACGTGGCCTGTTTTAGGATTAGAAAAGCTCAATTTCGTCGGAAAACCTTTATAAATGCTAAGGGTCTTGCCCAGATTAGAGAGGTTTTCGGCGAAGGTTTTTGAGTAGAATGGAGTAAAGGTTATCGCGTCGATGGTTCCAGCGCCACTCCGATTCTTTGAGATGAAGGAAGAAGAACTCCGGGCGAACTCCGCGGAGTT
>JBBPZW010000020.1:0-5981 GCA_038198475.1 Chthoniobacterales bacterium | reverse complement strand
GCGCCGACAAACTCGGTCGCCGCCCGCATGCTGCGTTCGCGGCCGCTGATGTACATGATGCCCGAGACCATAACCAGTTGAAGCGTGGTCAGGATCGGAAGATCGGCCAGCGGAATCGGCTGCGCGCCGACCGCGGCGCAGATCGCGCTGGTGGATTTGACGAGCATCTCCGCGATCTGACTCTGCGCTGCGCGGTCGCCGCCGATCCGCACCATCTCGACTCGCGCCTCGTTAGGCAGTTCGCTTGCCAGCGTCGCGAGCAGATTCTTCCCGAGCGAGAAAACGCCGAGCAAACTGGCCCGGATGGCAGGAGCGTCCGGCACCTCGGCGAGCGGCCAGGCAGACTCAGCAGCACTAATGCGAAGCTCAATCAATTTCGCGCCAACGCCGGAGCTGCTGTTCCAGTTAAGCAATTTTTCGAGCCGTTCCGCCTCGCGGCGGGTCGCAATTTTCGCGTCGCGCTCGGCCGGGAGGAAAAAGAAAATGTCGGCTGGCTGTCGTTGCAGTTCTTCCCGGACGAGTCCCTGGGCTGCCTCATCCGCGCCGCGCGCGTCGAGCAGTTGGATCGATCCATGCTGGCCCAGGGAAATCTTCTGCCAACGATAAAGGCCGGTCAGAGTTTCGCGCGCCGGCGTTTCCTGCGCTCCCTCGGCAAAAATCTGAGCGGCGAATTCCAGGAGCGGCATGGGGTGCGAACCGGTGAGGACAAAGCGCGGCGGGCGTTGCTGGAGGAAAAGCTCCTTCAGCGGCGTCAACTCATTCAGGACGGGATTGCGAATCGAATCCGGAAGCTTTCCGAGAAAGCCTTCGAGGCGTTCGACGATATGGAGGAGGACGGTGTTGTTCATCGTTCGCGGGCAACATGAATCGAACGGGGGCGATTTGCGAATCCGAGCGGTCGTTTGGCGCATTTGAAGCACGGCACTGGCTGGAAAGAAGAGCCACTTCGTGCTACTGAACCGGCCCCGGACGCACTCCCGGCCTAACGACTCATGTTTTCACAACTCGGCGACAAACTACAGGACATCTTCAAGGATCTCCGCGGTCACGGCTCGATCACGGAGACGAACGTCTCCGACGCGATGCGCCAGGTCCGCCTCGCGCTCCTCGAGGCGGATGTCGATTACCAGGTCGCGAAGAATTTCGTCGCCCGGGTAAAGGACAAGGCGCTGGGCGAGGAAGTGCTGCGCAGCGTCACGCCAGGCCAGCAGGTGGTGAAAATTTTTCACGACGAGCTGACCGCGCTGCTCGGCGCCGATGCCGCTCCGCTCAATCTCGATAAGCCGGCTCGCATTCTCATGGTCGGCTTGAACGGCGCGGGCAAGACGACCTCTTCCGCGAAGCTCGCCTCCTACCTGAAAAAGCAGGGGCGCGCGCCGCTCCTGATCGCCTGCGATTTGCATCGTCCGGCCGCGATCGAACAACTGGCGACCCTCGGCAAACAGGTCGGCGTGCCAGTCTTCGCTCCGTCGCCTAACGAGAAGGACGTGAAGCGCGCGGCCGCCGCGAGCCTCGACTGGGCCGCCACCCAGACAGGCAACGTGCAGATTTTCGACACTGCCGGGCGACAAGAGATCGATGCCGTCCTGATCGAGGAAATCAAGCAGCTCAAGGAATTCCTCAAGCCGCAGGAAGTGTTGCTCGTGGCCGATGCCGCCACCGGCCAGCAGGCGGTCAGCGTAGCGACCCATTTCCACGAAGCGCTCGGCATCACCGGAATCGTGCTCACGAAACTGGACGGCGACGCGCGCGGTGGCGCCGCCCTCTCGATGCGCGAAGTGACACAGCGCCCGATCAAGTTCGCCGGCGTCGGCGAAAAGCTCGATCAATTCGAACCGTTTGTGCCCGATCGGCTCGCCGGACGCATCCTCGGCATGGGCGACATCGTCGGCCTCGTCGAGAAAGCGGCCGAGGCGATCGACGAAGAGGAAGCCGCGCGGATGGAGAAAAAACTCCGGACCGCCTCCTTCGACTTCAACGATTTCCTCGCCCAATTCAAAATGATGCGGAAGCTCGGTCCGCTCGAAAACATCCTCGGGATGCTGCCCGGCGTCGGCAACATCAAGGACCTGAATGTCGACGAGAAACAGATCAAGCGGACCGAGGCGATCGTCCTTTCGATGACCGACCAAGAGCGCAAGCGCCCCGACATCTTGAACGCCCGCCGCCGGCAACGGATCGCCGCCGGCAGCGGCAGCACCGTCACACAGGTGAACGACCTCCTGCAGCGTTTCAACCAGATGCGCAAACTGATGAAAAACGCCGGCAAGATGAAACGGATGATGGCGCAAATGTCGCGGATGAAGAGCTGACTTGCGATTTTCCCGAATTAGGCGATTCGTTTCCTCCCCCGCAGCTCCCGCTCTCAACTCTTAACTACAAACTCTCAACTTCAGCAGCATGGCCGTTTCAATCAGATTACGCAGAGAAGGCGCGAAAAATCGCCCCTATTACAAAGTCGTGGTGGCCGATAGCCGGAGCCCGCGCGATGGCAAATTCATCGAGATCATCGGCACCTACGATCCGAAGGTGAAGGGTGAGAACAGCACGCTAAAGGTCGATCGAGTCGAGCATTGGATCGCCCGCGGCGCCCAGCCCTCCGACACCGTGCGCAGCCTCTTGAAAAAGACCAAGGCCCGCGCCGCCGCCGCACCGGCAGAGAGCGCGCCAGCTGAAGCCTCCGTCGAATAGCGATCCGGATTCCGCCCTCCCGGTTCTGGTTGGACAACTCCAAGACGCCTCGCTAAACTCGGCCGCGTGAGACAATTCCTCGAGTTTATCATCCGGCAGCTCGTCGAATTTCCCGATGAAGTCATGCTCTCGGAAATCCCCAATGGCCGCATGACCGTCTTCCGATTGCAGATGCGCCAGACCGATGTCGGCCGAATCATTGGCCGCAACGGGCAAACCATTCGCTCGATTCGCGCCCTGCTTTCCAGCGCCGCCGCGCGCCACGGGCAAAAGGCAGCGCTTGATATCATCGAGTAGTTTTTGCTCAGCTCCGGGTTGTAGCGGCGGCCGTGTCGGCCGCACCGTGGCGACGCCTCAGCGAGGGGCCGGTTCCCGGGAGCGCAGCTTCCGCCCAGCGGGCGACACGCCCGCCGCTACAACAAACAAACCGCGGGAGCGCTTGCGCGACTTCCACGACCCTTATGGCTAAACTTTTCCACCCGGCTATATCCTGCGGTCTCCGCTCCAGCGGCGGCTCGAATCCGCCGGTGGAAGATCCGCCTACGGCCCTCAAGACGAAGGTCAACGGCACGCTGAGCGGTGCGGCTGGTTGGACGACCGCGGACTGCACGCCTTTCTGCTTTTCGGGCGTGGGCACGGCCGCCTGATGCTGTAGCCACGTCACTCTGTTGACGTGCTTATTCCCGCACGGCTACAGAGAGCCGTGGCTACAGGGAGGGCCGGCGCCGACACCTGAAAAAAACCGACCTTCTGTGCGGGCAGCTCACTGCCAAATGGCGCGGGCGCCCAGTTCGTTCACCAGAAAAACCTTCGTCGCGAAAAATCGGCGCTTGCACTCCATGTGCGTTCTCTGATTTTCTACAACAAAGCCGATTGAAAAAGCGATCGGACGTCGACACTGTAACGCGCATGAAAAAACTCGAAGCCATCATCAAGCCATTCAAACTCGAGGAAGTGAAAGAGGCCCTCGCGGAACTCGGAATCGAGGGTATGACGGTGACGGAAGTAAAAGGCTTCGGTCGCCAGAAAGGTCACACGGAAATTTATCGCGGGAGCGAATATACGGTCGATTTCCTGCCGAAGGTGAAGGTGGAAGTGGTGCTCGCCGACGACATGGTGGACAAGGCAGTGAGCGTGGTCGTGAGCGCGGCCAAGACGGGCAAGATCGGCGACGGGAAAGTTTTTGTTTTGCCGGTCGAGCACGCGGTGCGCATCCGCACCGAAGAGATCGGCGAGAAAGCGGTCTGAGTTTTTCCCGGGACGCATGTCGCGAGGACGCGGTGGGGAGATCGTTGTAGCAATTTTTTTACAATCCCGCGCTGGCACTCCTCTGCGGTGGTGGGAATAAACGTTTTCCAACTCAGCCACCTCACAACCGCTCACCCACATCCATGGCCAATAAAAAAACTCCGTCCGATGTCAGCAAGATGATCAAGGACCACGAGGTCAAACTCGTGGATTTTAAATTCACCGATCTGCCAGGGGCCTGGCAGCATTTCACCACCACCCTCACCGAATACAACGAGGATATCTTTACCGAGGGTCTCGGCTTCGATGGGTCGAGCATCCGCGGCTGGAAAGTGATCAACGCCTCGGACATGCTCGTCATTCCCGATCCGGAGACGGCGTGGATCGATATCTTCAATGCCGAGCCGACGCTCAGCCTCATCTGCACCATCGTGGAGCCGATCACGCGCGAGCCTTACAATCGCGACCCGCGCGGCCTGGCGGAAAAAGCGGAGGCGTATCTGCAAAGCACGGGCATCGCGGATACGGCGTTCTTCGGACCAGAAGCGGAGTTTTTTATCTTCGACGACGTGCGTTTCAGCAATACCGGCAACGCTTCGTCGTACTCGGTCGATAGCGCGGAGGGACATTGGAACAGCGGGCGTGAAGAGTTTCCGAATCTCGGTTACAAGATCCGCGCGAAGGAAGGTTATTTCCCGGTCGCGCCGGCGGACACGCTGCAGGATTTGCGTAACGAGATGTGTCTCGAGCTCGAGAAAGCGGGCATTCCGATTGAGCGGCAGCATCACGAAGTCGCGACGGCCGGGCAGGCGGAGATCGATATTCGTTTCGCGCCGCTCAAGGTGATGGGCGATTACATGCAGTACTATAAGTACATCGTGCGCAACGTGGCCCGGAAGCACAACAAGACCGTCACCTTCATGCCGAAGCCGATCTTCGGCGATAACGGCTCGGGGATGCACACGCACATCTCGCTCTGGAAAGATGAGAAGCCGCTCTTCGCCGGAAACGGCTACGCAGGCTTAAGCGACATGGCGCTTTTCTTTATCGGCGGCGTTCTAAAACATGCGCCGGCGCTGACCGCGATCACAAACCCGACGACGAACAGCTACAAGCGGCTGGTGCCGGGATTCGAGGCGCCGGTTAATCTCGCCTACTCCGCGCGCAACCGTTCGGCCTCGATCCGGATCCCGACTTACTCGGCGAATCCGAAATCGAAGCGGATCGAATTCCGCACGCCCGACGCGGCCGCCAATCCGTATGTCGCATTCGCCGCTCTCCTCCTCGCCGGCCTCGACGGCGTGCAGAACCGGATCGATCCGGGCGATCCGCTGGATAAGAATCTCTACGAACTTCCGCCGGAAGAACTGGCCCAGGTGCCGAGCGTGCCCGACTCGTTAGGCGGAGCGATCGCGGCGCTGGAGGCCGATCACGCTTTTCTGCTCCGGGGTGATGTCTTCAATACTGATTTCATCAACAACTGGGTTGAGATGAAGCAAAAGGAATACGACGCGCTGCGGCTGCGCCCGCACCCGTACGAATTCCAGATGTATTACGACGTTTGATCGGGCGGCCGCGTGGCGAGGTCGCATCAGCTGGCTATGGCTGAACCGGGAAAAGTCTTGCAACGCAGGGAGATCGTCCGATGTTCGATGACGTTATGAATCTGCTCGCGTTGTTGTCCAACTTTGGCGGACCGGACTTGATCATCATCCTGCTGATTGTGCTTGTCCTTTTTGGCGCGAAGAAACTTCCCGAGCTCGCCAAGGGCATGGGCCTGGCGGTGAAGGAATTCCAGAAGGCGAAAGACGAGTTCAGCGATGAGCTGCACAACGCCGGCAACACTCCTCCGGCCAAGCCGGATGTTCGCCAGGCCGACGCGACCGTGCCGCGGATCGATAACGCCCCGACCGCCCGCGAAGTTCCGCCAGCGCCGCGCGCGGAGCCCGCCCCGTCGGCAGACGAGCGCACCTCGCGCGAAGTTTAATTCGCCTCCCGAAACTAAACGACGCCTCACTTCCGAGGCGCAGGAGCGCCGCCTC
>JBBPZW010000019.1:0-7741 GCA_038198475.1 Chthoniobacterales bacterium | reverse complement strand
TAAATTTGTTCCCGTGCTCAACGAATCGGAGCTGCAGGAGAACAAAATGCACAAAGCCGAGGCCGACGGCGTGCCGATTTTCCTGGTCAAACGCGGCGGCCGTATTTTTGCGATGGCGGAGAAATGCTCGCATCTCGGCGGTCCGCTTTCAGAGGGCAAGTTCGATGGCGAAACAGTCACCTGCCCCTGGCATTATTCGAAATCGCGATCGAAGACGGACGCATTTTGGTCGGACCCGCTGCCTACGCGCAGCCCTGTTTCGAGGTGCGAGTGCGGAACGGACAAGTCGAAGTGCGCGCCCCCCGCGGCATGGTGGCGAATCCTTATTGAGTCGGACCCGTCGACCTTACGCAGAATAAGCGCGCCCGAGGCAGCGACTTCCCGCGCTTGCGCGCAAATGGTTCGCGTGGCATAGACACAACTCCGTTTTCCATGGCCACCGTATCCCAAATCACCTCTGACCCCGCGCTCGAGACCCATCTTTTTTGGGATCAATACAAGACCACCATCATCGCGATCGCCGCCATCCTCGTCCTCGTCGGGCTCGGTTTCGCCGGCTACCAGCTTTACACGGCGCGCGCCGCCGCGGACGCCACCGCGTTACTGGCGACAGCCCATTCGCCGGAGGAATACCAGCAGGTGATCACGCGCTATCCGGGAACCGGCCCGGCCGCGAGCGCTTACCTCCTCCTTGCCGGCCAGCAGCGCGCGAAAAAGAATTACGCCGAGGCAAACACGACCCTGCACAAATTCATCGATCAATATCCGAAGCACCAATTGATCACGACCGCCTGGATGGGCGTGGCGGCAAATCTTCAGTCGTTAGGCAAGAACGACGACGCTCTCAGCACCTACCAGCGTCTCGCCACCGAATACCCGCAAAGTTTCAATGCCCCGCTTGCTCTCCTCGCCGAGGTGCCGCTCTTGAAGGCGAAGAATCGCATCGAAGAAGCGCGCCGGGCCTGTGAGACGATCATGTCGCAATATCGCGACAGCATCGTGGCGAATGAAGCGATCCAGCAGTTGATGTCGCTCCCGAAACCAGCCGCCGCGGAAATGCCGAAGCCACAGCCGCAGCCGAGTGTACCCTCCATTCCGATGGCTCGCCCGCCGGAACCGGCTGCGCCCGCCCCGACGCCGTAGGTGTAAACGCTTCGCTCTGCGAAGCGCGGGGACCACGCAACGCCACGCGCGAGAGGCGTGACGAAAAATAACCCGAAAGCCGCGTCTCGCAGAGCGAGCCGCGATTAGCGCTTCGAAAACTGGAAGCGTTTGCGCGCGCCCGGTTGACCGGACTTCTTGCGCTCTTTCATCCGCGGATCGCGGCGGAGCAGGCCCTCGGCCTTCAAAGTGCCGCGAAGATTCGCATCCACCTGAAGCAACGCCCGCGAAATCGCGAGCCGTGCCGCGCCGGCCTGACCGGTCGCGCCGCCGCCGGTCGTATTGACCGAGACGTCGTAGGCATTGGTCAATTTCACCAGCTGCAAGGGTTGCAGGACCGTGTTTTGCAACGGCACGGTCGGGAAGTAATCCTCGAAGCTCTTGCCGTTGACGTCGATTTTGCCGTTGCCCGGCGTCATGCGAATGCGCGCGACAGCCGTCTTGCGGCGTCCGGTGGCGATGAATTCCTGTGTCTCAGCCATGAAAATATTTCGTTAGTCCAACACCACGTTCTGCGGCCGCTGCGCGCCGTGCGGATGCTCTTCGCCGCTGTAAACTTTGAGCTTCCGGTAAACCTGCCGGCCCAGTTTGTTGTGCGGAATCATGCCGCGGACGGCGTGTTCCACGAGCAGCTCGGGATGGCGCGCGCGGCGTGAGCGCACGCTCTCGCTCTTGTGCCCGCCGACGAAGCCGGAGAAACTCATAAAGGTTTTCTGCTCTTCCTTCTTGCCCGTCACGCGGACCTTGTCGGCGTTGATCACGACCACGAAATCACCCGTATCGACGTGCGGAGTGACGATCGCCTTTTCCTTGCCTCGGAGCAGGTTGGCGGCTTTGACGGCGACCTGGCCTAGGACCTGATCACGGGCGTCGATGATCCACCATTTACGGTCGACCTCGTTGGCTTTGGCTGAAAACGTTTTCATCAGAAGGCTTGGGAAGGGCGGGGAAATTAGCGGCGTGGGCCGCAGGTGTCAAATGTCGATGGCACCGGGGCTGCTTCAAGGAAAAGGATGCGCTTGGGGCCGATCACACTTCTTTTCCTCTTGGCAGGGCTTCACGCCTCGGTCGCGGGCACCTCGCGGTCGCGCCGACGCCGGAGCTGCCGTGGTGCGTGAGACGATTCAGGCCCGCCAGGATCCGGAGGTTTACGCCGGATATTTGGCGGAATTGCGCACAGATTTCAAGGAAACATTCCCGTTTGTAGTGTCCTAGTTTGACATGGGCGAAGGTTGCCAAGCGATTATGGACGAGAAGCTGCGGAACCTCGATTCCCGCGACATTCAAGTGGACGAGGTTTGGGGTTTCATCGGCATGAAGAAGAAAACCGCCCGCCGAAATAAAATTATCGGTCCGGTCGGGGACGTATGGACTTGGGCTGCGCTGGACGCTGAAACGAAACTTGTGTCGACGTTCGCCATCGGCGACCGGACTCAATACATCGCGAACAATTTCATGGAGGATTTGGCCTCTCGCCTAACGCACCGCATTCAAATTTCTAGCGACGCCCTGCGCATTATCAGGGCGCAACCGAGCGCTTTCGGAGCGGAAGTGGACTACGGCTCAATCATCAAAACGTATGGACACACCGAGCTTGAAGAACAACGGCGCTATTCCCCGCCCGAGGTGGTGAGCGTCGAACGCACTACGGCTATTACAATTTCGTGAAGTTCAACAGCGCGATCCGGTGCACTCCAGCGATGGCGGCCGGTGTCGTCAGTTCCGCATGGACAGTGCGCGATCTCGTTGAGATGATCGAAGCATGAACGACCGAGTCGAGAACATTCGGCAAGCGGTAGAAGCGATGCACGAATGCAGCGCCGATTATGAGCTCTCGGTGGCTGTTAAAGAGATGTTCGGAACTCAGACGGCGTGGGAAGGCGTCGTCGAATCCTTCGCGCTCACAGGCCATCCCCAAGGCGAAGCGATGCTATGCCTGGAGCTTCGATGATAACGGCGAGACGCGGTACGTCGGCGTACTTGAGATCCCCCCGGTTGATTCACCCAAAACAGCGGTTCGGGCCGCGATTGCTGGCGGGCAACAGAAGTGAACTCAAGTATTCGTAAACCGGAACAGAATCTTTGGCGAGGCTGATAGGAAATGAAGGTATGATCAAATGGATAAGGTGCGCACGGTACGCGCTGATCGCTTCAGGCGTTTTGTGCCTAATCATGGCTAATTGCGCCACCGTGCCCAACCATCTTGCAGCGCTTCCCGCACTGATAGGATCGGTTGGGTTCTTCGATTTGGCAATCGGTCTCGGATTGTTTATGAAATCGTCTCGGGGCAATTCAAATTAGGACACTGCCTTCTCGTTCTGCCTGGCAAAACCAGGCTTCGCACGCAGGAAGGCGTCGGCGCGATAGACGATGCGATCCGCTTCTTGCAGCGCCCAAAGGCCGTTGTCGGCGCTGACTTTTTCCGATCGGATCGCCGCCGCGGCGACGGAACAAGTCGCGGAACATACGGGAGGCGCCGACGGGCATCGCGGCGCCGATAGCAGCGATCCAGGCGAGCGCCTGCATCGCCACGACATCTGGAGCGGTCGCCGGGGTGAAAATATTTCCTACGGCAAATCAACCGCCCGCGACATCGTGATTGCGCTCATCATCGACGACGGACTGCGCGCCCGGAAGATCGCAAGAATATCTTCAATCCGAAGTTCCACGTGGCCGGCGCGCGGTCAGCCCGCATGCGCGTTGCCGCACGGTATGCAGTATCGATTTCGCCGGCGGCTACGTTGAAGGCGGGCCCGCCTCACGCTCGCTCTTCGCTCGCAACTAGCAGTTCGGTTGGGCTAAACAAAACCGCGGCTGGCCAACTTCGGCGCGGCGGTTTAAGTATCGCGCTCCGTTATGGCCAAGCCCGATCAACCCAAATCCGCCATCAGCCCCCGTCGCGCGGAAGATTTTCCCGAATGGTACCAGCAGGTCATCAAGGCCGGCGACATGGCCGAATCGAGCGACGTGCGCGGTTGCATGGTGATCAAGCCCTGGGGCTACGGCATCTGGGAAAACATGCAGCGCGCACTTGACGCCATGTTCAAGGCAACTGGGCACAAGAACGCTTATTTTCCGCTCTTCATTCCGCTCAGTTACATGCAGAAAGAAGCGGAGCACGTCGAAGGTTTCGCCAAGGAATGTGCGGTGGTCACTCATCATCGGCTGGAGCTGAATGCAGACGGCAAAATGGTCCCGGCCAGTCCGCTGGCCGAGCCACTCGTCGTTAGGCCGACCTCGGAAACAATCATCGGCGCGACCTACGCGAAGTGGGTGCAATCGTATCGCGACCTTCCTATTTTGATCAACCAATGGGCCAACGTGGTCCGCTGGGAAATGCGCCCGCGTTTGTTCCTCCGGACCACGGAATTCCTCTGGCAGGAAGGCCACACGGTTCACGAGACGGAAGCGGAAGCGCGCGCCGAGACGAAGCAGATGCTCGACGTTTACGAGACTTTCGTGCGCGAATATTTGGCGGTGCCGGTTTTCACCGGCGAAAAATCGGAGAGCGAACGCTTCCCGGGCGCGGTCCAGACTCTTTGCATCGAGGCGATGGTACAGGACCGAAAGGCGATCCAAGCCGGCACTTCGCATTTTCTCGGACAGAATTTCTCGCGCTCGAGCGGGATTCAGTTCCAGACCCGCGACGGAAAGCAGGAATTTGGCTGGACGACGAGCTGGGGTGTGAGCACACGCATGGTCGGGACCGTCATTATGATGCATGCCGACGACGACGGGCTCATCCTGCCGCCACGCATTGCGCCAACCCATGTGGTGATCGTGCCGATTACGTTAAAACCCGAGACCCGTGATGCCGTGCTCGCCGCGGCGAACGACTTGGCGACGAAATTGCGCGCCATCCGCTGGCACGGCGCGCCGCTCGAAGTGCATGTCGACCAACGCGACCTCGGTGGCGGAGTGAAAAATTGGGAATGGATCAAGAAAGGCGTGCCGCTGCGTGTCGAGCTCGGTCCGCGCGATCTGGAAAGCGGCAACGTGGCCGTCATCCGGCGCGATGAAGACAGCAAAGCCAAGGCTTTTCTGCCGGCGGGCGAGTTCGTTAGTCGCGCCGCTGGCTTGCTCGACGCGATCCAGCAAAATCTCTTAGATCGCGCGCTCGCCTTCCGCGACGCGCACACGCGGAAGATCGACACCAAGGAAGAGTTCTACAATTTCTTCACCCCGAAAAATTCCGCGAAACCGGAGATCCACGGCGGATTCGCCCTCGCCCATTGGAACGGTTCACGCGCAGTGGAAGAGCAGGTCAAAAACGACCTTAAGGTGACGATTCGCTGCATTCCTTTCGACGACCCGGCGAATCCGCCGAAGAGCGGCCAGTGCGTCATCACGGGCGAGCCGAGCACGCGCCGTGTCCTCTGGGCGAAATCTTACTAGCGTCCCCCAATTAGAATTACGGCAGCTGATTGAACGGCAGTTGATAGAACTCCATCAGCGCGACACCGGTCGTGTTGTTCTTGCCGCGCACGATCGCGGTGTAGGCGCCGGGCGCGAGGGGGGCGGCAATCGCGGACTCCCGGTCATCGGTCGGGGCCAACTGGTCGGCGATCAAGTCGTCCTCCTGAGTATCTCGCCAGTTGTCATTACTCGTAATGTTGCCGTTGGCATCGTGCAGCTCCAGCATCGGATCCTGCAGGGCGCCGACCACTCCGAAGTTGCCTAACGACGGCCCGATGGCTCGCACCACGATGTTCGCCAATTCGCCGACGCCTGTCACAATGACGCCACCGATCATGACGTCGTCGCCCACTCCGACCAACCCCCGGGCGGACGCGTTGACCGCGCTCGCTCCTGACGCCTGGTCGAGGTCGTAAACTTCGGCCAGACCAACCCCGGTGCCGCCGCCGACACCGCTCACGATCGCCGTGTAAGCGCCGGTGGGAAGCGTTCGAACGATCGCTGATTCGCGATCATCAATCGGCGCCAACTGGGTGGCCATGATTTCGGCTTCCTGCGTGTCCTTCCAGTTATCGTTCGTCGCGATCAGAGCGCCGCTCGCGTCGCGCAGCTCCAGCACCGGGTCGACCAGCGAGTTGGCGACCCCAAACCCAGCAAGCGACGGCCCGATTCCGCGGACCAGCATTCTCTTGGTGGAACCGACCGGCCCCTGAACGATGAACCCTGCGATCAGCGCATTGTCCGAAGTCCCGATTTCCAGACGAGTCGATGTGTTACCAAAAGGATGGCGCGGCGTGAGCAGGAATGTCTCCTCGACAAAGTTGTCGGTAATGCCAAAGGCCAGGATCTGGCCCGCATCATTGATCCCCCGGGTGTCCGTCAGGACCTGCAGAAATGTGTCGATATAGCTGTTTAGGTTGACGAGGCTACCCCCGGCAAAAGCAATGAAGGGCCCTCCGTGATCGCTCGCAGTCGAGTTACCGATAATGGTGCCGGGGGCGTTGATTCCCACCGCGTAGCTGTTGCTCGCGCCGCTCGCTGTGCCGAGATCCAGCATCGGCCCTCCGCTGACGAGGAACGCGTGCGCCGCCGAATCGCCAGGCAATTAACTCCAGCCCACCACTTGGCCGGCGGCGTTGATGGCGCTGCCGCGCGATTCCGATCCGCCGAGTGTGCCGAGATCGGTCATCTGCCCGCCCGAGTAAAGAAAGGCGTGCGTCTCGAAAGAATCCGTCACGCTCCAGCCCGTCACTTCGCCGGAAGCATTAATGGCCATCCCGGCGCTGAAATTCCCGAACTCACCCCTCGCACTGAGGTTGCCGAGATCCGTCATTTGCCCGTTCTCGTAAATGAAGGCGTGATCCGGCCGGGGAGAGGATGTCCCGGACTGAACCGTGTCGCTCCAGCCCGTGACCTGGCCCGCATCGTTAATCCCGGTGGCGTAACTGGTCGCGCCTCCCGGCAGCGTCCCAAGATCGATAATCTGCCCATGCGACCAGAGCGTAGCGTGCGTCAAACCGTCGGCCAGCGTGCTATTGCCGACGACTTCTCCGCTGGGATTGATCGCGACCGCTTCACTGAAGTCGCCGCCTAACGTCCCGAGATCTATCAGTTGAAAGTCGGAGTAGAGCGCTGCGTGGGTCGTGCTGTCGTCGAAGCTGGCGGAACCAGCCACCTGCCCCGACGTATTGATCGCGCGCGCCCCGGGGAAGCCATATCCCCTGACTGAATAGGTCTGCCCGAACGCCGTGGTCAGTGTCAGAAGCAACGCACCGAGTGCGCACAGAATCGACTCCTGGAGTTGCCGGCCGACTCGCATTGGTTTTTTCATTTTAGAAAGCCCAGTTGTTGAGGTTGCTGCCGAGCCCGGCTGGCAGACTACCCACTTTTTTTCGTTAGGCCACAAAAAATGCCTTCGCGCCGGGGCGTGAGGGCATTGTCCGATGTTCGAGCGAAGTTCGGTCGCTCCTCTAAAGAGTTGCAGGACCGGGTTCTCCAAAACCGGTGATACGCCCGCGGCGGCCAGCGAAGGTCCGAGCGCGCTAATCAGAACGAGTTTCGGGCCACCGGTGATAATGAAGCCACCGATCAACTGCCCTTGTCCAGTGCTGACAAAACCCCGAGTGGAGATATTCGCGAGGTGATTCTCTGCCGAGTCCTGAGG
>JBBPZW010000018.1:0-8455 GCA_038198475.1 Chthoniobacterales bacterium | reverse complement strand
TCGCCTTCTCGTTAGGCGGCGGCATTGGGACGACGTTGCCCGGCGGTGCGAGATTGGAAGAGCTGGCTCGGTTCGGCATGACAGGAAAGGCACGCGCGGACGGGCCGGCGGGCGGGGGGCAAGAAAACCTCTTCTACCCGCCCGCGCAAATCGCGCCTCTGGAGCGGCGCTGCCTGCGTAGCGCAGTTGTAGCCGGGGACGCTGTCCCCGGTCGGACAACCAGAAGATCCACCAAGCATTCGACTCCAATTCGGAAAACGTCCCGCCCAAGCGCCGAACCCGCCGTCGCTCGGCCGGGGACAGGGTCCCCGGCTACAGTGGGCCGCCACGCCCCAAGTCCTGACGCGCCTTTCGCCAGGCGACTTCCTCCTTTGCGGCCGGCATGGCTGCCGCTACACTCCGGCTGATGGCACGCACCCGGAAAAAAAAGAAGCTTGGTAATTGGGAATTGGGGATTTTCGAATGGGTCGCCGTCCTGCTCGCCTTGCTCGGGATCATCGCCGTCTTCTGCATTTTCTTCATTCGCCGCCACGTCCTCGAGTATCACATCGAGCACACCTATGGCGTCAATTCGCCGGAGTTCTTCGGCTCCGCGCTTGCGCTTTACGATCCGGTGCCGCTGGGCGGGAACAAGCTCGAGCTCCTGCAGGATGGCGACAGTTATTTTCCCGCCATGCTCGCGGCCATTCGCGGCGCGAAAAAGACGATCAATTTTCAAGCCTACATTGTCTATTCGGATAAGACCGGCTGGGAATTTCGCGACGCCTTCATCGAGCGAGCCCGGGCCGGAGTGGAAGTGCGCCTCCTGCTCGATGGAGTCGGCTCCGGGTGGAGCCTGAACAATTCCGACGTCAAAATGATGAAGGAGGCAGGCTGCAAATTTGCCTACTACCATCCGCTGTTCTCCTGGCGAATCGATCGCACCAATCGCCGCTCACATCGCCGCGTCCTCGTCGTGGACGGCAAGGTCGGTTTTACCGGCGGTGTCGGATTTGCCGACCAATGGTCCGGCCATGCCCAGGATGAAAAGCATTGGCACGACGTGCAGGTGCGTGTCGAAGGGCCGCTCGTCAGCGAATTGCAAAACGCCTTCGAGGAACACTGGATCAAAACTTTTGGCGAAACCCTGAGCGGCGCCGATCAATTCCCCGCCCTCGCGCCCGCCGGCAATATCAAAGGACAATTGATCGCCTCGCATTCGTTCTCGATGGCGCCACTGCCATTAACCGAGGCGGTCGCCTTTGCCGCCGCGGACAAGCGGATCTGGATTACGAACGCCTACTGCACGCCGAGCAACGACCAGGTCGAGCTGCTCGTCAAGGCAGTGAAGCGGGGCGTGGACGTGCGCCTCATGGTGCCCGGCCAGCATAACGACCAGCCCCTGACGAAAAGCGCGGGACGCACGGCCTACGGCAAGATGCTGGAGGGCGGGGTGAAGATTTTCGAATACCAACCGACCATGATTCACACCAAGGCGATGGTGATCGACGGGATGTTCTCGCTCGTTGGCTCCTCCAATCTCGATCCGCGTTCCTCGGAGATAAACGAGGAACTGGACCTCGCGATCTACGACCAAGGATTCGGCCGCACGATGGAGTCGATGTTCGAGAGCGACCTGACGCACTCGACGGAATACACCTACGAGCAATTCAAAAACCGCTCGCTCTGGGAGCGGACGACCGAATGGCTCATGGTGCCATTTCGCTCGCAGTTGTAGGGCGCGCGAATGCGGCAGCTCCGCCCTGGGTAGCGCATGCGTCTCGCGTGCTGGCGGTGGCGTCTCGCCATCGCGAACTTTCCGTTCCGCGTCTTGGCAGAAAAAGTTCGTTGCGGTGAAACACCGCAACCACCACGCGAGACGCGTGCGCTACCCGGGCAATTCGCCGCCACAGTAAGCGCCGACGACTTCCAGCGTGGGCGAGAGCATGATCAGATCCACACCCGTCACTCCTCCAGCAGGCGCCCTCGCACAGCACATATTCGGTTCCGCCGAGAGTAAAACCGCCGTCGTTAGGCAAAGCGGCCCCGGCCGTCAAATCCCTCAAGAGATAATCGGCCGCCGGTTAAAGCTTTCTAAATGATTCTAGCGAATTCCAGGGTCGATCTCCAAGTCGACCCGGACGACCTGATGCGCCACGATCGTGAACGGCTGGGGTCGCGCACGAACGCGTTTTGGAGCACGTCCCAGGACATCGAGCATGTAATCACCGGGAGGGAGCGCTAAGTGGTAATTTCCGTTCGCGTCTGCCGTAATCCGCGCGATTTCTCGTTCTCCCGGCCGGCTCCGGATGATAAGCGGATACTCAGAGTAGGTTACAGCCGGGCCAGCGGTAGCGGGCGCTTCATCAGCTAACTCAACGGGTTTGAGCGAAAGGATCTTCAAATGCCCCTCTAAGATGCCTGACGACTTACTATCACTCGCAGTCTGGCAGAGGACGGAGGAGCCCACGATAGAAAGGCCGATCAAGCCGCCAAGGAAGAAGGCTCGGACTGGTTTTTGGAATAACACGCCCACAAGCCTATAACCTTAAAACCTCGAGTGACCCCGCAGGGTAAGCCGGGGCAGATTACTGCCCCGGCTCAGTGTGACGGTGAGACGTAAGTCAGGGCAGGGTCAACGCCCAGGCGCCGCGACCGTGAGTGGCAGCGTAGAGTTTCCGCGCGCCGGGCACAATCGTAAGGCCTGCGACCTCCACCTGAGGCAGGCCGGTTCCGCCGAGGAGCCAGGTGGTCGTTGCGACGGGCAACCGCATGACTCCAAAGTCACTCGACGCGTAGAGATCACCGGTGGAATCATCGCGCACCAAGTCGGTCGCCGGGAGATCGGCCAGGCCGCCGGTCCCGCCGTCAATCCGAGTCCAGGAAGCATCAGTGCTACCGTTGTACGTGACCTCGAAGACGTGCCCCGGCTGCGAAGGGGTATTGAAGTCATAACCAGATTACGAGATCCAGGCGTGGTTCGGATTTGCCGGATCGATGTAGATGCTGCTCACAAAACGGGCAGGATCCGCCGTCGCACCCGGTAGGGTGTCGAGGCGCGTGTAGGTCACACTACTCGCAGCTGCATCCGCGTTTTTTGAGATGAGGACGCGCCCAGTGGTCGTAGCAGCCCACAGGGTTCCCGTATCGCTCTTGGCTCGCTCCACCGCGGCAACGAAACCGCCGCTCCGCGGAGTTAGCGCATTTGTATACGCCGCACCCGTTAGGTCGGTGGCGCCGACTGGGCCGATCTGCACAAAATCACCGCAGCCTGCCTGGGTCCCGGAGGTGGTGAACTCGGGGCAGTTCGCTTCCAAGTAAGCCTGGTTGCCGCCCCAATCCTGGGTGCGCCAGACGCTCTGCGAACCTTGGAAGATCGTCCCGGCGCTCGCTGGGTTAGGATCCGCAATGATTGGCGCGTAGAAGTTCGAACCCTCCACGCTGCCCGCGATTGGAGCAGAGATAATGACCCACTTGGTGGGATCGCCGTTCTGGAAGTTCGCGTCATGGTTCTGCCCAAAGAACGAGTTAAAGCGCTGGGAGCTGTTAGTAATACTGAAGCCAGATTGACCGCCATCGCCGTAAATGATCTGCGGCCAAACAACGGCTGAACCGTAGGTCTCGAAGGTGCCGTTGTCCTGGGTACCACCTTGCAGATGTTTCGAGTTATCCGCAGCCACAGAGAGGCTCTGGAATTGGAGCGTGGAGAGTCCTTTATTCAGGTTAAATAGCTGCGTCGGAACTCTCGAGAGGAGCCCCTGACAGAACGTCAAATCAGTTCCGGTCAATCCGCGGCTCGTGCACTGCGAAGAAGTATCAGTAAAAGAGCCGCTCGACCGCATGAGCCCTCCATCCGACCCCTCAAAAAAGAGGCCGGGGTTGGTCGAAGATACGACCAGAGCGTGCTGGTCGGGGTGAATACCGTTTGCCGGGGTCAAGGCATCCCATGAAACGTCCGTGAATGACACGCCGCCGTCGGTCGAGTAAAGCACGCCGCGCGAGTTCGATTTGCCGCCATATTCGGGGTATTGATAGGAACCGAGAAGATAGACGGTGTCCGGATTCCCGGCTGGTGAGACAACGGCGTTGTCATACCAGCACTGACCAGTGCAGTAGTTAACGGTTTGGTCCGTCGTCATATCCGTGAAGGTCGCTGCGCCGGCAGCGTCATCCGTGCGGTAAAAACGGGCCGGGATTGCGCCGCCTGAGGCGCCGACGCCAACAAACATGCGGGTCGATCCGCCAGACGCGGTCACCGAAAATTCTGCTCGATCGGTGTTGAAACCGGGATTGAGCGGAGTCTTGATCTGGGTAAAGGTGACTCCAGCGTCAGTCGAGCGCCAGATACCCTGTTGGAATGCCGCTGCATAAACAATGTTGGCATTGCTGGGATCGAGCTCGATATGGTTGACGCCGCGAACGCTTACGTTGCCATCCCAAATGAAGGTGAAGCTCGCGCCCCCGTCGGTCGACTTGAAGAGGCCATACGGCGGGCGCGGAGTGGGCGGGTTGGTGCTCCCACCGCCAGTGACTGAGGTGACGCCGCGAATCCCGCGGGTGGACGAAACGTAGAGAGTGTTCGGGTTTGTCGGATCGACCCGAATCGAGCTAATCGATCGATTAGCGAATGCGTCGCCCGTATAGGTGCCGTTGCTGGAGAACACGGTGCATGCACCGGTAGAATTGCTAAGGGCGCAGGAGCTTGTAATCAGGTTCGTCACCTGCGAGACCAGTTTCGTCCACGTCGTGCCGCCGTCGATTGATTTGTAAATTCCTCGACCCGCTTCCGAGTCACCGGAGGCGTTGGGTTCGCCGGTGCCGGCATACAACGTAGCATGAGCGGCATCGTAGGACAGGGTGCCGATTGCGTTCGTGGCGAAACTAGCGGAGAGGAAAGTCCATGAGGCGCCACTACCCGAGAGGGCGTTGTCAGTGCGCCAGATGCCGCCGCCGGCCGCGGCGACCCATAAGCGGCACTTAGTGCTCGAGCAGCCGGGCGCGATCGCGAGCGCTGTGATTCGGCCCGATGTCGTATAGTCGGCACCGGTGCGGTTCAAGACGCCGGGGTAGTTCGCCGTGCTCGGGCCACTCAGTGTCCATAGGCCCGGCACCTTCTTGCCTTTGCCTACACCGCGCGCTTTGACTTGATTGAAAGCTGCTTCCGCGGCCAACGTCTGCTCGAAGGAAATCTCTTCAGCTGGATAGGCGCGCTCGGCAAAGGCTTCTTCTTCGACACTCGCTGGATCGAGGTCATTCTCACCAAAATTGCCCACTACCGTCTGGCGGCTGGGTTTGCTCCTGGCGTCGGCATCCTGTCTGAATTTATTGATCGCTTCCCGATGGTCTCCGGATTTTGTGAACAAGGGGCTTGACGTTTTCGCCGCGACAAAGGCCATGGCGACCCCCGCGGAGAAGAGTGTGACCGCGATTGAAAGGCGGAGGTGAGAGAACAGACGATTTCGGCTAAACCAAGAGTTAGATTTCATATTTTTGAAACGCAGCGGGTCGTGGGTTGACTGAGTGGAGGGAGAGACTGAGATTGCACGTAGCGTCAATATTTATTCGAGCTACGTGAATTTACATTTTCGTCATATTGGCGGCGCCTTAGCATTCCCCTGCATCTCGCAAGCGAGCCCGCCGCTTGGGGAGGGAGAAACACGAGTTGCAGTTGCGAGTCCCTTCGTAGTTTGAATGACAAGCTAGACTGAAATGCCGCCGCAATACGTTCGCACCACTTCCAACCGGGGCGATAAAATCGTGAGATCGGCATCCTTCCCGGCTGCGAGCATTCCCTTTCTCGCCCACCCCATCGCGCGCGCCGGCGTTTCCGTCGCCATGCGCAGGACCTCGTGCACCGGCACGCCGACCACCTGCACCATTTGCCTGACGAGGTCGATCATGCGCGCGGCGCTCCCGGCAAGGGCCGAGCCATCCGCCATCCAGCAGGCACCGTCGCGCACGATGCATTCCGTGCCGCCCAGGTCGAAACGAGCGTCGTTAGGCAAACCGGCGCCCGCCGTCGCATCCGTCACAAGGCAGATTCCGTCCGCGGCTTTCGCGCGATAAAGCATCCGCATCAGGGTCGTCCCGACGTGCTGACCGTCCGCGATCAATTCGCAGAAAATCTCCGGCTCACTGAGCGCGAACTCGAGCAGGCCAGCCACCCGCTGGCCGTCGCGGCGACGGAGCGAGGACATGCAGTTGAAAGTATGAGTGACCTGCCGCATTCCGCGCTCAAACCCGGCCCGCGCCTCCTCTTCCCAGGCGTTGCTATGTCCGCCGCTGCTCGCGATTCCGCTTTTCGTTAGGTGAGAAATCAAATCGAGCGCCCCCGGCACTTCCGGCGCAACCGTCACGCGCTTAATCGCCGCGGCGTTCTCGAGTAGCGCCGTAGTCAAATCCGGACGCGGCTCGATGATGAACTCGGTTCGCTGCGCCCCGTGTTTCTCGCGCGAGATGAACGGACCTTCGACGTGCGCGCCGCGCACCTCCGGAATTCTCCCCACTTCGCTCTCGATCGCGCGCACGACCCGCACGATTTCCTCCATCGGTGCGGTCACGGTGGTAAGGAGAAGCGAGGTGGTCCCACCGCCGGCGTGGTAATCGCAAATGGCGCGAAAGGCTTCGGTCGTCCCTTCCATCGTGTCGCGCCCGACCGCGCCGTGCACATGCAGATCGATAAATCCGGGCGCAAGAAAATTGCCCGCAAGATCCACGACCTCTTCCCCGGCGGCGGAATTCGGCGCACCGATCTCCACGATCCGTCCGTTCGCGGTCCGGAGGACGAGCCCGTCCGCGATCCGATCAGGAAAAATCAGCCGTCCATTGGTGAAGATCATCGCCGCCCGGCATCATTGCGTTTCCCGGGGCGGCGGTCCATCATCCTCCTGATGGTTCCCGAGTTCGATGTCGCGATCGTCGGCGGCGCTTTTTCCGGCGCAGCCACGGCCTTGCTGATTAAACGGCGCCGTCCCGAGACTCGCATCCTGATCATCGAGAAAGCGACCGAATTTGATCGCAAGGTCGGCGAATCGACGACCGAAGTGAGCAGTTGTTTTCTGACCAAAGTCCTCGGCCTAACGAGTTATCTCGGTCATGAGCAACTCGCCAAGCAAGGGTTGCGGCTCTGGTTCGCCAATCGCCCCGACCAGCCCTTTGACGACTGCGTCGAAATCGGCGCGCGCTACCAGGCGCGGCTTCCGACGTTTCAGGTGGACCGCGCAAAACTCGACGCTCACCTTCTCGAACTGGCGCGGTCCGCGGGCTGCGAGATCTGGAAGCCGGCCAAGGTGACGCGTTGCGAATTGGACGGCGCGAACGGTCAATCGTTAGGCGTAAACGTCGAGGGTGAAGAACGCGCCGTGCGCTGCCGTTGGGTGATCGACGCCAGCGGACGGGCGGCTTTTCTGGCCCGGAAGCTCGGTCATTTTCGCCAGAACACGGACCACCCGATCAATGCCGTCTGGGCACGTTTCACCGGGGTGAAAGATTGGGACAGTTACGAGTGGCGGGAAAGATTTCCCGACTACGCAGCCGCCTCGCGCACGGGCCGGGCCTGGGCAACGAATCATCTCATGGGCCAGGGCTGGTGGTGCTGGATCATCCCGCTCAAGGGCGGCGATTTCAGTGCCGGTCTGGTTTACGACAGCCGGCTTTTTAAGCTTCCGGAAGGCGTCAGCCTTGGCCAGCGGCTGCACGACCACATCCTGAATCATCCGGTCGGCCGCGAGATTTTCCGCGACGCAAAAGTGGTCGAGCATGACGCCCGCGCCTATTCCGCGCTTCCCTATTACAGCGCGCAGGTCTGCGGCGACGGCTGGGCGATCGCCGGCGATGCGGCCAGCTTCATCGACCCGCTCTACAGCCCCGGCCTCGATCTTTGCGCCTATACCACTTCGGTAGTGAGCGATTTGGTTTTGCGGTCGTTAGGCGGAGAAGACATGGCGGAACGCCGCCGCTATTACAATGAGCAATTCGCCACCACTTACCGCCTCTGGTTCCAGACCCTTTATCAGGACAAATATTTTTACATGGGCGAAGCCGATCTCATGTCGGCTGCGCTCCTCCTCGATGTCGGGACTTATTTCATCGGACTCGTTAGGCCCGTCTACCGAAACCCAGAGCGGGCTTTTCTGGACTTGCCCTTTGAAGGCGTGCCCGGCCGGCTATTTGCCGGGATGATGAAGTTCTACAACCGCCGCCTCGTCGCTCTCGGGAAAAACCGGATCGCGCACGGCGCTTGCGGAACGCGCAACGCGGGCTGGCGCGAACTTTACGACGGTTTCGTGCCCGATTTTCGGCTCCAGAAACTGATCCGCAAAGGCCTTTTCCGCTGGTGGGGAGCAGAACTGCGCAACCTGCGCTATCTCTTCGCCAGTCCGAAACCGGCGGTCGCAGCGCCCACCGGCGCGGCGGTGGAGGCAGGGTAGCGCAAGCTTCCAGCTTGCACCGTGACCCTCGCAAGCTGGAAGCTTGC
>JBBPZW010000017.1:0-10685 GCA_038198475.1 Chthoniobacterales bacterium | reverse complement strand
TTCGAGCTTTTCCCCCAGCGCGAGATGGGCCGCGATTGCCGCTGAATAAGTGCAGCCGGTGCCGTGTGTCGAGACACCTTCGACAAACGGTGCCGAAAATTCCGTGACCGCCGTTCCTTCGAAAAGCAAATCGGTCGCGACCCCGTCCTGGAGATGGCCGCCCTTGAGGAGAAAGCGCGTCCCGAACTCGCGCGTCAGTTGCTCGCCCGCGGTCCGCATTTCCTCCAGGTTGCTCACCGGCCGCCCGGTTAACGCCGCTGCTTCCGCCATATTTGGCGTGACCAACGTGGCGCTCGGAAAGAGCCGTGCGCGATACGTCGCGACCGCGGCTGGTTGCAGGAGCGCTTCACCGCTCGTCGCGATCATGACCGGATCCACGACGAGCGGGATCCGACTAAATTTATCCAGAAGAGCGGCGACGATTTCGACCACCTCCGGCGAGTAGAGCAACCCTGTCTTGATCGCGCCGACGGGGAAATTTGCGAGGCAAAGCTCGATCTGTTCGCGCAGATTTCGCGGGTCGACGCCGTCAATCCGCGAAACCTTGCCGGGCACTTCCGCGACCACGCAGGTGACGGCGGTGAGGCCGAAAACCCCGAGCGCGCTGAAGGTCTTCAGGTCGGCCTGCAGACCGGCGCCGGAGCTGCAATCCGAGCCGGCAATCGTAAGAGCGACGGGAACCTGCCGGTGAGGCGCCATGATTTACGGCGCGGAGCGCAACAAGACTACCCGCCGTCGCTGCCGATCGCTTCGACCGGGCAACCTTCCATCGCCTCTTTGCAGAGGGCTTCTTCCTCGGGCGATTCCGACTGCTTGTAGACGAAGGAATGGCCGCCATCGTCGTTCCGTTTGAAATTGGCGGGGGCCGTTTCCCGGCAGAGATCGCAGTCGATGCACTGGTCATCGACGTAGAATTTGCCATCTACGTTTTCGGAATATTTATTTGCGACGTCAGCCATAGAAACACTTCGGGGCGGGTTCGGCCTCGAAAGTAGGAAGATTCCCCGGGCGCGCAATCATTTTCCTGTTTGACGGAACGCCGCCCAGCCGCCAAATCAGCGATGCCCGAACTCAAAGACAGCGCCTGGCGCCCATTATGAAATCCGACACGCGCAAGACGCTCTATTCCTTCCTCGGCGAACTCGTCGTCTACGGCATCCTCGTCGTCGCCTATTTCTTCCTCGTCCTGCATTTTCTCGGCGGCTGGCTGGCGAACCTCGATAAGGAAAACGTCAAGCTCTACGCCCTCGTCTGCATCGGGTTGATCATCGGGCAGGCCGTCGTTCTCGAGTCGATCACGACCTTTATCTTCCGGCTCCTGCGCGGGCGCTCCGAATGACCTTCCTCGCCATGCACTTCCCCATCTCGGGGACGGACATCAGTCCGGTCTATCTGGTCGTGATTGGGTTCCTGATCGGAATCCTGGGCGGCTTCTTTGGCGTCGGCGGGAGTTTCATCGCGGGCCCGGCGTTGCGCGCCATCGGGATGCACTGGAATTTCGCCGTCGGCACCGATCTCGCGCACATCGTCGGCAAATCCGTCGTGGCCGCGAAACGCCATCGCGCCCTCGGCAATGTCGATCTCAAGCTGGGCTTCATCATGGCCCTGGGCACGATCGCGGGCGCGGAGTGCGGCGCGCAGCTCATTCAGCTCCTCAAACGCCAGGGCAACGTCGATTTCGTGGTCAGCATCATTTCGATCGCCATCTATTTCAGCATCTCCTTCTTCATGCTCTGGGAGAGCTGGAAAACGGCTCGGTTGCAGAAGAAGAAAGGCTCCAAGGCCGCCAAGAAAACGACCGGCAAAGGCCGCCACGCCGAGGACGAATCGTCCTTTGCCGGCCTGACCAACGCCGTCCACCGCATCCCCGTCTGGCCGATGATTTCGCTCCCGACGTCGGGCATCAAGGCGATCTCGCTCTGGGTAATCATTATTGTCTCGTTTATCGGCGGACTCTTCAGCGGCTTCCTCGGCGGCGGCGCCGGCTACATCCGCATGCCGATGATGGTTTACATCCTCGGTGTGCCAACCCACCTCGCGGTCGGGACAGATCTGTTTGAGATTATCATCTCCGCGAGCTACGGAACTTTCAGCCATGCCATCAAAGGCAATGTCGACATCCTGGTCGCCCTCGTTATGAACACGGGGGCGGCGATTGGAGCCCAGATCGGGGCGATTCTCACCCAGTATTTCGCCGGTCCGAAAATCCGCCTTTTCTTCGTCCCCCTCCCGCTCATCGGCGCGGCGATTGTCGTTTATACTTTGCTCACCGGACACAAACTCTAGCCGAAATGCGCCTCCTTATTTGCAGCGACGGAACAGACCCCGCCGATAACCCGACCCGGCTGGGCGGGCTCATCGCCGGCCCCTGCAAATCGCAGACCACCCTCCTCGGCATCTCCGAGAAGGAAACCGACGAAGGACCGCTCCGCGAGGCGCTCACCAGCGAGGCGGAGATGCTCCGGCAGGTAAATGTCTCGCCCGACATCGTGATCCGCTCGGGCGACCCGATCCGCCAGATCCTGGCTGAGACGACCGCGAACGAGTACGACCTCGCCATCATCGGTGCGCGCCGCAAGGGAACGGGCGGACTTTATTGGCGCCCGGTAAAAACCTACGAAGTGATCAAGGCCGTCCCGCCGCCCGTCCTCGTCGCGATCGGAGCCTGCAGCCGCCTGCAGCGCATCCTCGTTTGCACGGGCGGGAAAAAATTCATCGACGATGCGGTCCAGATGGCGGGCGAGATCGCGAAGTGCGTCGAGGGCAAGCTCACCCTCCTCCACGTCATGGCTGAGCCTCCCGCCATTTATGCCGATCTCGTTAGGCTGGAGGAAGACGTCGATCGCCTCCTCGCCTCCGATTCCGAGCTCGGGTGCAACCTGCGCGGCGAAAAGGAGAGCCTGGAAAAGATGGGCTTGAAAGTCGAGGTGCGCATACGTCACGGGCTCGCGCTCGACCAGATCTTCGCCGAGGTCCGCGAGGGCGAACACGACCTGATCGTCACCGGCACCTCGCAGGCCGGCGGCACCTTCCGCCATTACATCATGGGCGATTTGACCCGCGGAATCCTGAACCGCGCCGATTGCCCGGTGCTCGTGGCGAGGGCCGGTAAAATTGTCGACCACGAAGACGCGGAAGGCGGATTTTTCCATCGCCTCCTGCACGGCTTCGGCGCGGGCAAGGAAGCCTAACGAACTGGCGGCAGGTTCCGTTGTAGGGTGCGCTGTCCCCAGCGCAAAAAGTGGGCCGCAGCCGGGGACGCGCGCTGATCCGCTGAGGACAGCGGACTCTACAGGACGGCGGCCCGGCTTGCATGCCCAAGCGCTGCCACTATGCTGCGCCTGCCCGCTTATGAATCAAAAATCCCGTTTACTTCTCGTTAGGCTCGGTCTTTTTCTCGTCCTCGTCATCGGTCTCGTTCTGCTCCCGGCCTGTTCGAAAAAGCACAGCGGCCAGACCGCCGGCAGCACCGGTGATTACGTTACGGGAACTCCGTTGCCCGATCGCCAGGAAGGCACCTCCTTCATGAGCAGCAATGTCGATCGCAATCAATTTCAGCCGATTTATTTCGACTTCGACAGCCAGACCATTCGCGGCTCCGAGAACGGCAAGATCCAGCAGATCGCCAGCTTCCTGCAGCAGAACAACCGCCAGATTATCATCGCCGGCTTCACCGATGAGCGCGGCACCGCGGAATACAATCGCGGCCTCGGCGAACGCCGCGCCGGCTCCGTGCGCGAGGCATTGATCGCGCTCGGCGCCGACGCGCAGAGCATCCAGACCGTCAGCTTCGGCGCCGAAATGCCGGCCGATCCCGGCTCCGGCGAATCCGCCTGGGCCAAGAACCGCCGCGCCGAAATCGGCGTCGTGAAATAACCGGCCGGCTAAGTGTTACCCGGCGAGTTGGACGGCGTCGACGGCTTCTTCTTTACCGGCACCTTCTCGATGTGGCTCTGCGACTTCGACGCGCCGAGCGTTTCCGTGTCCCGGCAAGACATTGTGATAATCGCGTCGAGCGTTTTGACGGCTGACTTGACGTTCTTAATGGAGCCCCGGATCGCGGCCGTCGCGCCCGTCTAGCGCCGAGCGCGTCGCCCTGGTCGCCCGCGCTGTTCTGCAGGTTCTGCACGGTGGTCGTCAGGGTCGTGGCGAAATTCGGCAGGTTGTGCGCGGAAGATTCTGTGGGTACGAAACACGCGGCCAAAACCATTCGTCAAAGTCGCCCAGATAGGCGTAAGAGCTCTCGCCTGCGTCCCGCCGAAACGAACTTTTCCTCCCCGCGGCGCGACAGGGGAAGTCCGCGACGGCGGGACGCCGTCGCCAGCACACGAGACGTGTGCGCTACCCAGACGGCCTCGGTCGATCGATTGGCGGGATAACGAGGGGTCGGCAGCCAATTCCCGGTGCTCCACAGGAAAATCCTGGCCCTCGGCAGACGGTCCGCCGGGCTCGGCAACCGACCCGGCGCGCTCGGCGGGGAAGTTGGGGTGGGCGGGAGATTCGACGATGCTATCGCTGGAATGGCTTCTTCGAACACTTCGCCGGCAGCCCGGCGCAACTGGATCGCGCATCTTTGGCACGAATGGCTCTTCGAGCTGCGCCGCCCGATCCGGCCCGCGCCTGCCCGGCCTCGGCCGCTGGATTGGCCTCCCGGCCGCCTGACCGCGGCCTGGCTCGGGCACGCGACTGTTCTGCTCAACTTCTTCGGGGTCACCATCCTGACCGACCCGGTGCTCCTGCGGCGGATCGGGATCTCCACCGCGATCGGGCCGAAGCGCCTCACGGAACCCCCGCTGACGATCGAGGAACTGCCGCCGATCGATCTCATTCTGCTTTCGCACGCGCATTTCGATCACCTCGATTGGCGCACGCTGCGGCGCTTCGACGGCCGCACGCAGGTGGTAACGGCGCCGCGCACGCGCGACCTCCTCGGCTGGACGAAGCTGCGCCGGATCACGGAGCTGGGCTGGGACGATTCGGCCGAGGTGGAAACGCGCGCCGGTTCGCTCGTCGTGAGGGCGTTCAAGGTCAATCATTGGGGGGCGCGGATGCAATACGACACCTATCGCGGTTACAACGGCTACATTCTGGAGCGCAACGGGCACCGGATCATCTTTGCCGGCGATACTGCCCTAACGAATGAGTTTGCCGCTCTGCGCGACGATCGGCCGTACGATCTCGCGATCATGGGGATCGGCGCGTATCAGCCTTGGATACGCGCGCATTGCAATCCGGAACAGGCGGTCGCGATGGCGGACGCAGCCGGGGCGCGCTTCATCCTGCCGGTGCATCACCAGACCTTTAAGCTCAGCTTTGAGCCCTTCCGGGAGCCGATCGAGCGGTTCGTTAGGGCGCTTTCCGCGGAGCCGGAGCGGATCGCGCTGCGCGAGATCGGGGAGACGTTTGTCTATCCTGTAGGGGCGGTCTATGACCGCCGACGGCCTAACGAGAGCGCGGAGATTCGGCGGTCATAGACGCCGCTACAGAGGGCGTCCGCTGGACAGGGCGGATGATCTGGCTTAACGAATCCCGAAGGAGTTCGCCTTATGTTTAGTCCGACCAAAATTTACTTCATCGTCTTCGGTCTCCTGACGATTGCCGGCGGAATTATGGGCTACGTGAAGGCGGCGAGCACAGCCTCGCTCATTGCCGGCTCGATCAGCGGCATCCTGCTTTTGGTGGCCGCGTTCCTTTTGCCGGGTCACGTCGCGGCCGGGCTCATTCTCGGCGGTCTCGTCTCGCTTTTGCTCGCCGGAAAATTTCTCCCCGGCTTCATCCGGGCGGGCAAAATGATGCCGGACGGGGTGATGGCGCTTCTCAGCATCCTCGGCGTCGCCTTTGCCATCGCCGCCTGGTTCCGCAAATAGCGGCTGCGCGTGCGGAAGTTCCAACTGAGAACGCTGCGCTGGCTGGCGTTCCTGCTTTTCCTGGGGCTCTTCGGCGCGATCGTCCTGCGCTGGATTTCGCTCGAGCGGCTGCGGCTCGGCATGCAACGGCTCGGGCCTCTCACGCACCCGACGCCCAGCGCGGCCCCGAAGATTATTCCGACGCCGACGCGACCGCCAGTCATCGGCGGGAAACTGGACACAGCCAGGCTCTGGAGCGGGATCACGGTGCACGCGGAAGTCGATCCGACGCCGGGCGGTCCGGCCTCCGAAGAGCGGAGCGATCCGCAGAGTTACGTGCTGGAGGTGAAGTTGAACGTGCGCGTGCCGACCCCGAACCGGACAGTCGAGGAACTGGCGAAAGTGACGCCGGAATTGCCAAAGCTGCTGCCGAAACTGGGTGCCGCGCTCGGTCCCGACCCGGTCTCGCCGCTTTTCAAGGAGCTTTACGATTTCAAGGTGCGGACGCTGCAGGAAGATCTCGTCAGGCTGGATCAGCTCCTTTCCCGGCACAACTTCTACGATTGCCAGGCGATCCTGCGCTTGCAGAATCCGGAGACGAAACGGAGCGCGATCCTCCTCCAGGCCGAGATGGATGTGGACGCGGACGGTTCCGATTCCGACCGGCTGCCGGGGATAGATGGGAAGTCCGCGAATTTCAAGCCGTTCACGAGCTATCGCTGGAAGAAAAAGACGGCGCAGGTGAATCCGTTCCTGCCCGCCGCGGAAACGAAGCTGCTCCGCTACGAAACGGAATTCGCGCAGAAGGGCCTGACGATGGATCGCAACCGCGATCTGCGAATCGGCATCCAGCGGATGAAGGCGGAGATCGATTCGCTCAAGCGCTTTAGTTTCCTCATCGCCTCGACGGATCCCTACATCGTGCTCCCGGGTATTTTCACCCGCGCCCCGGATAGCGGGCGGGTGGGGGATTACGCGGTGGTCGTTTACGGGAACGGGATCTATCCCGCGATCGTGGGCGACGTCGGCCCTAACGACAAGGTAGGCGAAGCTTCGCTCCGGATCGCCAAGGAAATCAACCCGGTCTCGACGCCCTACAACCGGCCGGTGAGTGATCTCAAGGTCACCTACCTGATTTTTCCCGGCACCGCCGACACGCCGTTCGGCCGGCCCGACCTGGAAAAGATCCAGGCGCGCTGCGAGAAACTGGTGCAGGAAATGGGCGGCGCGAGCGTCGCGCTGCATCATTGGGCGAACCTGATTCCAACCCCGACGCCCACACCTTCCCCGACCCCATCGCCCACCCCAGGCGTCAGTCCTTCGCCTAACGAAAGCGCGACCGTTTCGCCGACACCGCTGGTCGCGCCGACTTTTTCCTTTTCGACCCCGACAGCGTCGCCGACGCCCGCCCCGGAAAGCAGCCCTGCGCCATCATTGATTCCGACCACTTCGCCGCTGGTCACTCCAACGGCTTCGCCCTCTGCCTCGCCGACTCCCTAACGAGCGATTCCGCTGGCTGATTTACCCGTTCTTCGGGTTGATTTGGGGATGAATTCCCAGCTCCTGGACCTTGCGATTGCCGCCTTTTTTCCTTTCGGCGGAGCTGTTGAAGGAGTTGATGGTAAGCTCGTTGGCGTTGCGCGTTATCTGGGCCTAGGTCGCGACGGTTAAGCCATTCGCCCGGGCGAGGTCGGACCAACTCCGGCCCTTCGCTCGCTGGCTTGCGATTTCGTGCACCTTGTTGCTGTCGCCGCGCGCGATGGCGTTGACCGCGCAGAGTTCGCCGAAACGGAGACGCAAAACATCCTGCTGGGCCTGCAGTTCGCGCTCCCTGACCCCGGTGACACGGGGAACTGCGTTGATGACGAAAGGTCGCTCGACCGGTTCGCCGGCGGCGGCGTTGAGGCGACTAATGTTGCCGGCGAGCGACCGTTCGTCGCTGCCGGAGTAGGTCTTAGCCACGCGCATCGAACCGCCTCCGAGCATGCTGCCGACCGGTGGCGGGACGAAAACGGTTTCGTAATCCTCATTGTCGTTAGGCGCGGCGGAATCAACTGTTCCGACTGCGGCGGACTGGCCGGCGGAGGCCTGAGGATTGGCGGATTGCTGCGGAGCTGCGCAGCCGGCGACCAGACAGAGGGTCGACGGTAAAGTGACGACCAATTTATGCATGGCAGCGTTTTACTTCCGGACGGGAGAATGCGGCAAGCAGTAAGCGCGCTCTCTGAGAGGCAAAGTTTCTCCGGCCCTGAGGGGGACGGGGGCCGACGTCGGTCCCGTTTGCTGAATCAATTCCCAGGAAGCTGGCCCGGACGCACGTCCAATTCGTGGAGCTTGCGCTGACCGCCCTTTTGCCGATCCGCGTTGTTCGAATAGGAAGAGGCGGTCATGTCGGAGGCGCTGCGAGTTACTTGAGCAACGGTGGCGACGCTCACGCCGTTGGCTTTGGCCAAATCCATCCAGCTGCGGCCTTGCGAGCGGAGGCCGGCGATTTCGCGTGCCTTGGCGGTGTTGCCGCGAGCGATGACGTTGATCGCGCAGAGTTCACCGAAACGAAGACGAAGAAGATCCTGTTGAGCCTGCAAAGTCTGCGCGCTGACTCCGGTGGCATGGGAGACCGCAGACACGACGAAGGGACGTTCGTCCTTCGAGCCGGCGGCCGCATTCAGGCTGCGGATGTTGCCGTTGAGTGCCTGTTCGTCGCCGCCATTATATTTTTTCGGAACCCGAACGGAGCCGCCGCCGAGAAGGCTGCCAACCGGTGGCGGGACAAAGACAGTATCGTATTCCTGTTGGTTCGCCGACGTTGCGGAGTCGACGGACGCCACGGCGGTGGACTGCGAATGGCCGGCGGCGGCTTGCGGTGCGCCGGCTGGCTGGGGCGCGGCGCACCCGACAACCAGGCAGAGAATGGGAGCTAGACCAAGGACGGATTTCAACATTCCGCGGTTTTACTCTTTTGAGAAAAAACGTCAAGTCCCCTTTTTGGCGCAAATTTTGGGCGGTCCGATTCGTCGCGAAAACGTAACAATTGAAGTTTTGCCGGTCTCGTTAGCCTTGGTTAAAGGAAGGCGTGGTGATCAATCGCACGAATCACTATCGTGCCGCGTGGATTTCCGACGTTCATCTCGGTACCCGCGGCAGTAACGCCTCCGCGCTGCTGGCGTTTTTGAAAGAGAACGACTTCGAGACGCTCTATGTGGTGGGCGATTTGATCGACATCTGGTCGCTCCGGCGCGGCATTTACTGGCCGCAGGAGCATAACGACGTCATCCAGAAAATCCTGCGCAAGGCGCGCAAGGGCACGCGGGTGGTCTACATCCCGGGGAATCACGACGAGTTCCTCGCCAGTCACCTCGGCGCCTATGGCGCGATCACCATCCAGAAGCACGCCCTGCACGTCACCGCCGACAAGCGCCGCCTCCTCATCATGCATGGCCACGAGCTCGACACCGTCGTGCAAAACATCCGCTGGCTCGCTTTCCTTGGTGACGTTGGCTATCAGTTTTTGCTCGCGCTCAATCCACTCGTCAACGCCGTGCGCCGGATTTTTGGATTTGGCTACTGGTCGCTCAGCAAAGCGGTCAAACAACGCGTTAAGGACGCGGTCAGCTTCATCGGCGCATATGAAGAGGCGATCGTTCGTTATGCCACGCGCTTCAATGTCGACGGTGTCCTTTGCGGGCACATTCACAGCCCGGTCATCCGCCAGATCGGGCCCACGACCTATTATAATTGCGGCGACTGGGTGGAGAATTGTTCCGCCTTGGTGGAACACAACGACGGCCAGATTGAGCTTCTGACCAACCTGCAGGCAGCCGCGCTGGAACCACCCCTGCCAATCGTGCGTCTGCCGCGCCGGTCCGGGTTGGCGGCCAGGGAATTTGATGAAAAAAGACCAGATTACGCGCCGGGTGACGACGAAGAACCTCGAGATTTCGCCGGCAAAATCACTGATTACCGATCTCGTTAGTCTGCGCCGCCTTCTGCGCCAAACCGGCCGGGCTTACCTGAGCCGGCTGGAGGCAGAGCTCGACGAAGTCACGGTTTGGGCGAGTGAGCGGGCCCAGGAGCGCGACCTGCCGAAGGCGCGGATTCGCGACCTCGGCGACATGATCACGCTCGTGCGCAAGGTCGAGGCCAAACCGCTCAAAGGCCGTCGTCGCCACCTGAAGAAAATCGACGCCACGGTCGGCGACCTGCGGGAATTAATCGGGAACAAAGCGGCTCGTTAGGCCGAATTTCGGCGTTCCGGCCATTGGCGAGCGTAAGCGAGCAGGCGGCGGCCAAAAGCCCCGGGCTTTTCTGCATAAAACCGCGCTCCGAGATCGAGCGCCACCCGCTCCAACTCGCGCTCGCGGGTGCTGATGAGGCCGAGCAGGAGAGAGCGTTCGTCCTCCGGAAATTCAGCGCCTCCTTCGAGGCGTTCCCGCAAAAATGCGAGGTCATGCAGGTCGCCGAGCTCGTGGCCGAGGGTCTTGGCGCCCTCCGCGATCTCGCAGAGGATCGTCTGGTTGAGATTCTGGAGAATCTGCGCCTGGTACCAAAGATCCTTCACCCGCTTGCGCCAGGAATGGAAGTTTTCCGCGTTCGGATCCGACCCCACGCAGCGGAAACATTTGCGGCCGCGCCGGTAAGTTTTCTTTATCTCGCAGGAAAGATCGTCGCTCCCGATGCTTTCCAGGGGCCATCCTTCGAGCCGGTCGCAGATTTGTTGCAGGGTCGTCGCGGTCCGCTGCTGCTGGTCGCCAAACGTTTCCGCGAGCGTGGCAATTTCCGTTTTGAGAGCGGCGGTTATCTGTGGGAACGAGCCCGTTTCCTTTTCCGCGCCGTCACGCA
>JBBPZW010000016.1:0-9723 GCA_038198475.1 Chthoniobacterales bacterium | reverse complement strand
GAGTACGACAAGCGTTTCGCCGCCTACGAGCTCTCGTATGCCCCCGGCCACGAACGCGAGGCCTACCAGGAACTTCGCCGGCTTTACGATCTCGGCGAGCACGAGCGGCTGCCCACCCTACTCGGCCGACTGAAAATTCTCGAAGAAAAACTGCAAATTCCGTTGTATGAGCGCATCCCCGGGAAAGAGAAGTAATCTTGTCACCGATGCGTTTCGCCATTCTCAGCGACATCCATTCCAATCTCGAAGCCCTCGAGGCGGTCCTGGATGATGCCAAAGCCCAGGGCTGCACGAACTTCGTCTGCCTCGGCGACATCGTCGGCTACAACGCCAACCCGAAAGAGTGCCTGAAAATTATCCAGGACCTCGAATGCCCGGTCGTGAAAGGAAATCACGACGAGCAGGTCTCGATCGTCAGCTCGACCGAGGGGTTCAACGAGCTGGCCGAGGAAGCAATCGACTGGACCCGGGCGCAACTGACGAATGACGAGAAGGCGTGGCTGGCCGATCTTCGCCTAACGAGACAAGTGCGCGACTTTACGGTCGTCCACGCCACCCTCGATACTCCCGGCCAGTGGGGCTACGTCTTCAACGATCTCGACGCCAGCGCCAGCTTCACCTACCAGCACACCTCGCTTTGCTTTTTCGGCCATACGCATTGGCCGACCGCGTTCGTGCGCGAGGACAACGTGCGCCGAATTACCGTCGGGCAAATCATTCTCGCCGCCGGGAAACGATATTTAATCAATCCTGGCAGCATCGGCCAGCCGCGCGACCGCGATTGGCGCGCCGCCTATTGCATCCTGCACACCGACCGCCAGCTGGTCGAGGAACGCCGGGTGAAGTATGACCTCGAAACCGCGCAGCGAAAAATTCGCGCGGCCGGTTTGCCCGACCGGCTCGCCGACCGTCTCGCGGTGGGACGCTAAGATGATTGCTGATTGCTGATTTCTGATTTCTGATTTCTGATTGCTGATTGCAAATCACCCCGACGACCCGCGGCGATGAAATCAGCAATCAGCAATCAGCAATCAGAAATTCGCTCGATTCTCATCATCAAGCCGAGTTCGTTAGGCGATATTGTTCATACCCTGCCTGCCGCCGCACTGCTGCGCGATGCTTACCCCGAGGCGGAAATTACCTGGGTGATCAATCCAGAATGGGCGCCGCTTCTGCGCGGCAACAGGAGCGTTGACCACGTTCATATTTTCCCGCGCGGCGATCTCAGTGGCTTCGGCATGTCGAAACATCTCCGGCCCTGGTTGCGCGAAGTCGGCCGATTGCGTCCCGACGTCGCCTTCGATTTTCAGGGTCTTCTCCGCAGCGCGCTCATCGCGAAAATGAGCCGTCCCCGCGCCTTCTACGGAATGAGCGACGCACGCGAAGGAGCGACTCTCTTCTATCAGCAGACCGCACCAGTCGATCGCGAGGCGCACGCCGTGGAACGTTACCTCTCGCTCGTCGAAACTTTCGGCGTCCCGATCGCGCGGCCCTTGCGCTTCCCGCTTCCCAGCGGCGATCACGTCGATCGTTTCGATGAAGACGAGCCCTTCGTGCTTCTCCATCCCTTCGCGCGCGGCTGGAAGAAGTCGCTGAGCGACCTGGCGGTCGAAGAATTCTGCCACGCTCTCGCGCCGCGTCCCGTGGTCATCGTCGGCCGGAGCAAGCGCGACCTGCCCGTGCCCGACAACTGCGTCAACCTGCTCAACCACACCACGATCCTGCAACTCATCTGGCTGATTCGCCGGGCATGCTTCACCGTCAGTGTCGACAGCGGCCCGATGCATATCGCGGCTGCGTTTTCCGACCGCCTCATTTCCATCCACACTTGGAGTAATCCGAGGAAAGTCGGACCTTACAATCAAGACGCCTGGGTTTGGAAAAACGGCGATCTTCTCCGCGTTCGTGATCTCGCTCCGCCGTCGAAACCTGATAAAGGTCGCCCCTTTCGCCCAAAAGACGTGAAGACTATTCTCCCGCTGGTTCTATCTCAGCGCCCGTAATCCCGCACTGATTGCAAACGATTGCCGAGCGCCGCGGCAATCGATAGGATCGCGCCCATGTCTGTCTCGCCGCCGACCGTAGCGCCTTTACCGAGAGCCCACGGCTTTCTCGCTTTCCTTCGTTCGGAATATCCGCTCTTCGTCGGCCTGGCAACCGCGGTCATTTTTTACACGACCGGTGATGCACTGACCGAGAATCTTGCCGATCCGCGCCTGCTCTCTGCGATTTTTCTCTGGCTCTTCGGAGCGGTCCTTTGGTCCGCCATCTCGGTCGTGCGACATGCCGATTACCTGGCCATCAAGTGCGGTGAACCATATGGCACTCTGATCCTGACTCTCGCAGCCATCACCATCGAGGTGATGATGATCTCGGCCGCGATGCTGCATGGCGCGAACAATCCGACGCTGGCCCGGGACATGATGTTTGCCGTCCTCATGATCGCGCTCAATGGATTGATCGGCCTGTCGCTGCTGCTCGGCGGTCTGCGCCATCGCGAGCAGAGTTATAACCTCAAAGGCACCAATGCTTACCTCAACGCAATCATGGCGCTCTCAGTGCTCGGGCTGGTTCTGCCGAATTTCACCTCCTCCATGTCGGGACCGAATTTGTCGCGCGTTCAGGAGATCTTTCTCGCCGCCAGTTCCCTCATTCTTTACGGCATTTTTCTCCTCATCCAAACCATGCGCCACAGCCAGTTCTTCGTGGAAATGAGCGGCACGGCGGACGCTGGCCACGCCGAGCATGAGACTGTCGCGATGCGCTCCGGCCTTTATCACACGGTGCTCCTTGTTCTCTATCTGATCGCGGTCGTCCTCCTGGCGGAGAAATTCGCCATCCCGCTCGACATCGGCATCGAGCGGTTCGGGATGCCGCAAGCGCTCGGCGGTGCGATCGTCGCCGCGCTCGTCCTCGCGCCGGAAGCATTAAGCGCCATCCAGGCAGCGCTCAAGAATCACCTGCAACGGTCGGTCAACATTCTCCACGGGTCCGTTCTTGCCTCGATTGGTCTGACCATTCCGGCCGTCATTGCGATCGGGCTGATCACCCACCGGCAAGTCTCGCTCGGGCTGCAGGGCGGGAATCTGCCGCTCCTCGTCCTCACGCTCGGCACCAGCGTCGTTACCTTCGCCAGCGGTAAAACCAGCGTCCTGCAGGGTTGTATTCACCTGCTTCTCTTTGGCGTCTTTCTCCTCCTGATTTTCTGCCCGTAGAGAATTATTTCCGGAACCTTGATTCTCACCTTCTGCACTTAGCCTCTGGCTGCGCCCGAGGAGGCAACGCACCTCCCGCTTACAGGGCGCGCTGGTGGAGAAGAAACTCGGCCAGCGGCAGGTCCGCCGGATACGTGATCTTGAAATTAAGGGACTCGTTAGGGAGAAGAGCCACTTTGCCGCCAACGCGCTCGACTGCCGAAATCTCGTCTGTCACTTCAATCCCAGCGGCAAAGACCGCGCGATGTGCCTTCACCAAAAGATCGCGCCGGAAAATCTGCGGCGTCTGAACCGCGTAGAGATCCGCCCGTTCCACTCCGCCCCTCACGAAACGGTCGCGATCGACGCGCTTTATCGTGTCGATCACGGGAGCGGCACTCGCCGCTCCGCCATGTTCGCGCGCGAGTTGAAAGATCTGCTCGATCAATTCCGGACTAACAAGCGGACGCGCGGCGTCATGTACCGCCACGAATTCTGCCGAGTCTTTGAGCTGTTCCAAGCCACAACCAACCGAATCCTGCCGCCGCGCCCCACCGGGAATGACCGCCGAGACTTTTCCGAAGTCTTCGCTCTCAACAATCTTTTCATACTCGGAGAGCCGCTCCGCGCGTCCGACGAGAATGATGTCAGTTACGGACCCGGTTTTTTCGAAAGCGGCGATCGAGTGGGCCACGACTGCCCGGCCGTCAAGCTGAGCGAGAAGCTTGTCGAAACCCATTCGCTGACTGCTCCCGCCAGCGACGATGATCGCGGTAAGCATGAGAGCCGCTAGGGTCGGAGAAGCCCCTGAAGAAAACGTTCAACGTTCAACGTCCAACGTTTAACGTTCAATGAAGAACCCAGTTGGATGTTGAACGTTAAGCGTTGAACGTTGAACGTTTTCTTCACGATCCCAACTGCTTCTGCACTTCCTGGCTGAGCGTCTTGCCGTCCGCGCGCCCGGCGACTTTTGGGCCGAGTGCTTTCATGACCGCGCCCATCTGCGCGCGCGAGGTCGCGCCAACTTCGGCGATCGCTTCCCTAACGAACCGGGCAATATCGTCCGCACTCATCGCGGCTGGGAGGTAGCCGTTCAGAATCGCGAGCTCGCCCTTCTCTTTCTCCGCCAGCTCGGCCCGGCCGCCTTTCTCGAAGCTCTCGATCGAATCCTGGCGCTGCTTGACCTGTTTGCGAATGACCGCGGTCGCTTCCGCTTCGTCCAGCTCGCCTTCCGCGTCCGACTTCTCGATCGCGGCGTATTTGAGCGCCGATTTCAGCATCCGCAGGACGCCGAGTTTGGTCGCGTCCTTCGCGCGCATGGCGTCTTTCAGGTCGGAATCGATTTGTTGGGCAAGGCTCATACGGAAAATTCGTTAGGCAACAGCCAGCTCGCGCGGCGCCACGACGGGCGAGCGGAGGGCCGGCGTCGGCGAGACCAGCGGGGCCACCTCGATCCAGCCTGCTTCGTCAAAAAACCAGACACGCCGGTCGAGTTTCACAAAAACCGCCCGGCTCGCGGCAAAGCCGTGCAGCGGCAGGAAAATTTCCGCGCTAAAAGCGTCACCCTGATAGCGACCGACGCAGGCAATCTCTCCGGTCTCGCAATCGATCAGGTCGATTCTGGTGCTGTGGCCCGGAAGGGTGGTGCGAAGACGGCGGAGAGCGCCGTTCGGGTCGTGACCGAGGAGATAAAGCGAAGCTCCCTCCGCCCGCAGCGGCTTGAGGGTGAACGCGACATGGAGCCGGAGTTCGCCGCGATCGCGCAGAAAGGAATGAATCGGTCCGTCGCAGGCGCGGATGTTTTTCCGATCGCCGATGACGAAACGCTCGGGGCGCTTCGCGTAAGCCAGAAAGCGGCGGCGTGAAAGCGCGACCTGGGTGACGTGACAGACGATGGCGCGCTGCTTCATCCTTTTTTCCAGCGGGCTGCTGGAAAGTCCGTGCGCTTCGCGGGCAAACGACTCGCTCGCTCCGTGCACCAGATAATGAAGCTGCGTCATCCCATGTTGCGGCGGCAAATAGTCGTCGATCGCCACGCCGAGAAGAACGGCGAGTCCGCTGTGGTCGGGATGCGTATCGGCCGCAGAAGGCAGAAGCAGATGCGTCGGTGCCCAGGAAGCGATGATATCGGCCAACCGCTGCAATGTTTCGCTGCAGCCTTCGAGCAACAAATCCGTCACGCCCTGATCGGGCAGGGAGAGGAATTCCACCTTTTCCGGCTTTACCCCAAGTGTCTGCAAAGCCGCCACCGCTTCGGCCTGGCGCCGCGCTCCCCAGCGCCGGCGATCGTTATCGCGAATGCGCACCTTGCCTTCGAGCACGCGTTGCGGCCAGCAATTCCGTTCGCCGTCGGTCGCGTAGACGAGGCGGACCGCTGCGCCCGCCGCCACCGCACGCTGCAGGAAAACACCGGTGGCGAGAGATTCGTCATCGGGATGCGGGGCGAAGACCATCACGCGAGAGCGCGAAGTCAGAGGCGGCGGCTGGTTCATTTGCGGAGTCCCGGTCTTACCAGAAGTAATCGTTAGTGCAAGTCGGGAAGGTCTTCTGCCAGAGCCCGAAGCACGAAAATTAAGGCTGCTTGCAAATATTGAGGGCGCGCAACTTTTCCACGCAGCTCTGGAGCGACGCGCTGTCGTTGACGCTGAGAACTTCCGTGCCTTTGCGCGTCCGCTGGAGCAAACCAGCGAGGACGGCGCCCGGGCCGAGCTCGAGGAAGAGGTCGCAGCCCATCTCCAGCATCCGCTCCATGCAGTTGGTCCAGCGCACCGTCCCGATCACTTGCGCTTGCAGAGCGTGGCGAATTTCGTCGGCGGATTCGACTTGCTCGCCATTGACGTTGCTGAGCACAGGAAAGGACGGTTTTTGCAAAACAACGTCTTTAAGTGATTCACCGACTTTGATGTAAGCGCTCTCCATTAATCGCGAATGATACGCGCCGGCGACGTTCAGGAGGGTGGCGCGACGGACCCCGTGTTCCTTGGCCAGACCGACTGCCGTTTCCACTTTTGCCCGCTCGCCGGAGACGACAATTTGCCCCGGAGAATTCAGATTCGCCACGTCCACGTCGGCCGCCTCGGCCAGTCTGCGAACCGCGGCCTCATCCCCGCCGATCATCGCCGCCATCGCGCCGGAAGTCGCTTCGCAGGCCGATTCCATGAACTGGCCGCGTTGCTCGACCAGCCGCAATCCTTCTTCAAACGAGAATGTCCCGGCCGCGGCGTGCGCGGTCCATTCGCCGAGCGACAACCCGGCCGCGGCTGTGACCGGCAGCTCGCCCGCGATCTCGCGCAGAACGCTGAGGCAGGCGAGCCCGTGAACGTAAAGCGCCGACTGACAGTTCGAAGTCTGGGTCAGCTCCTCGATTGGGCCTTGCCAGGCGATCTCGCTCAAGTTGCGGCCCAGCACTTCATCGGCGCGCTCAAACAAATCCGCTGCCTCAACGAATTCCTTTGCCAGGTCCTGCCCCATCCCCACCGCCTGGGCACCTTGCCCGGAAAAAAGAAGTCCGATTTTTCTCATCTGCCCACGATGATGCGCGGACCGGCGCGAGTTTCAATCCCGAATAAGGAACTCACACTAAGAGCACAAAGGACGCAAAGGGGAAGTAACCGGACCGAATCCTGCCTTCCTTTGTGTCCGTCGTGGACCTTGTGTGAGCCCCTTGCCTTATCACTTGCGCAACGGGGCAGCATCGCGAGCGTAATCCGCCTCGCATGCCCGACACGACCCGCAAGATCGAAGCACCCGATCCCCTCGCCCGCACGCTGCAAGCGCAAGCCGAGGCTGCGCCGAACGACGATCTGATCGGCGAGAAGATGATTCTCAACATGGGGCCGTCGCACCCTGCCACGCACGGCGTCCTGCGGCTCGTGCTCGAACTCGATGGCGAGTTGGTGACGAAGGCGACGCCGGATGTCGGCTACCTCCATCGCGGCGACGAAAAGATCGCGGAGAACATGCAATACAACCAGTTCGTGCCCTACACGGACCGGCTCGATTATCTTGCGCCGCTCGCGAACAACGTCGCCTACACCCTCGCCGTCGAAAAGCTGATGGGCTGGGAACTTCCGCCGCGCGGGAAAGCGATCCGGGTCATTTGCTGCGAAACGGCGCGACTTTCCGCCCACTTGCTGGGCTTGGGCGCGATGGCGCTCGACCTCGGGGCGATGACGGTCTTCCTCTACACCTTCACCGAGCGCGAGAAGCTCTATAATCTGTTCGAACTCCTGACCGGCGCGCGCTTCACCACTTCCTACACCCGGGTCGGCGGCCAGATCCGCGATCTGCCGGAAATGTTCATCCCGCAGCTCGGAACTTTCCTCGACGGCTTCATCCCGCAGCTCGATGAGATCGACAGCCTGCTCACGCGGAACAAGATTTTTGTCGATCGCACCCGCGACGTCGGGGTGATCACGAAAGATCGCGCCATTGCCTACGCCCTTTCCGGCCCAAACCTGCGCGGCAGCGGCGTCGAACATGATTTGCGGCGGGCGCACCCGTATCTCGATTACGAGAAGTATGATTTCGAAGTCGCGATCGGGAGCGCGGGCGATTGTTACGATCGTTACCTGGTGCGAATCGAAGAGATGCGGCAAAGCGTGCGCATCCTCCGCCAGGTGATCGATAAACTTCCGAGCGGTCCGATTAACGTGGTCGACTGGAAAAACATGCTCCCGCCCAAGTCGCGCGTGATGACAAAAATGGAGGAGTTGATTCACCATTTCATCGTCGTCACCGAAGGCATCGATGCGCCCCCGGGCGAAGTCTATTTCGCGGCCGAAAATCCGAAGGGCGAGCTTGGGTTTTACATCAACAGCAAGGGCGGCGGAGTGCCGCATCGGCTGAAGATCCGCGCGCCCTCCTTCGTGAACCTGAGCATCTTGTCCGAGCTTCTTCCCGGCAGCATGATGAGCGACGTCGTCGCCATCCTCGGTAGTCTGGACTTCGTGATGGGAGAATGCGACAGATGAAAAACCTTATGAAACACAAAACCCAACTCCTCGGACTGCTCCTCGCTGCCTTTGCTCTCCTGTCGTTAGGGGCGTGCAATCGCAGCGCGCTTTCCGGCTCGAAGTTAACCAGTGCGAATTACGACCAGATCAGCCTCGGGATGTCGAAGTCGCAGGTCGAAACCATCCTCGGCGCGCCGACCACGGCGGAGACAAAGGACATGGTCATTTTCAAGAAGACGACCTACCGCTACGAGGACGGGAAGAAGTTTGCCATGATCACTTTCAAGAACGACGAAGTGGACAGCAAAGACACCAACCTGGGACGCGAGCCCTAAGAGGGTAGCGCAAGCTTCCAGCTTGCCCGAACAAATGCGCAACCTGGAAGGTCGCGCTACCTTCGCACGATGAAAAAGCTTTCCAGCCTTCAATTTCTTAGCCTGCTCATCGCGGCCGTTCTCGTCTGCACCGGCTGCCACGGCAAGCGCCTAACCAGGGCGAACGTGGACGAAGTTTCCAAGGGAATGAGCCGCAAACAGGTCGAATCGATTCTCGGCCCGCCCACCTCGGTCGACAGCACCAACCTGCTCGTCACGAAAAAGGTGACCTACGTTTATCAGCAGGGCGGCGAGTCGGTCACGATTGTCTTTTTCAACGACGGGGTCTCTTCGAAAGAGAGCAACCTTCACGAGTAGCCGTCATCCGTGGAGACGACGATGACGACCAGCGTTCCGGCCGAACTGGAACGCAAAATGGATGAAGCAATTGGCCATTACCCGGCTGACCACAAACGGAGCGCCTCGCTCCCGCTCCTCCATCTTTGGCAGGAACATTTCGGGTTCATCAGCGACCAGGCGGTAACCTGGATCGCGGCCAAACTCGGGCTCGAGCCGATCAATATTCTCGAGCTCGTCTCGTTCTATCCGATGTTCCGACAGGCGCCTGCCGGACGGAAACATATTCGGGTTTGTCGCACGCTCAGCTGCGCCATGGCTGGGGCTTATCCGTTAATGGAAAACCTCGCCAGCCTGACGAAGATTGATCGCCACCATCAAGGCGCGGGGATGCACAACCCGGTGTCCGTTAGTCCGGGCGGCGAATACAGCCTCGAGTTTGTGGAATGCCTCGCGAGCTGCGGGACGGCACCGGTCTGCATGCTTGATGATGATCTGCGCGAAAACGTCACCCCGGGATCCGCCGCCGAACTTCTCGCTTCTGGCTCATCTTCCAGCACACAGCACCCTCCTCCCCACCCCCTCGAGCGCCGCCTGATCTTCCAGAACATCGGGCGCGAAGGCTACACGACCGATATCGATTGCTACCTGCAAAACGGTGGTTACGAGCAGCTCAAGGCCGCGGTCAAAATGAGCCGGGCCGAAATCGTGAACGAGGTCAAGACCTCGGGGCTTCGCGGGCGCGGCGGCGCCGGTTTTCCGTGCGGCGTGAAGTGGAGTTTCATCAAACCGGACGAGCAGAAGCCAGTCTATCTCATCTGCAACGCCGACGAATCCGAGCCGGGGACCTTCAAGGATCGCTACATCATTCACCAGGACCCGCATCAGTTGATCGAAGGAATG
>JBBPZW010000015.1:0-5052 GCA_038198475.1 Chthoniobacterales bacterium | reverse complement strand
CGCTTTCGGATCGACACCCGCCGTCGGCTCGTCGAGGAGAAGCAGTTTCGGGCGATGAATGAGACAGGCGGCGAGCGCGAGCCGCTGTTTCCAACCGCCGGAAAGTTGACCAGCCAACTGATGTTGCCGCCCCTCGAGTCCGAGCTGCGCGATGCTTTGCCTAACGGCGTCGCGCCGGTTCTTCATGTCATACATCCGGGTCACGAACTGGAGATTTTCCTGGATGCTCAAATCCTCCCAAAAACTGAAGCGCTGCGTCATGTAACTGACTTCGCGTTTGATCGCTTCGCTCTCGGCGATAACATCGTAACCGAGGACATGGCCGCTCCCGTCATCCGCGCGCAGCAGACCGCAAAGCATGCGGAGAAAAGTGGTCTTGCCGCTGCCGTTAGGCCCGAGGAAGCCATAGATTTCCCCGGCCCGCACCCGCAGATCGACGTGGTCAACCACCGTGCGCGCACCGAAACGCTTGGTCATGCCGCGCACGTCGATCGCTTGTTCGCCGTTTTTCATTGCCTAACGAAATCGGACATCGACCGGCTGCCCGGGATGCATTTTCGCCGCGACCGCGGGGTCGAAATGGAACTCGATCATAAAGACGAGTTTGCTCCGGCTCTCCCGGCTGTAGATGACCGGGGGTGTGTATTCGGCGCGTTGGGAGATGTAGCTGATTCTGCCGTCAAACGGCGTCGCCACTCCGTCGACCGTGACGCGCGCCTCCTGCCCGACGCGGAGTGCGCCCACTTCGGTTTCCGAAACAAAAGCCCGCACCTTGATGTTGGCCGGGGGCAGAAGCATGAGGACGGGCTTGCCGGCAGCGACCCATTCGCCTTCGCGAAAGAGAGTGTCGAAAATCAGGCCGGCTTTCGGCGCGTCCTGTTTCATCTGCGCGAGGTTCCATTCCTTTTGCCGGAGCTGCTCGCGGTCCTGATCGCGCGTCGAGCGGGCCCGATCAAAATCCTGCGCCGCGGCCGGTCCGCTGCGGAAGAGTTGTTCCTGGCGTTTGAAATCCGCCTCCGCCATGGTCAGAGCCGCCTGCGTCTGGTCGCGGGCGGCCTCCTCCATCGTCTGGTCGAGAGTGAAGAGCGGCTGGCCGGCCTTCACTTCGTCCCCTCGCCTAACGAAAAGGTTTTGCAGGGTTCCGCCTAACGGCGAGCTGACATAGACGAACTCACCCTCGACGTAGCCCTGCACGAAATCGTCGGGCTCTTTCTGGCCGCCAGCGACGATGAGAGCCAGAAGGCCGAGAGCAGCGAGCGTTCGCAGGCAATTCATCGTGGGCCTTTCCGGCGCACGACCGCGCCGTGCAGGAGGAGATCGATCAGGCCCGTGAAGGCGTTCCGCGGCGCCATCTTCAGCTCCGTTAATTTGGCCGGATTCATGATCGCCTGAATGGAGGCAAGGAGAGTTTCGAGCATGAGCTGGGCGGAAAGATCGCGGCGCACATGGCCGTCCCGCTGGCCCTGGCGAAAGAGTCTTCCAAAATGATGGCGGATGAGGCGGGCGCGGCGTTGCTCGAGCTGTTTAAAGATTTCCGGCGCCTTGCGCATATCGCGCAAAAAGGCCGGTTGCAGTTCATCCAGCTCGCCGCGCAGACCGCTGAGAAGAGCGTGCAACGCTTCGGGAAAATGCGCAGCCGGTTGCGCCGACGCCTGCTCGAGCGTGGCGCGTATGCTTTCGTATTTGGCGTCCAAGACCGCTTCGAGGAGCGCGTCTTTGCTCGGATAATGGGCATAGAGCGTCTTCTTGCTCACGCCCAGCTCGGCAGCGAGATCGTCCATCGTGACATTGCGAAAACCGTGCCTGAAGAAGTGAATCCGGGCCGCCTCAAGGATGCGACGGGCGGGCGAACGGCGGCGGGCGGCGGAGGGCGAACCGAGTTCGGTGGTCGCGGACTGTGCTGTGCGCTTCGTGGAGCGATCAGAGGCCTTCAATACCGAGGAAACTATCATAGTATTGCAAGTTTCCAAGACCGAAAGCGCTCGGCTAGACGCAGGTTTTAAAACCGCGCGCCGAGGCGGCAAGCAAATCGCTCGAATCCAAGCGGGGCGGCTTTCCATTCCGCCGTTCCTACGATCCGCGGGTTTGTCCTTGCCCCAAAAATAGGGCTAAGCTGTAATGCCACCATAACCTCGAGCGGCTCGAACTTTGCGCGCGTCGCGATCTGCAGCGGCCACATGATCGACGCGCCGGGTCGCAAGTCGCCACGTTTCCCCGAGGTGAAAGCCGAAGCCGTCCGAAAGAAAATCGCGGAGCGGCTCAGGCGCTGGGGAATCGGCCCAGGCGACCTCGCGATTTGTGGGGGAGCCTGCGGAGCCGATATTCTCTTTGCCGAAGAATGTCTGCGCCGCGGCGCGCAGATTCGGTTGCTCCTTCCGCAGGCGATCGATGATTTCGTGCGCGACTCGGTGCGTCACGCGGGGGACGACTGGGTGCGGCGCTTCCACGCCTTGCGTGAACAGGCCGAAGTCCAAATTCTGCCGGAAGAACCGGCCGATTCGCCTAACGACCTCTCAATTTATGCGCGCAACAATCTCTGGATCGTCAACACCGCACGCGTCGAGGCAGCGGACAACAAAAAGATTCGCGCGCTCCTCGTCTGGGATCAAAAGCCGACCGGTGACGGTCCCGGTTCCGATTTTGTGCGGCGATTCGCTGAGACGGCGGTCGAGACGATTATCATTCTTCCGCATTAGAGGTATCCAGGTGCTGAGAAGCCGCGCAGTCGAAGCCGCAATGATGCTTACCCACCGGGAAGAGGCGCCGATTCCTTTTCGAACGCGGCGACCAGCGCAGCAACGATGGCCTCTTCATCCGCATATTTGCTCAGAGCCGTATATTGAGTGCTCTCGGCCCAATCCGGCAGTTTGAAGTCCGGCCCGTTCAGCCGGATTGGGAACACAAACATTTGCTTCGCATCGCGGCGGCTGATCATCTGACGCGCTTCGTGCCCGCAGTTCCCGCTTTCGAAATAATGAGCCGAAATAAGCGCCACGCCAATCGCACTGGCAGCGAGGCTGTCGAAGATTTTTTCGAGCCACTGGGCACCTGGAGTGATCGAGCCTTCGCGATAGTCGAAAACGTTTTGAAACCTCCCGCGCAAGGCGGCGCTGATGCGCGCCCCGGCCGCTTGATCCGCGCCGCAGTAGCTCAAAAAGACGGCCTCTTTGCGCAAGGCGGCGCGACGGAAATATGCCTCGGCCTGCGCTTCCGTGACGACTGATTCAACCGGCGCTTGGATCAGACCGAGCCGAGAACGCAGCCCCTTGCGAAGTGAGTCTTCGTCCTTCCAGCGCAGGATATCCTCGCAGTAACCAACTTCAAACGCGCCAAAAAGCGTCTCCTCGACAGGCGACTGCTCCTGCTCACGCGCATCCAGGATCCTCATGGTCGGGACGAACCGCCCGTGCAAGAAAGGCGCAATGCCGGTAAGCAATGTTGCCGGCCCGATGTCGGTCACGCACCAGTCAGCAGCGCCGATCTCAGCATAGAAATCGGAATCGATCCGTCTCGTATGATTTCGCGCGTGTTTAGGATTCCCTCCGTAATCTCGGGCGTCGACGCTAAGGAGTGCACCTTAATTGCGAGTTCGGCGGCAGCGACTTCTCGCTCTACCCTCAACAGATTATTTGCACACATGAGATTGCCTATTGCGAAAGCGCTTTAAGGTAACACAAGAGCTCTTCGTTAAGAAGCGAGGACATTCCGACGAAATAAGAATCCCAGGTTGGGATCGAAACGCTGGAATGTTGAGTCGTAGATCCAAACTCGTCGAAGGGGCAGAGGAGGACCGAAGAGAAGGAGAAAGGCTAAAGTAGAAAGATTGCTGCTTCTCCTGGTTCGTGTCCGGCAATTTCGTCTGGATGAGGACGCGGTCGGGCCAGAGCAGGTCGGCAAATTTCTTACCGCCTTTCGGCTTGGGAGCACCATTTCCGCCGACAATTAGTTCGAGCTGCGCGGAGCCTTCTTCGCGACGCGGAACTCGAAGGTGGCGCCGGCTTCGATCGCGCCGGGTGACCGAGAGCGCGGAAGAAATGGTCGAGAAAGGTTTGGGGCTTCGCCCTTCTCGTCGCCACGAAGAGTGCGGGCAAAGGCGACGAATTCTGAGAGGTCCGTTTTCAGGCTATCAAGGGGCACGGGGTGATGTAATACAAAAGCCGACCGGCTGTGGCAAGCTTCTCACCACACTCTTTTGCCTCCTCAATGCGCTATGTGGATGGTGTCGCTGATTTGGGGGCTTTGACGCGGACTTTTGGTCGTCTGTCGCTGACTTGGATGGAATTAACGCGCTCTCGCGGCTGGCTGCCGCGAATTTTTGGCGGCCTGACGGGGACTTTTGGTCGTCTGACGCAGACTTTGGGTGGTGTGACATGCTAAAGCAGACGCGTGACGCTGACTTGGAGCCGGGTGACGCGGATTTGCGGGAGAGCTGACGCGCTCTTGGGGCGCGGTCGACGCGCTTTTTTTGGCCGCGTGACATGCTCTGGCAACGACGTGCGGGCGACTGGCAACGGTCTGTCAGCGACTTTTGGCGGCGCGACGCACTCTTTTTCCGCTGGGACAGCGGACGCTACAGACGGTTCTTCGTCGTCACACTTAGCGCGCGGTAGCCCTCTGCGCCCTTGCGGCGTTGCGTTTCCCTCCCAACCGAAAAAACGCCCCGCGCTTTTGGCACGGGGCGCTCTTTGATTTCTCGGGGAAACGGTGGGAATTTTACTCGGACGGGGTGGAGGCCATCGAGGAGCTGGTGATGTCCTCGGCGCCGGAGTCTTTGAAGATCTGTTCGGCGCGATCTTCTTCGTCGCTGTTGTGGGTATGGACGGCGACGAGGTAGTTGCCGCTCTTGAGTTTCTCCTCGTAGCGTTTGGCTTCGATCTCGGGGATGCCGAGGCCGATGAGGCCGCCGACGATGCCGCCGGTGGCTCCGCCGATGGCTGCGCCGCTCAGCGCGGCCATGATCGGGCCGGCTGCGATCAGCGGGCCGACGCCGGGAATGGCGAGGGCGCCGATGCCGGCGAGGAGGCCGAGAACGCCGCCCGTGACGCCGCCGGT
>JBBPZW010000014.1:0-4636 GCA_038198475.1 Chthoniobacterales bacterium | reverse complement strand
TGAGCAACTTCGAATCTGATCTCGGTTTTCTCATTCACAGGTTGCTTTCGACCTCGGCCCGGCCGGCATCGGTCAGCTTGATTTTGCGCGCCCCGCCTAACGACCCGGCCACGATGTGGACGAGCCCGTGATCCTGTAGCTCTTGCAGCTCGCCTCGGAACTCGCCCAGGAGCGCCGCCGGCTCGACGAAAAGATTGAGGTCGCGGTGCAGGACCGGCTCGGGCAGGAGATAGCCGGCGGCGCCGTTGATCGCGCGCAGGATGGCCATCTTCACCTTGAACTTGCGCAGGTTGTGCGCGTCGCTCATCGCTGCCCCCGTCCTTTTTTCAGCAGCGCTGCGGCCTTGGTGGCCGCTTTTTCCAGCAGCGCTGTGGCCTTGTCGGCCGCTTTTTCCAGCAGCACTGCGGCCTGGGCGACCCCTTCGGCCTTGTCGGCCGCGCGCTCGATCGCACGGTCGAGCTTATCGTTCAGGTTTTGCTCGGCCACTTTATCGATCTTCCCGTCCATTTGCTCGAGCTGCTGGGTGTGCGTTTCGGAATCCTTTTTGAGATCGACCAGGATCTCCTTGCTCTCGAAATCGTCGCCGCTCATAGGCCCCTTTCCTTGTGCAGCAGGGCTTCGACTTTATCGGCCACCCGCTCCACGATCCGGTCCATCTTTCCGTTCAGGTTCTCCAGTTGGCGAGTGTGCGTCTTCGAGTCGGCTTCCAACGCGGAAAGCCGCTCATTACGAGCCCGCGCGTCGACGTTGGCCGCGTTCACCACTTCGGCCAACCCGTGCACCTGGTCGTGCGTGTAGGAGCGCACGTCTTTTACCTGCGACTCCAGGTCGACTTGTCTCCGCTCGTATTCCTGTCGAGCCACGAATTCCTTTTCCATCGCGATCATGAACGGCTGGGTGAGACCAGCCGGCGGTTTCTCCCAGAAAAGTTTTTTGGTCCCGAGCGCAAGGCCGATAACGGCCGCGACAATGATGAGCAGGTCTCGCAAAAGAGAGGCATCCACATTCTCAAAACCGGCCGCAATCACGCGACCGCCTCCCCTCTTGTGACGCGCCGGCGCAGCTCGCTGATCATGTCGACCTCGGCCAGCTCGCCCGCCCACTGCGGGCGAAGCTCGAAATGCGGTTTATCCTGGAAAAAAGTCCAATCGCCGCCCCACCACAGCCCGAGCGATTTGCCGATCGCCCCCGCGTGATCGTAGAGCGACGAATCGCTCAGATAATTCCCGCGCTCATCGAAGAGCCCAATGTCAAACGCGATCCCGAAATTGTGATTGGAATAGCCGCCGCGCGCGTTAGTCACGATCTTGCCCGCCGTAGTGCGACCCCTGGCGTAAAGCGCGTCCTGCTCGGAGTAAGTGCGCGTGCCGGAAATGATCTTGGCGACGGTGTTATGCTGGAGGGCGGCGAAGCGCGCATTCACTGCGGCCAAAAATTGTCTCGCCACCGGCCGCACAAAAGGCAGGAGCGTGGCGATCCAGGCTTCGCTCCGCGGATCGACCGCCCCCGGCTCGGGGAGCGCACGCGACTCGCGTGCCGCAGCCGGCGACTCGCCGGCTGCATCTGCCGAGTGTAAGCCCGTATGCAGTTTCCAAGCGATCGCCGCCCAAGTCTTCGGCCCCGCGATCCCATCCACCGCCAGCCCGCCCAGCGCCCGCTGCACGCCTTTAATCGTGTCGATCAACTCCGCGCTCATCGGTTGAAGCTCCCGTTCTTCCCCGCCGAGGAGGTGCGATGCCGCGTTTCCCCGATGTAATCCGCCGCCTCCAGCTGCGGCCGTTCGTTCACGAAAAAACCGGGTCTGCCAAAGTGCACCACGCGGTCCTCGATCATCTGCAACTCGTTCCCACGCCGGATGCAAGCCCCTTGCAATTCCACTGCCGTGACCAGCGCGCGCCTCGCGGCGTCCTTCCCGAGGAAGCGGAAGACCTGGCCTTTGTGCAATAGCATTCAGCGCATTCCTCCCAACGTCTTCGCCTCGGCCTCCAGGACGCGCGCGATCTGGCGGGCATTCATTACCACCTGGCCTGAGCCCTTGCTCTCGGCCCGCAAGGCCCGCGCGATGCGACGGAAGGAAGCCGCTCGCGCGTCGTGCTGCTTGTTTGGTTTCTTCTTCATCTTGGCAACGCGTAGACTTCGACCAACCCGACCCCGCTCTCGCTCGCGCCGCCGCGCACGATGGCGGTGTAAGCGCCGGCCTCGACGGAGGCGATCAAAGCCGATTCATTGACCGAGCCAGGCGCCAGCTTGAGGCTTTTCAGCTCGGCGGCATCGGGGCTGCTCATCCAGCCATCATTCGCCTGGATCATGGCGCCGGTGGAATCGCGCAGCTCGATCGTCGCCTTGGAGAGCGGATCTTCGACCCCGAGCGCGCCGAGCGACGGCCCAATCGCACGAACCGCGATCTTCACCGGCTCGCCGACGATGAACCCGCCGATCAACGCCTTGTCGCCCGGAGCGACCTCCGCGCGGCTGGAAACATTCTGCATCCCATTGGTGCCGGTCGTGTTCGTGATCGTGGGCGTGCCTGGCGCCTGCAATTTCTGCGCGATATTCACCGGCACCTCCGCGCTCGGCCCGCTCTCCTCGGAGGCGTTATAAGCCGTCACCACGAGGTAAATCGTGCCCGGCGCCATCGCGGTAAAATCATGCGAAAGCGTCGGCCCCTTCACATCCACCGTGGTCGAGTAGGTGCCCTTGGCGCTGCCGTATTTGACGTGATACCCGTCGACCTTGGCGCCGGAGTTCGAATTATCCGTCCAGGAGACGTTGAAGCTCGGCCCGACGTTCGCCGGGGTCGGCGAAGGCGTCGGCGAAGGTGTGGGCGACGGAGTCGTCGAGAAAGCTGAAAGCGGAAAGCTGACAGCTGAGAAAGCCAGGAGCGCGATGATCGTGAGGCGATTCATAAAAAACCTCAGAGCGCGAACGACGAAGCGCCGTCCTTCACCCCGAGCAAAAAGGAATTCAGATACGCCGCCTGAACCGGCAGCTTGTAATCCTTAAAAGCCGAATAGCGCAGAGTGTAGAGCGCGGTCAGATTCGAGACCGTGATCGCCTTCGTATCCCCACCCGGCAGATACCGATTCAAAAGCGCCTGGAATTGCTCCGGCGTCGGCACCGAGCCGCTCGAGTAAGTCGCATAAAGATCGACCGCGCCGATCATCTGCTTCGCCACCGCGGCGCGTTGCGCCAGATCCTTCACCCCAAACTGCAACCCATTCGAGACCGCCACGCTGGTAAACGATCGCGTCTCATCCGGCGAAATCGTGCCGACCGTCGAGCAGCTCGTCAGCCCGAGCGCGAGCCCCGCGATGATCGCAGGAAACATCGTCGTGCCCGCCTTGGCCGGATCGGCCGGCGCAATAAACACGCTCGCCCGGATGCGGCCATAAGCGGCCACAACCCCAGCGACCGCGCCAGTGATAGCGGGCCAATTATCGACAAACGCCTGGGCGATCCCGACGAGGTTTATGGTATGTGAAAAACTAACGAGACCGGCGATGGTGGCGATAGCGCCGCCCCATACGCCTCTGGAAGCGAGCGCGGATTTAGTTTGCATGCGGCGAGCGTGCGCCGCATCCGAGAGCCCGTCTACCGCCCCAGCCCCTCAGTCCCCTCAGTCCGTAGAAATCGTTAGAAAAACGATTTTACGCGGCGGCAAGATCCCGTCCGCAGTGCTTGCAAACCTTTGAGACCGCGATCGGCCGTCCTGTTTTTGTAAAAGCTCTCGCCAATTTGGTGGCAGGCTCGCGATCCCTCCGTGCGCTTCGAAATAGTTCACGAACGTCTGAGCGCAAAACTTAATCAGGGCGGAGCGATTCGTTCCCAATCGCGCGGCCGCTGCATCCAACCTGGCGATTAACCTCGGTTCGAGTCGCACGGGGATAGGCGTCGTTGCCATTAGGAGATCATCGTATATCGAAACAATCGTCCTGCCTAAATTATTTTGAACTTTCTTGTTGACGGCTTTCGTATATCGTTGGTATACATGATGCGCAACACGAAATGGCTACAATAAAAGCACCCCGCACGAAGCCGATTCCGGTCCGGTTGGATGACCGGCTCAAAATCAGAATTCGCTCGGCTGCGAAGCGAATGGGTTCCAACTCAAGCTCGGTCATTCGTTTCTCGATCTTGCAGCAGCTTCCGGCGATCGAAGCCGGCCACATCCGCCTCGTCGGCGCCGCAAAATGAAACGTCTCGGCAACCTTCACTCCGGCAAGTTCCCGTTTTTCGAGATCTCAGCCGACGCCAAAGCGCTTCGCTGTGCCTGCGTGAAGCGAAATTGCAGCGTCGCGATGTCGCTCCATAAGCACTCCAACGCCACGGTCGCTGTTTTTGTCGTGGAGGGCGCGGGCAATATTCGTCGCGCTCACGACGCGCTTTTCAAACCAGTTTCTCGCCGTCAACAGCAAAAGGTCGAAACCCGTCGAGTGAATCGCCGGATGGCCAAACTCTTGGCCTCCCGCGCCGAAAGGATTCTGGAAGGCGCAAAATGATCACCCTGGCCGAGCCGCGAAACCGCAACGGCGCCGCCGCCCAGGCCGAGCTCGATCTCCCCCTCGCCAGCGTCCTCTCGCACGCCCGTTTCCCAAATCGCTCCATGCTCATGGTGGGCGAGGTGGCCAAGGCACTC
>JBBPZW010000013.1:0-6835 GCA_038198475.1 Chthoniobacterales bacterium | reverse complement strand
AGCGCGCCGTCGCCGGAAGATTGCTCGAGAAAACTAAAGCGGACTGCGCCTAACGAGTCGATCGCAACCCGGAAGCGCGCGCTTTCCGGGGCATCGCGCACCGACGCGCGAAATTTCAGCTCCGGATGCGTTACCGGAAGTTCGTGCAGATCGCCGGAGAAAATCAGGCTCGTGGGAGCCGGCAATGGCGCCGCGGACGCTGACGCGACCGCCACCGGAACGGGCGCAGGCGGCATGGCGGACGGAGCGGCAGCCGCAATTTTGCGGGCAGGCAATTCCTTGAGCCTCGGCGGAAACGCCAGGTATGAGGGAACGTGCGCGATCTTCGGAAGTTGAAAGGCGCGTGCGTCAGCTGGCCGCTGCGTTTGCGAAGCGAGGGCCGGATCTTCTGCCGCGAGCCAGTTCAAAAACGTCCGCGCCTCTGTCGAGGTTGGCGCAATCAGGCTGACCTGCGCCGGCGGCGGCAGAAGCGAAATGGCCGGCGGATAGACGACTTGGAAAAGATAAAAACAAAGTGCATGCAGCGCCGCCGAGGCGGCCAGGAAACCGGCGATCGCGACTTTTCGCCTCCGCGGACGTTCCCAATGGAATAGGAGGCCACCCGGCGCGGGCGAGGCGTAGCTTCCCGCGCTCACTGTTGCGGAGAGGTGGCGAGCGCGACCGAAGTGATTCCGCGCTCGAGAGCGGCATTGGTAACCGCCATCACCAAATCATAAGAGACGGAGCGGTCGGCCTTGATCACGATCGAGCGACCTTCCCGTTTCGTGATATCGAGCGCGGGACCGAGCTGATCCAGCGTCACCTTTTGATCGCGTAAATAAATCGCCGGGTTGGGCCCTGCGGTGATGCTGATGATCTGCTGGTTAGGCTGCGGACCGAGCGTGAAACGCGAAAAAGGAACCGTCACCGCAATCCCCGGCTGCAGGACAAAGCTGGAGCTGAGGAGAAAGAAAAAGATGAGGAGAAAAACCACATCCAGAAGCGGGAAGACATAGAGCCAACCGAAGCTGATGCTGGTCGTCCGGGAAAGCTTCATTTCTCGTTAGGCGCGAGAACGAAGGGGCGCACCGCTCAGCGATCGCCCCGCCGGAGCGCGGCTTTTTCCTGCGCCTGTTGAAAGTTGATGATCTCGGCCGAAGGCGCGTGATCAGTCAGCATATGCACGACCTCGATACCGGCCCGCTCCATATCGTGCAGCAAAGTATTAACCCGCGAGGAGAGATAACTGTAACCGACGAAAGTAGGAGTCGCGACGACCAGGCCGGCGGCGGTGGTAAGAAGACTCTTGTATATTCCGCTCGAAAGTTCTGTCACCGTTGCATAGCCGCCGTTGGAAGAGACCAGGCCAAAGGCTTCGATCATTCCGGTCACTGTGCCTAACAAACCAATGAGGGGCGCGAGATAAGCCAAGGTCGCGAGCACGCCGAGAAACCGTTCCAGCTTGGGCACCTCGAGCTGGCCGGCTTCCTGCACGATCTCGCGCAATTCCGCGCGCGGGGCTTCGTGACGAATGATCGCCGAATGGATGACACGCGCCACCGGCCCAGGCGTGCCGGCGCATTCATGGAGAGCCTCGGCGTAATTATGCCGCTGCAGGAGATTGGAGAGTCCCTGGAGAAATTCGCCGACGTGAATCGTCGCGCGATGAAAATAAAAAAGCCGTTCCGCAAAAACGGCGATCGAGATGATGCTGCAGACCAGGATGGGCCACATGAGCAGACCACCCTTCTGGATGTAATCGATCATGCGAAGACCTGATAACTCCCTTTGCCCTCGCTGGCAAGTGGCGAAGCTTTCGACCTAACGAGTAAAAAGTTCACGGCTCGCATTTTTACGGTTGGCCGCGCGCGGGCGGCTTTTTTGCGGTGGTGCGTCCGAGCAAACGGCCATCACCATCGTAGACCGCGTAGCCAGCGGAGTGACCGGATGCATCATAACTGTAGACGATCCTGTTCAACACCGAGTTGTCCTTCGCCACCTGCGTCTCCTCGAGCAGATGGCCGGCCGTGTCGTAACGGTAGCGGGTCTTGAAACGCAATGCACCACTGGCCGCGAAGACTTCGCCGCTTTCGTAGCGGCCGTTGGCGTCCAGCTTGTAGATAATCTTCCCTTGGGCCTTCCCGTTCGCCCCGGTGGTGCTGGCAGTCGAGCGATGGTTGGCCCCGTCGGTTTGATACACGGTCTTCGATCCATCCGGGTTCATAGCCACGGTCACGCGGACGGCGTCGTCGCCTGTTTGCGCGAAGGCGATCGGGACGCTGCTGACGAAGGCAAGAGCGACTCTCAAAGTCAGAAAAGGTCGAAACATTGGCGGGGCGGGAATTTAAGAGGCCAAAGAAAAGCGCGCAAACCGGCATTTATTTTATTGACCGGTGAAATTCGCAGTGGTTTAAAGTGGGGGGAAGTGGATTAAATTGGAATAATTCTCCGGCGGGTATGGATTCAGCATCTTCAAACTCAGTTTTTTACGCGGGAGAATTTCGCCATCAACTCGACGACAAACATCGCCTTACCATCCCCTCGCGGTGGCGGCGCAATGGCGCGGGCGAGGAGTTCCTCATGGTCCCCGAGCCGAGCGGTCAATTTCTGCTTGTCATGCCGCCTAACGAATTCGAACGGATCAGCGCCGCGGCGGAAAATGTCGCGGGCGTCTCGCCGCGCGATCTCCGCACCTTTTTCCGGCAGCTGCACGCGCAGGCCCAGCACGGGGCCTCCGACAAACAGGGTCGTCTCGTCCTGCCGGATGATCTTTGCAAAAAGCTCGACCTGAAACGCGAGATCGCCCTCGTCGGCGGACGCGGGCGTTTTGAGATCTGGAACCTGAAGCGGCGCGAAGTCGCCCATACCGAGGAGCATCCCACCTACCAGCACGTGGCCAACATGGTCGGACTCTAGCGAGATGCACGCCCTCTTATTTGAACGACCGGTCCGCTTCGCGACCGGCCCGCTGCTCATGAACGAGGAGGCGCAGGATATGGAAGATTTCACCTACCACCGCCCGGTGCTCGCGGCCGAGGCAATCGAACTGCTCGCGCCGCGTCCGGGCTCACTCGTTCTCGATGGGACCTGTGGCGGTGGCGGTCACACCGAGGCGATTTTGCGGACCGGAGCCGACGTTCTCGCCCTCGATCAGGACCCGGACGCACTCGAATTTGCCGGCGCGCGCCTAACGAATTTTGGGAGTCACTTGACACTTCACCGGGCAAATTTCCGCGACGCCGGCCACGTTCTGGATCAGCTCGGCATTGCGCAAATCGGCGGGGCGCTTCTCGATCTCGGCGTCTCTTCCCGCCAGCTGGAAAATGCGGACCGCGGTTTCAGCCTCATGCGCGACGGCCCGCTCGACATGCGGATGGATCCGCGGCGCGAGCTGACCGCGGCCGAAGTGGTCAACAGATACACCGAGGAGGAGCTGATGAACATTTTTCGTGAGTTGGGTGAAGAGCCGGCCGCTCGGCGCATCGCCAGCCAGATCGTGAAGCTGCGCAAGGAAACGCCCTTTCGGGAAACGCTCACCTTGGCCAAGGCGATCGAGAAAATCGTCGGCCGCCACGGACGCCGCCATCCCGCGACGCAGGTTTTTCAGGCGTTGCGGATGGAGGTGAACGACGAACTTGGCGCGCTCGAAGAAGGACTGCTCGCCCTAACGAATAGGCTGGAACCCGGCAGCCGGATCGCGGTCATCACTTTTCATTCACTCGAGGATCGGATCGTGAAGAATTTCTTCCGCGACCGCAGCCGTGAGTTCCTTGACCGGCCGGAATGGCCGGAGCCACGACCAAACCCCGATTATTCCCTCCGCCTTGTCACCCCGAAACCAGTCGAGCCCGACGCGGCGGAGCAGCGGGCCAATCCACGTTCCCGCAGCGCCAAGCTCCGCGTAGCAGAAAGGATCGAATGAACCGTCGCCGGCGAAAAAACTTCAATCCCATCGATGCGCCCGCCCTGGCGCGCTGGATCGTGATCGTCGCTTTCCTCGCCGCGACCGGGCTGAGTTACGTCTATCTCACCGTCCAGCTCCACCACCAGGGAATGGAACGCCGCGCGCTTGAGCAGGAATTGATCGCCACCCGCACGCAAAACGAGGACGCCCGGGTGCAGTTCGCGGCCCTCACTTCCCGCACCGCCTTGCAGAGGCGGTTGAAGGAAGGCTACCTCCAGATGATCCCGATCACGGAAAAGAGTATCGTTAGGCTGAATTCCTCGACCCACCCTGGCAGCGAAGATGAGGTCCAGCCGGTCGTTAACCAGCGAGGCCGCCCATGAAATGGAATAGCCGCACTCGTTGCACCTGCGTCTGCATTTTCTTCGCGTTCCTCTTTAGCATCTTTTCCTACCGGCTGATCTATCTCCAGCTGATGATGCACAATAAGTACAGCAAGATGGCGGCGGACAAGAACGTCGGTCGCAACGCCATCCCCGCCGAGCGCGGCGTGATCTACGATGCCGGTCACGAAGTGCTGGCCCAGAATGTCCCGGTCGCAACCGTCATCGCCGATGCCTCACGGATTAAGAACGCCGAAGCCCTCATCCCAATCCTCGCCAGCGGCCTGCACATTCCGCCTAACGAGATCGCGGAGAAAATCGCCAGCGGCCGGTCGTATATCGTCCTGAAACGAGAGGTCCCCGATGCCGACGCCCGCGCGCTCGAGAAAACTCTGCGGCAGGAAAAGCTGCTCGGAGTCTACTGCGAGCGCGGAACCGTTCGAGTTTATCCGAACGGCCCCATGCTCTGCCACGTTATCGGTTTTTCAAACTTCGAGCAGAAAGGCATCCAGGGCGTGGAAGCGTCGATGGACACATATTTGCGGGGGGAGGACGGTTATCGCTACATCGAGCACGATGCGCAGGGTCGCGAAATCGTCCTCTACCGCGGGCTGGAACGGGCGCCGCGCAATGGCGACCAGCTGCACCTGACGATCGACATGGGCTTGCAGACGATCGTCGAGAACGAGCTCGACGCCGCGATGCGCGAGTACACCCCGGCCAAGGCCACCATCATCCTGATGCGACCGCAGACTGGCGAGATTCTGGCGATGGCGAACAGGCCTAACTTTGACCTCAATCAACGCTCCGAAGCGAAACCCGAGGAGATGAAAAATCGCGCCATCATCGACATGATGGAGCCCGGTTCCACCTTCAAGATCGTCACCGCGGCGGCCGCTCTCAACGAACGCAAGGTAAACCTCGACTCGATGATCTTCTGCGAGAACGGCGTCTGGAACGTCGGCGGCCGGCCGCTGCACGATCATGGCCATAAAGGCTACGGCGAGCTGAGCGTGCAGGACATTCTTGTCCACTCGAGCAACATCGGCGCGGCCAAGATGGCCTGCATGTTGGGCGAACAGAAGTTTTACGAATACATCCGCCGCTTCGGCTTTGGCGATCGCACTGGGATTGAACTGCCGGGCGAAATTCGCGGGATGGTCCATCCGCCCCGGAGCTGGAGCAAGATTTCCATCACCCGCATCCCGATGGGTCAGGAAGTTGGGGTCACGCCTTTGCAGATGCTCATGGCCATGTCGACCATCGCAAACGGCGGCAAGCTGGTTCAGCCCCGCATCGTCAAGACGATCATCGACGACAAAGGAGCGGTCGTCGCCAGCCTCCAGCCGATCGTCGTTAGGCAAGTGGTCTCGCCGCAAACGGCCTCTCAGATTGCCCTCGCCCTGCGTGGCGTGGTGAGCAAGCGCGGGACTGCGGCCGAGGCGGCTGTGCCCGGGTTCAACATTTCCGGTAAAACGGGCACCGCCCAGAAAGCCGCTCCCGGTGGTGGCTACGAGAAAAACAAATACGTCGTCTCTTTCAGCGGTTTCCTCCCGTCCGAAAACCCGGCTTTCGTCGCCCTCGTCGTGCTCGACGACGCACATACCAAGGATCCCCATCTCAACTACGGCGGCACGGTCGCCGGACCCATTTTTTCCCGCGTCGCGGAACGGGCAGCGCGGTATCTCGATCTTGAGCCGCATGAGGAAATTGGAACGCCAGAAACGGCCGGACGAGTTGCCTTAACTAATGCCCGTTAGATTTCCGCGCCTCGCGTGTCCACGCCTCATGCAGCTCAAAATTCTCGCAGACTCCATTCCGGTGCAGGAAGTCCTCGGGCCGCTCGACCGCGAGGTCGACGGCATCTTCTACGACTCCCGCCGGGTGCAAAAGAACGGCCTCTACGTCGCGGTCCGCGGCGCGAATGTTGATGGCCACAAATTCACCGAACAGGCGATCGAGAGAGGCGCGTCGGCGATCGTGGTGGAACGCCCGGAGTCGCACTCCCGCGCCACCTCCATCGTGGTCGCGGACAGTCGCATCGCGCTGGCCGATCTGGCGTTTACCTTTTTCAAAAAACCCGCGCTGCGGCTGAAGATGGCCGGCGTCACCGGGACGAACGGCAAGACGACGACCACCTTTCTCATCAAGCACATCTGCGAAAACGCCGGGATGCGCAGCGGGCTCATCGGCACCGTGCGCTATGAAATCGGCGAGCGTGTCCTGCCAGCGACCCGGACGACTCCCGAGTCGCTCGATCTCCAGGAGATGCTCGCCCAAATGGCCGACGCCGGCTGCAAAGCGGCGATGATGGAAGTTTCCTCGCACGCGCTGGCACAGGATCGCACGCGCGGCTTGGAATGGGACGTCGCCGTCTTCACTAACCTCACGCAAGACCATCTCGATTTTCATCAGACGATGGAAAATTACTTCGAGTCGAAGGCGCTGCTTTTCACCGGACTGAAAAATCAGCCTAACAAGAAGCAGGCGAGCGCGGCAATCAACATTGACGATCGTTACGGCGAGCAGCTGGTGAAGCGCCTCGGCGACGATACGCCGGTTATCACGT
>JBBPZW010000012.1:0-13861 GCA_038198475.1 Chthoniobacterales bacterium | reverse complement strand
CAGACCCGGCCCTTCTTCCGCAGGCGGACGTGGGACTTGCGGCCGATCACGAGATAACCCTGCGAGATTTCGCTGTGAGCGAAGCGCTCGAGCGCGCGCGGCGATTTGCGGATGAGAAATTTTCGCTCGATTTCGAGATGCGGATTTTTCATGGCTGCGGCGGCCTACCAGGGAGGGGACTCGAACCCCTAAGGATTGCTCCACCAGATCCTAAGTCTGGCGCGTCTGCCAATTTCGCCACCCTGGCGTGATGAATGTTCCGAAAGCTTGCGCGGAACGACTTTCGGTCACCGGCCCAGTCTATCGTGTGCCTCGGTTCCCGCAATCGCCGACTGTTTTTGTCTTTCGTTTGTCACAATTGATCCTCGCGAGAGCGTTCGTGAATCGGGCAAGGTTTCCTCGCTGGAACATGATTGCCTGGCCACAAGGGCGGGCTCAGGAAAGCGTTCAGTTTCTGGGAGGATTCGCCGCGGGGCTTGAAGGCAATCGGCCAACCATTTATAAACAATTCTGGAATGCGCATCCTGTTGATCGAAGACGAAAAAAAGACAGCTGCTTTCATCGCCAAGGGCTTGGAAGAAGCGGGCTCCACGGTCGAGGTGGCGCGCGATGGTGAGACTGGTTTGCAGATGGCGCTCTCCAGTCGCTTCGATCTGCTCCTCCTCGATGTCATGCTCCCAAAAAAAGACGGCTGGACGGTGGTCGAGGAGTTGCGCGGCCAGGGTGTGCTCACGCCGATCCTTTTCCTGACCGCGCGCGATAGTGTGCCGGACCGGGTGAAGGGACTCGAACTGGGCGGAGACGATTACCTGGTCAAGCCGTTTGCCTTCTCGGAGTTGATCGCCCGCGTCCGCTCGCTTCTCCGGCGAGGCCCGACGCAGCAGGACGATCAATTGCGGATCGAAGACCTGGAATTGGACACCCATCGTCATCGCGCCGTGCGGGCCGGGCAGCCACTCCATCTGACGGCGAAGGAATTTCTTCTTCTTGCGCATCTCGTGCGCTCGGCGGGCGAGGTGGTCTCGCGCAAGGAGATCGAGGGACACGTCTGGGGGATTGATTTTCAAACCGGCACCAACGTCCTCGATGTGATGGTGCGGCGTTTGCGGGCGAAGGTGGACGACCCTTATCCGAAAAAGCTCATCCACACCGTTCGCGGCGCCGGTTATGTCCTCAAGCCCAACTGAACCGCGTTCGATCGCGTCGCAGCTGGTTTTTCTTTTCACCCCTGCAGCGGTCTTGCTCCTCGGCTGCGGGCTTGGCGTGCTCTACTGGATTGTCGTTAGGCACGGACTGGAGGAAGACCGGACCGTGCTCACCGACAAGGTCCTCGGGATCCGGGCCGATCTGCGTTCTGCCGCTGGCCCGGGACTGACCCGGCAGGAATTGAAAGCGCTCCAGGGCGAAAGGACCTCCTACTGGGTGCGCCTCCTCGATGATCGCGGCGAAGTGATTGCCGAAACCGAAGGGATGGGGAGTCTGCTCCCGGCCGCGCTTTTTCCAGTGGGAACGAAAACGGCCTCGGCGGAGGTGCCGATGAAAGATCACCAGGCAGAGGGAAAGCTGTTTTCGTTAGTCTCGATGAGGGCGACCGAGAACGGGCGAAGCTATCTCATCCAGGTGGCGCAGGATCGCTCGGCTGACGAGCGCTTCGAAAGAGAGTTCGGCCTCCTTGTCGTGGTCGTGCTGATCTGCGGCACCTTTGCTTCCATCATGATTGCGATCACCGTGACCCGGCGCGGCCTGCGGCCCCTGAATGCGATGACCCATTCGCTGAAACGGGTCGGGCCGACCCGCCTCCACGAGCGAGTTCCGCCGGCGGATTGGCCGCGCGAGCTGCAGCCCGTTGCGGTCGCTTTCGACGACATGCTCGATCGGCTGGAGGGTTCTTTTAACCGGCTCTCGCAATTCTCGGCCGATCTCGCGCATGAATTGCGCACGCCCCTGGCCAACATCCGCGGCGAAGCGGAGGTTGCGCTCACCCGCCCGCGCACGCCTAACGAATACGAGGCAGTAATGGAATCGAACGTGGCCGAATGCGAAAGGCTCTCCACCATTATCGACAACCTTCTTTTTCTGGCCCGAGCCGAGGCGGCGGAAAGCAAGGTCAAGTGTTCCTGGTTCGACGGTCGTGCCGCGATCGACCGGATCGCCGCCTACAACGAAGCGATCGCGGAAGAGCGGCGGCTACAGATCATTTGCAGTGGTCACGGCCAGGTTTACGCCGACCCTCTTCTCTTCGGGCGCGCGGTGAGCAATTTGGTCGATAACGCAGTCCATTACACGCCGGACGGCGGCCGGATCGCCATCTCGATCACGACGAGCGACGACCACGCCGAAATCGCGGTGGGAGACAACGGCTGCGGAATCGCGGCGGAGCACCTTTCGCGGATCTTCGACCGCTTCTACCGGGTCGACCCTTCGCGCAGCACAGAGGGCACCGGTCTTGGTCTGGCCCTCGTAAAATCGATTGCCGATTTACACGGCGGGAAAATCGAGGTGACGAGCGAGGTGGGGCGCGGAACGCGCCTCGTCCTCTGTTTGCTGGGACCCCAACCGGCGAAGGGCGGGATGATTTGAGGGCTTCCCAAGAAAAAACATGACAGAAATATCATTTTTTACTTGTCACTGCTTTTCCCCTCAGCTAACAAAATTGCCATGTTTCAACAAATTCCGGCGCGCACCGGCCTTCGGCGCGGTTTTCCGACTCTGTCGCTTGGCCTTTGCGCCGCGACTCTTCTCACCGCGATCGTTAGCGGCCCAACCGTGCTCGCCCAAGTGGCAGCTTCAACCACTCCTACCACCGACTCGACCACGCCGACCGTGAGCGAGTCGGAGATCATCGTTAGGGGCGATGAGTTTCCGAGTGCCTACGGCGCGCCGGGCGGCTTGTCGCGCAGCCGGTTCTCGCCGATCACGAACGGCTACGTCCTCCCGAACGGAGCGGTTTTTGCCGCACTCATTTACGAGGGCGATTTCGCCAAAGGCGACCCACCGGATCATATGCTCACCCAAGAGATAGAAGTCGGACTGCCGTATCGCTTCGGTGTGGCGATCGAAAACTCCCTCGAGTTTTTCAACGGCGAATCGGCCAACAAGAGCTTCAGTGTCGAAGCCCGCTGGGCGCTGGCGGATTGGGACAAGATCCCGCTCAATCCGACCTTGTTCGCCGAATATAAATTTGGCACGGGCCCGATCATTCATGAAGAAGGTCCGCCACCACCGCCCGAAGAAGCCGCGGCAGAGGAAGGCGAGGGGCCGCCCGACCAGCCCGACGCCTACGAATTCCGGCTCCTGCTTTCGGAAGAGATCGCCAAGACTGTGGAGTGGTCGTTCAATGCTTTTCTCGAAAATGAAATCCTCGGCGATCGCGGCCGGGAATGGGGTTTTGCGCAAAGCATCCAGACTCCGCTCTTTCTGCCACACGAACGCCTGAAGGCGGGCTTGGAAATGCAATACAAGAACTTTACCGTCAAAGACACCCGCGGCGATCCGATGCACAGCTTCGGGGTCGGCCCAAGCATCGCCTACAAGCCCAGCGCGCGGGCGCGCTTTGATGTCGCAGCGCTCTTTGGGGTGACGAAGGATTCACCCGACGTCCAGGTCTTTGGCGTTTTCTCCTACGTCTTTGGCGGCGGCGGCGGCGAAGAGGCCGGGGGCGAAGCGCCCGCCTCTACTCGTAATCGTTAGGTTGGCTCGAATCCGAGATCGTTAGGGCGGCGCTGCTGAGGGCGCTTGCCCTAACGATCAAGGAGCGAGCCGCTCGATCGTCCAGGAATCGTCCTTTTCCCGGGTGTAACGAAAGCGGTCGTGCAGGCGGTTGGCGCGGCCCTGCCAGAATTCGATCGTCGCGGGAACGATTCGGTAGCCGCCCCAATGCGCGGGTAGATCGATCGTCTTGCTCCCGGCAAAGCGCTCCTCCATTTCCGCGAGCCGCGCGTCGAGAATCCGCCGGGCGTCAACCACCTCGCTCTGGTGCGAGACCCAGGCGCCGAGCTGGCTGCCTCGCGGGCGCTCGTGGAAATAGGCTTGTGATTCTTCGCGCGAAGTCCTTTCGGCCCGCCCCGTCACCCGGACCTGGCGCTCCAGTTGCATCCAATAAATGGCAAAAGCCGCTTCCGGGTTTCCCTCTAGCTCCTGCCCTTTCTTGCTTTCGTAGTTCGTGAAAAAAACGAACCCGCGATGATCGAATCCCTTCAGGAGGACGATGCGCGCCGACGGTTTGCCATCGGGTGTTGCCGTCGCCAGCGCCATCGCGTTCGCGTCTGGGAGCGAGGAATTAATCGCGGTCGAAAACCAGGTCGCGAATTGCTCGATCGGATCGGGATGCAGCTCAGCGCGGCGCAAACCCTGCGTTTCATATTCACGGCGTAAACCGGCGAGGTCGATGTCGTCCATCTCATGGCAATCGTATCCGACGCGGCGCGTGCTGCCGAAAATTGTTCGCGCGCGCGGCGATTCCGGCTGGTTTCTGTTTGTGCCCGTCGCCGCGCTTCGCTAATAATCCGGAATGTTTAGCCTGACCATGCTCGGGAGCGGAAGCGCCGGGAACAGCGCGCTCATCGCGACCGATCATTGCCGGTTGCTGGTCGACGGCGGCTTGAGCGCGCGCCAGCTCGTTCTCCGGCTCGAGCTTTGCGGGGTCAAGCCTAACGAATTGGACGGCGTCCTCCTGACGCACGAGCACGGCGACCATGTCTGCGGTCTGGAAGTGCTTTGCCGGAAATTTCGGATCCCGATTTTTTGTAACGCCCTGACCGCGGAAGCGATCCGCGATGGATCGTTAGGCGAGCATCGCAACTGGCGAATTTTCCGGACCGGCTCCGTTTTTTCGATCTGCGATATCACGGTCGAAAGTTTTTCCGTCCCGCACGATGCGGTCGAACCGGTTGGCTATACCTTCCACGCCGGCGCGAGCGCGCTCGGTTACATCACCGACCTCGGACACGCCACCCGTCTAGCGATCGAGCGTTTGCGCCAGGTCCAGACGCTGGTGATTGAGACGAATCACGACGAGAAGCTGTTGCAAAACGATCCGCATCGCCCCTGGCCCGTTAAGCAGCGGATTCAATCGCGGCACGGTCATCTTTCGAACAAAGCCGCGGCCGAGGTGGTGGCGCAATTGTTGCCCGGGAAGATCGGACGGGTCGTGCTCGGGCACCTCAGCCGGGATTGCAACTCACCGGAACTCGCCGCCGGCACCGTTCGGGCGGAATTGGAGAAGTGCGGCCGGTCCGATATCGAAATTTTCTGCGCCGCGCAGGGAGAGATCAGCCCGCGCTTTGCCATCGGCGCGACCCGGGGCGGCGCTTTTCAGCCGACCTTCGACGATCTCCTCTTCGAGATCGCCTAACGACTCAATCCTCGTCCCCGACGACGAGGTGAATGATCCCGGCCGGATCTGAAATCCAGAAGCCGTCAAAATCTTCCCGGAGCTGCTCGACTTCGTCGCGCCGCTCCACTCCGTGATTCTTGAGATAGGCGGCCGCGCTCTCGGTGTCGTTTGTCTCGAGCTCGAGCCAGATATCAGGATGGCTGATATTCGGAACCCGATCGATCCAGAGCCGGACAGGGCCGAACTGGAAGATGCAGCCTTCTTTTTCCTCCTCGATCACCGGCAGGCCGAGAGTGTCGCGGTAAAATGCGACGGTTTGCTCGTAGGTGTGATACGGGCATTTGATGGCGATGTTCGCGCCGCCCGAGAAGTTCGGGCTGTTAACGTTGGCGACCATAATGAAACTCGATGCGCGCCCGGCCTCGCTTGCCAATCGTTAGGCAAACGAAGGCGGACTGGATTAGCCGCCGCCGGATCCCTCGCCGCCGGGTTCGGTCATCGCGACGGGATCGAGCGCGGCGTTCAGTTCCGCTTCCGGCAGGACTTTTTTCTCGAGCGAGAGCTGACGCACGGTTTTCCCAGTCTTGACGCTCTCTTTCGCAATCTCAGCCGCGCGATCATAACCGATCTTCGGCGCCAGGCTCGTCACCATCGCCATGGAAAGCTCGACCAATTCCGCGCAGCGCTCCTTGTTCGCGACGATGCCGGCGACGCATTTGTCGGCGAAAATCTCCGCGACATTGCCGAGCAGGCGAATGCTGCAAAGAAGATTGTGGGCGATGACCGGCATCATGACGTTGAGATCGAGATTCCCGTTCGCTCCTGCCCAGGTGATGGTCGTGTCCGCGCCGATCACCTGGGTGCAAACCATCATGACCGACTCGCAGATCACCGGGTTCACCTTTCCCGGCATGATCGAGCTGCCGGGCTGGGTGGCGGGCAACTGAATTTCTCCGAGACCGCAGCGCGGACCGCTGCTCAGGAGCCGAATGTCGTTGGCGATTTTGAAAAGGCTGACCGCGATCGTCTTGAGAAGTCCGCTGGCTTCGACCGCGGCGTCTTTTGCGCCCTGGGCTTCGAAGTGATCCTCCGCTTCGCGGAACGCGATCCCGGTTCGGTGCTCGAGATGGCGCATCACCTTGCCCGGAAAATCGACGTGGCGATTGAGCCCGGTGCCGACGGCGGTGCCGCCGAGCGCGAGTTCCTGAAGGGCGTTGATCGCCTGTTCAGCCCGGCGTTTCCCGAACCGGACCTGTTGCGCGTACCCGCCGAATTCCTGCCCGAGCCGAACCGGGGTCGCATCCATCAGATGGGTGCGTCCGATCTTGATCACATCGTGGAACTCGGTTGCTTTCGCGGCCAGCGCGTTGCCCAGTTTCTCGAGCGCCGGGATGAGACATTCCTTGAGCTGCTCGGCCGCGCTGATGTGAATGGCGGAGGGGATGACGTCGTTGCTCGACTGTCCCATGTTGACGTGATCGTTAGGGTGAACCGGCTCGCGCGTGCCGATCGGTTGGCCGGCCAGTTGGCAACAGCGATTCGAGATGACCTCGTTCGCGTTTGTGTTCATGCTCGTGCCGGAACCGGTCTGGAAAATATCGAGCGGGAAATGTTCGTCGAGCTTCCCTTCTGCGACTTCTTCCGCGGCCTGGACGATGAGCGCGCTCTTTTCCGCGTCGAGCAATCCGAGGTCGTGATTCGCTTGTGCGGCCGCCCATTTCAACAAGCCGAGCGCGCGAATGAACGGACGCGAAAAACGCCAGCCGCTCACCGGAAAATTCAGGACCGCCCGCTGGGTCGAGGCGCCATAGAGAGCGGATTCCGGGACGGACATCTCGCCCATGGAATCCTTTTCCACGCGAGTTTTGCAGGCGCTCATGCGGTCCGTTGAACAGGAATCCGAGAGGTCGCCGGCCGGGCGTGTCCATTTCGCGTCTGCGCTTTTTGGAAGACGGTGATAAACATCGGCGGAATATTCTGCAGGCAGTACTCCGATTCGGCGCGGTCGAAAAAGGTGGCGTGCTGGCGGAGTTCGTTAGTCACCTGATAGATGATGAACGCGCCGCCGGGCCGGAGAGCGTCGTAGGTGTCCTGAAGCAGGGCGCGTTTCTTTTTGATCTCGAGGATGCTGAAGGGGATGCCGGAGAGAATGTAATCGCACTGCTCAATTCCGCGACGAGCGAGTTCCTCGGAGAGACTGGCGGCGTCGCGATTAATGACGTGCACGCGCGGATCGTCGGCGAATTGCCGCTCGAGGTCGCGCGAAAAAGCGGGGTCGAGTTCGAAGAGGAACAACTGAGAATCGGCGCTCATGCGGTTGGCCAGCTCGCGGGAATGGACGCCTTCGCCCGGACCGTATTCTGCGATCGTGCGGGGCTGACTAAAATCGATTTTGCTCGCAACTCTTTCCACGAGCGCCTTAGAGCTGGGGATGATGGAAGCGATCTGAAACGGCTTTTGCAAAAACCGTTTGAAAAACAATGCGCTCATAAAGTTGCGAACAGTGAACCCCGGGCCCTCCCTTGTCCAGCGAGGATCTCGCCCAGCGCATGGGCCGCGCTGAATTTGGATTTTCAGGGAATCCGAGACCGCTCACTTGGCAGCCGCAAGAAACGGCCGCGCTCAATGGGAAAAATCGCGCGACGGGCCAAAACTCGGCGATTGACACAACTTCTAAAATTTATAATGCTCACTACTGGCAATAATTATTGCCAGCCGTGCCTAAATCTCTCAACCTCCCGACGATGCACAACCTACTGACGGTCAAGGAGACGGCCAAATACCTCCGGATCCCGTTACCGACTGTCTATTATCTGGTGCAGCGAGGCCAGCTGCCCGCGATCCAGATTGGCGGGAGATGGCGGATCAAAAAGGACTCCCTGGATAAGGATATCCTGAAAGAAGATCGGTCCGGCCAGCCAACGGTGTTGGTCGTCGACGACGATGTGAGCCTGCAAAATCTGTTCAAGGTTTTCCTCAAGAAGATTGGCTTTAGCCGGGTGGTAGTCGGAACCGTCAAAGAGGCAATCGCAGCACTTGAGAAGCAGCATTTCGATCTCCTCTTTCTCGATCTGAAGCTGCCCGATGGTCCCGCCGACGATGTCTACGAGGCGGCGAAGGAAATCGATCCGAATCTTCCGATCGTCGTCATCACAGGCTATCCGGACAGCAACATGCTGAACCGTATCCTGGCGAAAGGTCCCGTGACGGTGTTGAAAAAGCCGTTCAAGGTGGAGCAGCTGAAACAGACGGTGCGGATCCTCGGGCACAAGGAAGCGACCAAGCTCGCGGCCTGATCGTTTACTGAATAGTGATCGGGGGAAGCTTCGTTTACTCCCCCTCTCGCGGATCTTTCGGCGGTCGGCCCTTGACTGATCGCCGATCACTATTCACTTATCACGCCTGCACCCGGCGCGGTTAGCTCAGTGGTAGAGCACTACCTTGACACGGTAGGGGTCACAGGTTCGAACCCTGTATCGCGCACCATCCCGAGCGCAGTGGAATGGCCGGAGAAAAATCCACTCCGCTGCGTGGAGGCACAGCCGGAGGGGGCCACCGCATGTAATTTATCTTTACAAAACCGTCATAAACTTTAACTATGTTGCTCCCATTAGAAGGAGTGCAATTGCTGGAAAGAGCGGGTTGCACTTCGTGGTAGCGGACCGTTCCCCGAACGTGGACGGTGGTGCATAAAATGCTTTGAGATGGGCGAGAGTCTTCTCGACTCTGGGTAAAACTTTTTGAAAAATGAAAACTGATGTCCTGATTATTGGTGGTGGCCCGGCCGGTTGTGCGGCGGCCATGTTTCTAGCGAAAGAAGGCATCAAGCCGATCATTCTCGAGCAGGAAGCTTTTCCGCGCTTTCATATCGGCGAGTCGATGACTGGCGAAGCCGGAGCGGTTTTGCGCCGGCTCGGCCTGGAAAAAGAGATGCTCGAGCGGAGCTATCCGGTGAAGCACGGAGTGCGCGTCTATGGCACGAGCAGCTGGTTCATTCCGGTCGCGCGCCGCGACGAAAACTGGGGTTTGCACCCAGCCACGACGTGGCAAGTGCGTCGCAGTGATTTCGACGCCTTGATGCTCGACGAAGCACAAGCCCGCGGCGCCACACTTATCCGCGGCCGCGCGAAGACCGCCCTCCGGGCAGAGAACGGCGGCGTGCGCGGCGTCACCATGGTGCGACCTGATGGCAGCGAAGAGGACATCGAGGCGCAGTTGGTGATTGATTGCTCCGGGATGGCCACTTTCCTCGCGAATCAGAAGGCAACCGGCCCGAAGTATCTCGGCAGTTATGACAAGCAGATCGCTTTCTTCACGCATGTTAAAGGCGCGATCCGCGACACTGGCGTTTCGGGCGAGACGGCGAAGGACAACACGCTGATTTTCTATCAAAAGAAATATCACTGGGCCTGGGGTGTCCCAATCGACGACGAAGTGATGAGCATTGGAATCGTCGTTCCCACGGCCGAATTCCAGAAGTACAAGATGGATCGCGACGAGTTTTTCCGATTCTATCTGCCGCAGATCAATCCGGAACTCGCCCGGAGGACCGAGAATATCGAGTATCTCGGGAAAGTGCATGTCATTCCGAACTACTCCTTCCAAGTGCGCGGCTTCTGCGGGAAGGGCTACATCTGTCTCGGCGACGCTCATCGTTTCATCGATCCGATTTTTTCCTTCGGAATATCCGCTGCGTTGCGGGAGGCGGAGTTCGCCATCCCACACATCATGTCCTACCTAAGGGGCGAGCGTCGCGAGGAGGCGAATCCGTTCGATGCCTTCCAACGCTTCTGCGAGAAGGGCAGCGACAATTTAGAAGACATGGTGGATCTCTTCTGGGAACAGCCGTTCGCCTTTGCCACCTTCGTGCATCAGCGGTATCGCTCGGAATTGATCGATGCCTTTGCCGGGCGCGTTTACGAAACCGAGCACCAGCCTTCCAAGGCGATCGTGCAATTCCGCAAGCTCCTGAAGCGGGAGCGCGACTACTCACACCAGGACGATTATTCCATTCCCATCGGATCGCGCTATCATGCCGAGCGGGCACCTCTATGGGCGCCCGATTCGCCAGTTGAAGGAACCGAAGAATGGCTCAAACGCAGCGCGGACCAGGATGGAAATGATACCCCAGATTTAGACAATCCGAGCACAGCGGAACTTGTGAACGCGGAATAGATTTAATCAGTAAACGAACATGGAAATACCACAGAAACTCATCGACTACATCAACACCAGCCGCGCTCCATTACCTCCGGTCTCCGATCCGGAAGAACCGCTTCAGATCGACTCCCTCGGTCTCATTCGCTTGGTGTCCTTCATGGAGAGCGACTGCGGCATTCGAGTGGAAGATGAGGAACTCGTCGCCGAAAATTTTGCCACCTTGCGCAGCCTGGGACAGCTGATCGAGAAGAAAACCCAAGGCGCGAACACGCCTTCGTAGGTTTACGTCTGCGGGTTCCTCCCCGGCCTTCGGCGAGCGGGCCGTGGAGCACGACTCCGAGGCTATTCGTGTGCCCGCTACTTCCCGCCTGACTCGATTAGTTTCGGAACGATCGTCTGGGCCAGTTTGCTGAAGGCGGCCACGGCGGTGTTGGTGCCGGAATCGACCAGCCGAAGGAGGCCAATCTCCAGTCCGAGGCTCTTCCCGGCAAGTCGGATGGCGCGCAACTTGGCCGCTCCCGGCTCGCGCAACGTCACCCGTGGCATCAGCGCCACAGCTTTCAGCGGTCCGAGGGAACGCAGCACCATCTCAATCGAGTTGATCTCAGCCACGGTCCGGGGACGGATGCGGTGGTTCCGGCAGATCTCGTCGGTCATTCGGCGCATGACGTAGGTATCGGGCAATTGGACGAGACGCTGGCGATGCAGCTCCGAAAGCTCCACCACGCGCCGCTTGGCCCACGGGTGGGACGCCGCGACTACGACTGTAAATTCGTCGTTGCAGAGATGTTCATAGCGGAGGTTTGGAGAATGGCGTGTCACCCAGCCGAGCCCGACATCCAGTTTTCCCTCCTCCAGGGATGTTTCGATGTCGGTCGAGGAGATTTCCGAAATGCTGAGGTCGAGCCCGGGATTTTCTTCCGAGAACAGACCGAGCAAATGGGGAAGCAGCGCCAGGCTTAAGTATGGAATGATGCCGACCCGCAACGTCCCCTGTAATTCGCCCGGCTCGCTTCCGACATCCTGAAGCGATTTTTCAACCTGGTGAAGAATCGCGCGCGCGTGCTCCTGAAAAATGAGGCCGGCTGTCGTCAAGGAAACCCTTTTTCCCCGGCGCTGAAATAGCACGGCGCGCAACCCCGATTCGAGGTCACGCATCTGCTGCGAAATCGCTGGTTGCGAAACGCCGAGGCGTTTGGCGGCCCGGCTGAAATTTCCGGCGTCAGCTACCTCAAGGAAATAGCGCAACTGCCTTATCTCGAACGGTTCCTGCATCAGCCGATCATCTTGGCGTAAAAGTCCGCTTTATCCATCGTCGAAGCCGCCTGTCAAACGACTAACAAAATAATTACAAAAAGTACTTCCATAAGATCACCTTATTGTCCTATTTTGAAACTCGCTGCTCAAAAATGCTCACTATAAAATCATTTAATGTCGTAAACTTCGTCGCAATTCTATGGTGCCTGATTCCTCTCTCCACCTATGCCGGAGAAACCTCTGTCGCCACCAGTCAAAAGGTGCAGACCGAGAAGAAAAAGACGGAATTTAAGCGTCCGGCCTATAACACCGTCTCACGGTGGAAAGAAGATTGGTCGGGCCTGAGGGGGCGCGATCGGAGCCAGACCGGCGATCTGTTTAATCCGATCAAGTTCATTCCCTTCGATGCCGACGGTGACATTTGGCTGAGCATTGGCGGCGGATTGCGTGGACGACTGGAGACCTTTGGTAATTTCAACTTTGGTCCGACCAACGACGCCAACTATTTCCTGTATCACTTCCTCCTCCATGGAGATCTTCACCTTACGAAGTTCGTCCGGATCTTCGCCGAAGGCATCGATGCGGAAAGCACCGACCGGGACCTGCCCGGCGGCCTCCGGACGAGCGACGTCAACGCTTTCGACCTGAACCAGGCTTTCATCGATCTCAATATTCCCTTCGCGGACGGGACACTCACCCTGCGCGGTGGACGTCAGTCGTTCGCCTTCGGCAAACAGCGCCTCGTCAGCCCGCTGCCTTGGGGCAATGCGTATCGTCATTGGGACGGATTCACCGCCATTCTCGAAACACATGGATGGAATGCGACGGGATTCTGGACTGAATTTGCGCCGGTAGACAAATATCACTCCGATGTCCCCGACGGTCAGACGAAGTTCTACGGCTTTTACGCCACCCACGGAAAGCCCGTGGATCCGTTTGCGGTCGACGCGTACTTCCTCGGCCTCAATCGTGAAGACACCGTGAGCTTCAACGGCACAGCGGGCCGGGAACGACGCTACACAATTGGTGGACGCGTCTTTGGAACGTTCAAGGATTTCGATTACGAAGTGGAAAGCGCCTATCAATTCGGAGAAGTCGGCTCCGGCGATGTCAGTGCCTGGATGTTTACCACCGAAGAAGGCTACACCTTTAAGCCCGTCCCACTAGCTCCGCGTGTCTGGCTCGGCTTCGACTATGCCAGCGGCGATGACTCCGCGGGCGGCGATGTCGGAACCTTCAACCAGCTCTTCCCGCTCGGTCACGCCTATTTTGGCTACATCGACGAGATCGGCCGGCAGAACATTCTCGATCTTCATCCAGGAGTCTCGGTCAAGTGCGCTTCCGATAAATTGACCGTAAAGACGGAAACCCATTTCTTTTGGCGCGCCGAATCGGCCGACGCGCTTTATAACGCGGGCGGCGGGGTCGTGCGGCGCGGCGCCCCGGGCACTTCGAAGAGTGTGGGAACTGAGCTGGACTTTGTCGCCAATTACCGCTTCAACCGGCATCTCGATGTCGAAGCGGGTTATAGTCACTTCTTCCCCGGCACGTTCATCAAGCAAACCGGGCCGGATAGCGACATCAACTTCTTCTACCTACAGACCCAGTTCTACTTTTAGGCCGGGCAGACCTGATGAGAATCGACGTGAGAAACAAAAACCAATAGGAAAATAAGCCACCATGAACAATAACAAACTCATCACCGCAGCGGCGCTGATTGCCCTCATAATCGCGGGCTGCAGCAAAAAAGAGACAGCCAAGCAGGAGTCCAACAAGGTCCGCGTCGGCTACATCGGCCTAACGTGTGAAGCATCCATCTTCAGCGCGGTCGAGAACGGCTATTTCAAGGATGAAGGCCTCGAGGTCGAGCTGATCAAATGCGACTGGAAAAACTACAAGGACACTCTGGCGCTCGGCGGATACGACATCACGCAGCATCTCGTGATGTATTTTTTGAAGCCGATCGAGCAAGGCCTCGACGTTAAATTCACCGGCGGCATTCACAGCGGTTGCCTCCGGGTGCAGGCCGCGGCCAAGAGTGATATCACGACCGTCGAACAACTGCGCGGTAAACGGATCGGCGTTCCAGGAATGGGAACCCCGCCGTTT
>JBBPZW010000011.1:0-9752 GCA_038198475.1 Chthoniobacterales bacterium | reverse complement strand
TCCGTCCAACACGGTGAAGATGGCGCTCGAGAGCCTGTTGCAAAAGGGACGAATCATTCGCGGCTATCTTGGAATCGAGACGACGGGGCTTCCCCCGGGGCAGATCAGCGCGCCCGACGGCTCGGGCGTTCCGGTGGTGGCAGTGCTCCCGGATTCGCCCGCGGCGGAAGCGAAGATCGAAAAGGGCGACGTCATCCAAAAATTCGACGGGCGCGAAGTGCACAACATTGCGGAATTGCGCCGGCTCGTGTCGCAGGTGGAGCTCGACAAAAAGGTGGAGGTGCAGGTCGCGCGCGACGGCAAGCCGGTCACCGTCGAGGCGAAGATCAAGGAGCAACCGGCGAATTATCAACTTGCACGCGCATTGCCGCCGGATGGAAACGGACGTCAGGTGCCGCCGATTTCGCCTAACGAGCCGGATACCGATCAACCAGATCAGCCCGACCAGTCGGCTCAGCCGAATGGAAACGGGGGCGTGCTCGATTCAGTGGAAGTGCGGGAGTTGACCCCGGAATTCGCGCAGCAGCTAGGAGTGCCGCGTGGGGTGCGCGGAGTGGCGATCTCGCAGGTGGGTGCGGCATTGGCGGGTGGACAATTGCGGGCCGGGGACGTGATTGAGGCGATCAACCAGGAGCCGATAACTTCCGTGCAGGATTACGAGCAGGCGCTGCAGTCGCTCGATCCGAGCCAACCGCAGGTACTCTCGGTTTGCCGGCAACGCAGCCGTTCCTTCGTGGTCGTTAAGCCGCGCTGATCCAACTGCTAAAGGAGCGCGCAAAAACGCGCATCCCGCGGCTCAGTTTCGAATTGGTGAATAAGCTTTGGGCTCTTTGGGTCCAACTCTGCACATCAACAAAAATCATGAAACGAATCTTACTCGCACTCACATTGGTCGGTCTCCTGCTGCCGCTGGCTCCCCGCGCGCAGGCGGAGACTGAGGTCTCATTAAACTTCTTCTACGATAATCTCTCGGACCAGGGCAGCTGGCTCGAGGTCGAGGACTATGGCTACGTCTTTCAGCCTAACGTTGCCGTGAGCGGCTCCGATTGGCGTCCCTACGCCGATGGTTACTGGGCTTACACCGATGCCGGGTGGACGTGGGTCTCCTACGAAGACTTCGGGTGGGCTACGTATCACTACGGACGCTGGGCCGACCTCGATAGTTACGGCTGGGTCTGGGTGCCGGGTTACGAGTGGGGCCCGGCCTGGGTCTCGTGGCGCACCGGCGGCGACTATGTCGGCTGGGCACCTCTGCCGCCGCAAGGGCGCAACGTCGTTTATGAAGGCCGTGCCATTACCGGCAACGTCGATATTAGCTTCGGCATCGGGCCCCTCTATTACAACTTTGTCGACATCCGCTACATCGGTGAACCCGTCTTGCGTGGCCGGCTTCTCCCCGCCAGCCGCAACGTCACGATCATCAACTCCACGGTGAACGTCACGAACATCACCTACAACAACAAGACGGTGATCAACAACGGACCCGACCTGAACCGGATGAATCAATTCTCCACGCGTCCGGTCCAGCGTTTGACCTTGCAGCGCGAAACCACCGTGAGCGGCGAACTCGCCGGGCGTCGCGGTAATCTGAATCGCGTCAACGGTAACTCCCTCGTCGTGGCAGCTCCGGCCATTCAGAAGTCCCAAAAGCAGATCGCGCCGAAGCAGGTGAAACAAAAGATCGGGAAAGTCGAACTGAACAAGGGCTGGAAGGGCGTCGAAAACCGCCAGCAAGTTGAGCAGGAAATGAAGAAGGAGAACGCCCAGAATGTGCCGCCTCCGACTTTCCAGCCGAAGCAGGGTGGCAAGGCGGAAGCCGCCGCGGGCGCCCAGCCTAACGACGCCGCCGCCGCCGCCGCGAAACAGGCTCCGGCCGCAGGGAACGACCGCGAGGCCGCGAAGGCCGCGCGCCAGGAGAAGCGTCAGAATCGCCGGCAGAACGCCGCGCAACCGAACGCGAACGACAATGCCGGGCAGGCGGCCGAGCCGAACGATCAACAGCCAAACGCGCGCGAACAGAACCGACAGCAGGCCGAACAGCGCCGTGCCGGGCGTGCTCCACGGGCGGAGAACGCCGAAGCCCAGCCGGGCCAGGAAGCGCCGCAGCAGGATCAATCTGCCGAACGCAATCGCCGGACAGCCGAGCGCGAAGCGCAGCAGGACCAATCCAACCAGCAATCAGAGCCGAAGGCTCGGATGAAGGAAGAACGCCAGCGCGACAACGCGCCGCAAGCGGAAGCGGCTCAACCCGACCGTGCGCAGCGCGCCGACCGCGCGCAGCAGCAGGAAGCGCAGCGCGCCGAGCCCAGCCAACGCGCCGAGACGGCGCCGGACGCGCAGCGGCCAAACCGTGCGGAGCGCGCTCAGGAAGCGCAGCCTGTGCAGCAACCCGAGCGTGCCCAGCGCCGCCCGGAAGCGCAACGGCCTGATCCCGCACAGCGTCCTGAGGGTGCCAAACGTCCCGATCGCGCGCAACGCCCCGAGCGTGCGCAGCCCGCGCAGCCGGGTGAGCAAAACCCGAATCAGGAACGCAAGGGCAAAAAGAAAAAGCCCGCCGACGAGCCCCCGCCTCAGGGGTAACAAGAAAACGCACCGAGATTCACGGCCCTGGGAGAAATCCCAAGGCCGTTTTCGTTTAGAGCAGCTCGGCGATCTGGACGGCGTTCAAGGCCGCGCCCTTCAACAACTGGTCGCCCGCGACCCAAAGCGCGAGACCATTCTCCAGCGCGCAATCCAGACGAACTCGACCGACCTGGCAATTGTCTTTCCCCGCGGCGGCTAGCGGCATCGGGTAGCGATTGGCACCCGGGTCGTCCACCAGGTCGAGTCCGGGCGCTTGCGCCAGGACCGTCCGCGCCGCTTCAACCGAAACCGGCCGGTCGAATTCCGCGCTGATCGCGACGGAATGGGCGCGGTAAACCGGGACGCGCACGCAGGTAACGGAAGCGCGGAATTCCGGCAGATGCATCATCTTGCGGCCCTCATACTGCATCTTCATTTCTTCCTTGGTGTAGCCATCGGCGAGGAAGGAATCGACGTGCGGCAGGACGTTGAACGCGATCGGATGCGGGTAAACCTCGGGGGCTGACGTGCCGCCCTGGACATTCGCTTCTACCTGTCGTTTCAGCTCTTCGATGGCGCGCGCGCCGCTCCCCGAGACTGCCTGGTAACTCGAAGCGAAGACGCGCCGCAAACCGAAAGCCTGGTGCAGCGGATAAAGCGCCATCAACGCGACAGCCGTCGTGCAGTTCGGATTCGCGATCAGCCCGTGATGCTGGCGCACATCCTCGGCGTTGACCTCCGGGATGATGAGCGGGACCTCGTCATCCATCCGAAAGGCCGACGAGTTATCGATCACGACCGCGCCTGCCCGTTGCGCGCGCGGAGCGAACTCTTTCGCGCGCCCGGAGCCGGCGCTAAAGAAGACGAGGTCGCTCCCCGCGAAAGAGTCGGCCGAGAGCGCTTCCACGGGCATTTTCTCCCCGCGGAATTCCAGTTCCTTGCCGACCGAGCGAGGCGAAGCGAGCAGGCGCAGGCCAGCTACGGGAAAATTGCGCCGCTCCATCACCCGGAGCAGCTCAATCCCCACCGCGCCGGTCGCACCGACGATCGCCACGTGATAGTCTTTCGGCATCGCGAGCGCAGTTTATCGCCCGCCCTTGGGGATGCAAATGTCCGAACCGATCATTCGAATTTCTGTCCGTGACCAGCGCCTTGAGCTCGTTGCGGGCTACAATGTCCTCGCCAGCTACCCGGTCTCGACTTCGCGTTTCGGTCTCGGGACCGAGGAGGGCAGCATGAAAACGCCGCTCGGGAGATTCAAGATCGGCGAGAAGATCGGCGCGGACGCCCCGGCGGGCACCATTTTCCGCAGCCGGATTCCGCTCGCGCCGGAAGACGCGCCGCCTCCGACCGACGATCTCGTCCTCTCTCGCATCCTCTGGCTCGACGGCCTCGAGGAGGACAATGCTAACACCCGCGATCGCTTCATTTACATCCACGGCACCAATCACGAAGAGGAGATTGGACACCCCGCCAGCCATGGCTGTATCCGGATGAAAAACGAGGACTTGATTGCACTCTTCGACCAGGTGCCAGTGGGGGCCGAAGTCGTAATTGTGACCTAGTGAAAAAACCCCGAGAAATTCGTTGCGCGCACTAGGTTCCCCGCCTAAACAGTCGACAGCAACCTGCTAAGGAAGGAGGCGAAGTTATAGTGAAATTAGTCAAAATGATCATGATCGTGGCCGTTGCGGCCGGCGTGTTGAGCCTGGGTGCTTGCGCGCAGAAAAAGGAGACGATGGCGACCCAATCGACGGCCAGCACCGGATACTCCAAGTAGTCTCGCACCGGCGGTTCGCCTCCGACCGGACAACTTTAACCCAGAAGGCCAGGCCGTTTACGCGGCCTGGCCTTTTTCGCGGGCTGGTCCCTGTAGACGCTTCGCTCTGCGAAGCGCGGCAGCAAGCGTGCGATCGCCTAAAACGGGAAGGGCGCACAGACCCGCGCCTCCCAGAGGGAGGCGTCTACAGCCATAGAGCGAGTGGAATTCCGGAACGTTTCTCGTAGTATTCGCTCGATGTTGCAGCTCAGCGGCCGTCCCTTATCGCTCGCGGAAATCGCCCGCGTTGCCTTGAATCATGAGCCGGTTGAGATCGCCACCGCGGCGGAATCGGCCATCGGCGCCTCGCGCAAAGTGGTCGAGGAAATCGTCGCGCGCGGCGATGTCATCTACGGTGTCAGCACCGGTTTCGGCAAACTGGCCGACGTCCAAATTCCCTCTGACCAACTGGAACAGCTTCAGGTGAATCTCGTGCGGAGCCATTGTTGCGGAATCGGCCGACCGCTGGCCGAGCCGGAAGTGCGCGCGATGATGCTTCTCCGGGCCAACGTCCTCACCCTCGGCTTCAGCGGGATTCGACTCGAAGTCATCCAGCTCCTGGTCGCGATGCTGAACAAGAACGTCTGCCCGGTGATTCCAGAGAAAGGCTCGGTCGGCGCGAGTGGCGATCTTGCGCCGCTGGCGCATCTCGCGCTCTCGCTCCTCGGGGAAGGCGAGGCCTTTTACAAAGGAGAACGAATGCCGAGCGCGGAAGCGCTCAAGAAAGCCGGGCTCGAACCGACCGATCTGCTCGCGAAGGAAGGCCTGGCCTTGCTCAACGGCACCCAGGCGATGCACGCGGTCGGTGGTCTCGCGCTTTTCCGGGCCAAGGGTCTCGCACGCGTCGCCGACGTGGCTGGCGCGATGACGCTCGAGGCGCTCAAAGGCACGCCAGTGGCGTTCGACGAACGGATCCACAACGCCCGCCCGCATCCCGGCCAGAAGGCGGTAGCGCGCCACCTCCTCGCGCTTTTGCAAGGCAGTGAGATCCGCGAGTCCCACGCGCACGACGATCCACGCGTGCAGGATGCTTACAGTTTGCGCTGCATGCCGCAGGTCCACGGCGCGGTCCGCGGCGCGCTCGCTCATTGCGAGGAGGTGCTTGGCATTGAGTCCGGCTCGGCCACGGATAACCCGCTCGTCTTTACCGATAACGGCGATGTTCTTTCAGGGGGAAACTTCCATGGCGCGCCGCTCGCTCTCGCGCTCGATTACGCGGCCATGGCGACGACGGACCTGATGAGCATCAGCGAGCGTCGGATCGATCGCCTAACGAATCCCGATCTCAGCGAGGGACTGCCCGCTTTCCTCGCCCAGCATCCCGGGATGCAATCCGGTTTCATGATCGCGCATGTCGCGGCCGTCGCTCTTTTGAACGAGGCCAAGGTCCTAGCCCATCCCGCGAGCGTTGACAATCTCCCCACCTCGGCCGGGAAAGAAGATCACGTCTCGATGGGAATGACGGGCGCCCTAAAGTTGCGCACAATTGTCGAGAACGCGGAGAACGTGATCGCGATCGAACTCTTCGCCGCGGCCGAGGGTTTGGAATTCCGGCGGCCGCTCAAGGCGGGTGTCGGGGTGGAGCGCGCCTACACGACTCTGCGCGGTCTTGTCCCGCGTCTGGAAGAGGATCGCGTCCTCGCGCCCGACATCGCCCGAATCGCGGAGGCGATTCGCGACGGAAGATTCGACGTTGTAGCCGGGGTCGATGACCCCGGCCGGGAGGAAAACTCATGAGCAATAGAACAATTCGCGCCCCGCGCGGAAAGGAACTCAGCTGCAAAGGCTGGCAGCAGGAAGCCGCACTCCGCATGCTGATGAACAATCTCGACCCCGAGGTCGCGGAGGCTCCCGACAGGTTGATCGTTTATGGCGGGACCGGCCGGGCGGCCCGGAGCTGGGAAGCGTTCGACGCGATCGTTAAAGCGCTCCGCGAATTGGAAAACGACGAAACCCTTCTCGTGCAGTCAGGCAAGCCGGTCGGAGTTTTCCGGACGCACGACGAAGCGCCACGCGTCCTGATCGCCAACTCGAATCTCGTTGGCCAATGGTCCAATTACCCGGAGTTCAACCGGCTCGAAAAGCTTGGCCTGACGATGTACGGGCAGATGACCGCCGGCTCGTGGATCTACATCGCCAGCCAGGGCATCGTTCAGGGCACTTTCGAAACTTTTTCCGGCGCCGGGGAACGACACTTCGGCGGCTCGCTCGAGGGCAGACTGCTCGTCACTGGCGGTCTCGGCGGAATGGGCGGCGCGCAGCCGCTTGCGGCCACCATGGCCGGGGCGCGTTGTCTCGGGATCGATGTCGATCCCAGCCGAATCGAGAAACGCCTAACGAGCGGCTATTGCGACAAGATCGCCTCCTCGCTCGACGAAGCGATGCAGTTACTCGATGAGGCCCGAACGAACAAAGAGGCGATCTCCGTCGGCCTGGTCGGCAACTGCGCCGACGTCCTGCCCGAAATGGTCCGGCGCGGAATCGTCCCCGATATTTTAACCGACCAGACCAGCGCCCACGACGCCCTCAACGGTTACGTGCCTAACGGAATGTTGCTGGCTGAGGCCCTCCAACTTCGCGCCGAAAAGCCAGACGAATATGTGGAGCGTTCGATGGCCGCGATGGCCCAGCACGTCGATGCAATGCTGGCCTTGCAAAAGAAGGGCGCGATCACTTTTGACTACGGTAACAACCTTCGGACCCAGGCAAAGAAGGCCGGTTGCGAAAATGCTTTCGATATTCCGGGCTTCGTCCCTGAGTACATCCGCCCGCTCTTTTGCGAGGGGAAAGGCCCATTCCGCTGGGTCGCGCTCAGCGGTGAGCCGGCTGATATCGCACGGACCGATGAACTCGCACTCGAATTATTCCCGGAAGACAAAACGCTCGCCCGCTGGATGAAGCTGGCCCGCAAGCGGATTCAATTCCAAGGGTTACCGGCCCGGATTTGCTGGCTCGGTTACGGCGCCCGGGCGGAGTTCGGCGTCGCTATAAACGAGCTCGTTAGGCGCGGCGAAATCAGCGCGCCGATTGTGATCGGACGCGATCATCTCGACGCCGGTTCGGTGGCTTCTCCTTATCGCGAAACGGAAGGCATGCTCGACGGGAGCGACGCCATCGCCGACTGGCCGCTGCTCAACGCGCTTGTCAATACGGCAGCGGGCGCTTCGTGGATTTCGATTCACAACGGCGGCGGTGTCGGCATCGGCTACTCCCAACATGCCGGGGTGGTCGTGGTGGCCGACGGCACCGATAACGCAAAGCGTCGCCTCGAGCGGGTCCTGACGAGCGACCCCGGGATGGGCGTCATCCGCCACGCGGACGCCGGTTATTCGCGCGCGATTGAATTCGCGAAGGAACACGACGTGAAGATTCCGATGGAGCCGCAGCCGCGGGATTGATAGGAAAGAGCCTAACGATGCAAAAACTGATCGAGTGCGTTCCCAATTTTTCCGAAGGTCGTGACTTGGGTGTGATCAAACAGATCACGGCTGCGATCGAGGCGGTCGAGGGCGTTTCGCTGCTCGACGTCGATCCCGGCGCGAGCACGAACCGCACAGTGGTGACCTTCGTCGGTGCTCCGGAGGCCGCGGTGGAGGCGGCGTTTCGCGGGATCCAGAAAGCGGCGGAACTGATCGACATGCGCAAGCAGAAGGGCGCGCACCCGCGGATGGGCGCGACCGACGTCTGCCCGTTCGTCCCGGTGAGCGATGTGAGCTGGGAAGAAGCAATAGAATGCGCCCAATCGTTAGGCAAACGCGTCGCCGACGAGCTGAAGATTCCCGTTTATCTCTACGAGAAAGCGGCGAGCGCTCCGGAACGCTCCAATCTCTCGATCATTCGCGCCGGCGAATACGAAGGTTTTTTTGAGAAGATCAAGCAACCCGCCTGGAAGCCCGATTTCGGTCCCGCGGTCTTCAACGAAAAATCCGGCGCGACCGTGATTGGCGCGCGGGATTTTCTCGTCGCCTACAACGTGAACTTGAATACGAAGTCGACCCGGCGCGCCAATTCTGTCGCCTTCGACGTGCGCGAAAACGGTCGCTTCAAAACCGAAGACGGCACACCGACCGGGAAGAAAGTGCTCGATGAAACGGGCGAACCGGTCCGCATTGCCGGGATGCTGAAACATGTCAAAGCGATCGGCTGGTATGTGGAGGAGTATGGGATCGCGCAGGTTTCGATGAACCTGACGAACATCGAGGAGACGCCTTTGCACGTCGCCTTCGACGCCTGCGCCGCCGCTGCGGCAGAGCGGGGGATGCGCGCGACCGGCTCGGAAATCGTTGGCATGTTGCCGAAGAAATCTCTGGTCGAGGCCGGAAAATATTTTCTGCGCAAACAGAAGTGGTCGGAGGGCGCGGCGGAAGAAGAGCTGATCGACCTTGCCATTCGCTCGATGGGCCTGAGCGAGTTGAAGCCGTTCGATCCGAAGGAAAAAGTGATCGAGTTCAAAACCGCGGAGGCGACGACGAAGTCGCTTGTGAAAATGAACTTGCGCGAGTTTTGCAACGAGACCCTGAGCGATTCGCCTGCTCCCGGCGGCGGTTCGGTCGCGGCCCTGATGGGCGCGCTCGGAGTGTCGTTAGGCGGAATGGTGGCGAATCTCTCCGCGGGTAAGCGCGGTTGGGACGATCAGCTCGAATTTTTCAGCGACTGGGCAGTGCAGGGGCAGCAACTGAAAGATGAACTCCTGTTTCTCGTCGATGAAGACACCGCGGCCTTCAACAAGGTGATGGCGGCTTTCGGTTTGCCAAAAGACTCTGCGGAAGAAAAGGCGGCCCGCTCCAAGGCGATCCAGTCTGCAAATCAATACGCGGCGGAGATTCCGTTGAAAGTCATGGAGACGGCGAACCGCTCCTACGATCTGCTGGCGGCGATGGCGGAACGAGGAAATCCCGCCTCGATCTCGGATGTGGGCGTTGGGTTGCTGGCCACCCGCGCCTGTATCGACGGCGCCGGCATGAATGTGCGCATCAACTTATCCGGACTGAAGGACGAAAAAGTGAGGGCGCGACTGCAGGAAAAGATGCAACAGCTGATCTTCTTGTCGGACAAAAGTTACGAAGATGCGAGACAGAGGGTCGAGAACAAGCTGTAGGTCGCGCGGCGAATCCGGGTAGCGCACGCGTCTCGCGTGCTGGCGGCGGTGTCCCACCGTCGCGAACTTTCCGGCGAAATGGGCGCTCCAGGAAATGTGCGTTGGGGTGCAACACCGCAACCAGCACGCGACACGCGTGCGCTACCCAGGCGGTTTGATCGCTCAATCTCTCGACTCCGCCGCAGATAACGGCAGATTCCATCGCGTGAACTCCGTCGCCGTCCTACATGCAGCCCAACTCCTCACTCTGGCCGGGCCAAAACGAGCGCGCGT
>JBBPZW010000010.1:0-8672 GCA_038198475.1 Chthoniobacterales bacterium | reverse complement strand
ATTGCGGCGCGGCGGAAACGATCTCAGCTTTCACCACTCCCGCCTCGGCCGGAACAAAATATGGCACGCTCGAAAAACAAAAACGTTGGCCTGATCGGTCTCGGAATCATCGGGTCGCGCGTAGCCGCCGCGCTGCGCGACAAAGGTTTCCAGGTCTTCGTCTGGAACCGCACTCCACGGCCGGAACAAAACTTTCTCGGTTCCCCGGTCGAGGTCGCCGAGCTTTGCGACGTCATTCAAATCTTCGTCGCGGACGACGAGGCGCTGCTTGAGACCGTCAAACAACTCGTGCCCGGATTGACCGCGAAACATGTCGTGACGGCACACTGCACGGTCGCGCCAGAAAGCATGCGGACGGCGGCCAAGATCGTGGAAGGCCGCGGGGCGCGCTTTCTCGAAGCGCCTTTTACCGGAAGTAAAGTGGCGGCCGGAAATGGCCAGCTCGTTTATTACATCGGCGGCGATGAAGCGACCTTGAAACTGGTGCGCCCGGTCCTGGAAGGGAGCAGCAAGGAGATCATCATGATCGGAAAAATCGGCGACGCCAGCGTGATGAAAGTCGCGACCAATATCGTGACCGCGGCGACCGCGCAGATCGCGGCCGAGGCGCTCGCCCTTGTCCGCAGATCGGGCATTCCGCCGGAACTTTTCGCGCAGGCGATGAACTACAACGCGAGTAATTCGGCCACCCTTGAGATGAAGCTACCCCTCATTCTGGCAGGCGATTTCGAAACCCATTTTTCGGTCAAGCACATGCTCAAGGACGTGCGGATCGCTTCTGCGCTGGCGAAGAGTTACTCGCTCGACCTGCCGGTGACAGAAGTCTCCGGCGACATGTTGCTCGCGGAATTGAAACAGGGCCGGGGCGACGCCGATTATTCTTCCGTCGCGCAAAAGTATTTCCCCGCGGCGGAGAAGCCCATGCCGGCAGCGGCAGAGACAGCAGCCGAAACGCCAAAGCCGCCGGAACCCGCGCCGGCGATGACAGAGATCCCGCCAAAGCCAGCCGAACCGGCCAAAGCTGCTGACCTGCCGCAAGCGGCTGAAACAGGCCAGCCGGCGGAGGCAAAGGCGAGCAACGACGAAGAAAAGCAGATCGCCCCGAAAAAGGACGAGACCGCGGAAGACCTAGAAGGGGTCAATCTTTCCGGCGGCTTCCGGAGTTGGTTCAGCCGGCGCGCTTCCACCTCGCGGCGCGATTCCTGATGCCGCTCTTTGATCTTTCAGGGCGGTCAAAATTCCGCCTGACCGGCAGCGACCGGATGCGCTTTCTCAACGGGCAGGTGACGAACGACGTCCGGAAAGCGAACGCGAACTGGTCGATGCCGGCCTGCGTGCTGACCGCCAAAGGCAAAACCGACGCTTTCATCTTCATCCGCGCCGGAGCGGAGGCATTATTCATCGACGCCGAGCCCGGCCAGCGCGAAACGCTCGCGCAGCGTCTCGATCGCTACATCATCGCGGATGACGTCGTGGTCGAAGATGTGAGCGAGGAGTTTGCTCTCTTTCACGTTACGGCCGAACAGGCGCCGACTTTGCCTAACGACGCCCACTGGCTCCGGGCGAAACGGTTCGGCCTGGCCGGCTGGGATCTCGTCGTACCGGCGGCGGAACACGGGCGCGTTTTGCAGGAACTCGCGGCCCACGAAACTTTGCTCGATGCGGAAGCCACGGAACGACTGCGGATCGAGCAGGGCATTCCGCGCTGGGGCCGCGAATTATCCGACCAGATCATTCCGGTGGAAGCGAACCTCGCGGATGAGGCGGTGGATTACGCGAAGGGCTGCTACATCGGGCAGGAAGTGATTTCGCGGATGAAAATGTCGGGCCAGATGAGCAAGCGTCTCTGCGGCCTGGTCTCGCTCGATGGTTCGCCGCTCGCGCCGGAGACGCGTTTGCTTGCGCCGGAGGAGGCGAAAGACGTCGGCTGGATCACGAGCGCGACGCGGAGCGATCGGTTAGGCAAAGAGATCGCGCTCGGCTATGTGAAGCGCGGCTTCAATGAAGCCGGCACGAAATTATCGGCGGGAGAGCAGACGGTTGAAGTAGTCGCGCTGCCGTTCTAAGCGGCTCCTGCGATGTCTTGCGCCGCGCTTCGCAGAGCGAAGCGTCTACATGATTGACCCATTTCTTTGCCGCCCCTAGTTTGGCCGTCTCACTCTCATGGCCAAGGTCTCCGTTCAAAACGTCTACAAAATTTATCCGGGCGAGAAAGGCGGCGCCGTGACCGCAGTCACGGACGTCAGCCTCGAAATCGCGGACCGCGAATTCGTCGTCCTCGTCGGCCCGTCCGGTTGCGGAAAATCCACCATCTTGCGGATGATCGCCGGCCTCGAGGAAATCTCGAAGGGCGACATTTTTATCGGCGACAAGCGGGTGAACGACGTCGCGCCGAAGGATCGCGATATCGCGATGGTCTTCCAAAATTACGCGCTCTACCCGCACATGAGCGTATTCGACAATCTCGCTTTCGGGCTCAAACTGCGAAAATTTCCAAAGCCGGAAATCAAAAAGCGGGTTGTCGACGCGGCCAGCATCCTCGGGATCGAAGACCTGCTCGACCGCAAACCGAAAGCGCTCTCCGGCGGCCAGCGGCAACGCGTCGCGGTCGGCCGGGCGATCGTGCGGCAGCCGAAAGTTTTCCTCTTCGATGAACCGCTCTCCAACCTCGACGCCAAGATGCGGGTGCAGATGCGGACGGAAATCACCAAGCTCCATCAGCGACTGCAGGCGACGATGATCTACGTCACGCACGACCAGGTCGAGGCGATGACGATGGGCGACCGGATCGTGGTCATGAACGACGGCATCGTGCAGCAGAACGATGCGCCCCTCGTCCTCTACAACGAGCCAGTGAATCTGTTCGTGGCGGGATTTCTCGGCAGTCCGCCGATGAATTTCATCACCGGTACGCTGAAGGAAGATGGCGACCAGATCCGTTTCCGCGAGGTTGAAGGCGGGACGATCGATGTAGTTTTTGCGGCGGCCGATCGTCCCGCGGCGCGCGAGTTTTTGGGCAAGAGCGTTATCTTGGGGATTCGTCCGGAAGATCTGGAAGTCACAAAGTTCAGCCGCAAGGAAGGGAAGGCGCTGGCGACCGGATTCCCTGCGATCGTGGACATCGTCGAACCAATGGGCGCGGAGACGAACCTTTACCTTCAGACGGGCGCGCACACTCTCGTCTGCCGGAGCCAGGGCGCGCTGGATCACCGCGAGGCGGGCCATCGGTTTCAGTTCGAGATCAACCCGGAAAAGGCTCATCTCTTCGATCCGACCTCGACCAACCGTGTGATTTAGAACGGTTTTCGCCTTTTTTTTGAATTTAAGGAGATTTGCTTGCTGTTGATTGAGCAGCACGCGTATAAAGGCATTCTTCCATCAGCATCCTAAAAAGGAGATTACCGTGAACCAACAATTACTCGCCGAAATTGGCCGCACCCAACGCCTCGAAATTCTCAATACCCTGAAGCGAACGCGAGGGCTTTCCGTCAACCAGCTCGTCGCGAAAATGAAGATGAGCTACATGGGGATCAAACAACATTGCCTCACCTTGGAACGCGACGGCTACCTCGATACCTGGCGACGCCCGCAAAAAATGGGGCGGCCAGAAATGGTCTATCGCCTGACGCGCCGCAGCCACGCGCTTTTCCAGGCCGATAGCAACGCCTTCACTCTCGACCTGCTGCAGTCGATCGAGGAAATCCACGGAACCAACGCCCCGGAAAAACTTCTCTACAATCTCTTCGAACGGGAGACCAACGCGATGAAGGAAAAGGTGAAGGGCGACACGATCGAGGAACGCGCCAAGTCGCTCGCCAGCATCCGCGACGACGAAGGACATATGTCGCAATTCGTGAACGTACCGAGCGAAGGTGGCCCGCAGATTTTGGAATGTCACTCGCCGATCATGAATTTAATCGAGAAGTACGAAATCATCGGCCGGCTCGAGCAGGAGATGTTTGTGAAAGTGCTGCAGACGCCGGTGCGGCGGGAAGAGACTCGCACCTCCGGGCTTTACGAAGCCGCCTTTTATTTCGCGATCTAAGCGTTTCTCGCCCTCCGGGTAGCGCACACGTCTCGTGTGCTGGTCGCGGTGTCCCACCGCGACGAACTTCCGTTTTCCAAAGCGGCCCGTCGAAATGGTGTCCTAAATGAAAGTTCGCGGCTGCGGAACGCAGTCGCCACCACACGAGACGTGTGCGTTACCCCGAAAAGACTGCGCGCTCATTGGCCAATTTGCCCTTTCGCGACCGGCAGTTTTCGATTGATTAAACGATGCCCAGCCAATTCCCCGCCGCCGTCATCGAGAACCTCCAGCCGCTGATTGATGGCGGCCGTTACCCGATCAAACGGGTCGTCGGCGAGGACGTGGTGGTGGAGGCCGACATTTTCAAGGACGGCCACGACATCGTCGCCGCATCGCTCAAGTGGCGCGTCGTCGGCCAGACCGTTTGGCATGAAACCGCTATGAAGCACGTCGACAACGATCGGTGGCGGGGCATTTTTTCGGTCTACGAAAACGCGACTTATGAATACACGGTCGAAGCCTGGACCGATGTCTTCGGCGGCTGGCAGCATGAGTTCGCGGCCAAGTTCGAAGCTGGCCTGGCGAACTTGACGAGCGAGAAACTGGAGGGCGCCGCGCTCCTCACCGCCGCCGCCAAACGTGCCCGCGGGGCCGACGCGAAACGGTTGCGCGAGTTTGCCCAGCAGATGCGCACCGCCACCGATGCGGTGGTCAACCGCCTCGCCCACTCTGGCGAGCTGGAGGTGCTCATGGCCACCTACGCCGCGCGTTACGGCCCGACCCAATATTCGCCGCCGCCGCGCGTCACCGTCGATCGCGTCGCGGCGCGGACCGCCGCCTGGTATGAATTTTTCCCCCGCAACGCCGAGGGCCGGGCCGATCGTGGGTCGACTTTCCGCGACTGCCTCGCCCGCGTGGACGACGCCCGGGCGATGGGTTTCGACGTCATCTATTTCCCGCCCATCCATCCCATTGGCCTAACGAATCGGAAAGGCCGCAACAATTCCGTCACCTGCCAGCCCGGCGAGCCGGGCGTCCCCTACGCGATCGGCAACCGCAACATCGGCGCGCCCAACGGCGGCGGGCACAAGGACGTCGAACCGGCGTTAGGCACGCTGGAGGATTTCGCCTGGCTGGAGAAGGAAATCCAGAGCCGTGGGATGGAGATCGCGCTCGATTTCGCGATCAATTGCTCGCCCGATCATCCCTACGTCGCGGAGCATCCGGAGTGGTTCTACAAACGCCCCGACGGCACGATCAAGTACGCCGAGAACCCGCCGAAAAAATACGAGGACATCTACCCGCTCAACTTCCGTTGCCCCAACTGGCAGGAACTCTGGGACGAGATGACGAGCATCATCCTCTTCTGGGCCGAGCGCGGGGTGCGCATCTTCCGGGTCGATAACCCGCACACCAAACCGGTCGCTTTTTGGGAATACCTTATCGCCAAAGTGCAGACAAAATTTCCCGACACGATTTTCCTCTCCGAAGCTTTCACCCGGCCGAAAATGATGAAGGCCCTGGCCAAGGCCGGCTTCACCCAGAGTTACACCTATTTCACCTGGCGCACCGAGAAACAGGAGCTGGCCGAATACTTCACCGAGCTCACCCAGACGGAGATGAGCCAATATTTCCGAGGCAACCTGTTCACAAACACGCCCGACATCCTGCCCTTCCACCTCCAAACCGGCGGGCGGCCAATCTTCCAGATCCGCGCCGTGCTCGCGGCCACACTCTCGAGCGTTTACGGCATCTACAGCGGGTTCGAGCTCTGCGAAAACGCCGCCCTTCCCGGTCGCGAAGAATATTACGACTCGGAGAAATACCAGCTCAAGGCCCGCGACTGGGACGCGCCCGGAAACATCAAGGACTTAATCACGAAGTTAAACCGGATCCGGCGCGAGAATCGCGCGCTGCATCTCTACGATAACCTCCGCTTCCACCCGGTCGACAACGGCAGCCTGCTCTTCTACAGCAAGATGACGATGGCCCGCGACAGCATCATCCTCGTCGTCGTAAATCTCGATCCGCTTTACACCCAGTCAGGTTACCTCGAAGCACCGATCGAAGACTTCGACGAGATAGGAACCGACAGCTACGAAGTGCACGACCTCCTCACCGATGCCCGCTACGTCTGGCACGGGTCGCATAACTACGTTGCCCTCCATCCCGGCCTGCAACCGGCGCACATCTTCAAAGTCAGGCGCCGGTAAAGTCGCGCACCGGGCGTTAGCGCAGGTTGTAGATCTCGACCAGTCCCACTCCCGTAGCTCCGTTCTGACCGCTTACGACGGCCGTAACGGCCGCGGGAGGCGAGGTAAGAAGAAGCGCGGATTCGAGACCGTTGGTCGGCGCGAGGCCGGCATCGTTAATGGCTTGCGCATCCGGGCCATCCCCCCAGTTATCGTTACTGGCGAGCAAAGCGCCATTGCTATCGTGGAGCTCGAGGTAGGGATCACTCAGCGTATCTGTCACTCCCGTTGAAGCGAGCGACGGGCCGAGAGCTCGCACCACCACTGAGGAAGATGTAGCCGTCGAGGGACCAAGGATGAAACCGCCGATCATCACATTCTCTCCAACCTCTACTTTACCGCGACTACTCAGGTTGGCCAGTTCGGAGCCGGAGGTGATAGCGAGGTCATATACCTCGACCAGACCTACTCCGGTCCCGCTATTCTTGCCGCTGAGAATAACTGTATAAGTGCCGGGATTCAGGTTGGCCACGATCGCCGATTCAAGATTATTGGACGGCGCGAGTTGATTACTCGTCAAGACGACCTGGTCCACCGTGCTGTTATCCGTCCAGTTATCGTTGCTGACGATTGAGCCATCCGGCATATGCAGCTCCAGCACGGGATCAGCCAGGAGAGACCCGGTGTCAGCAAGGGAAAGCGAGGGACCAATCCCGCGCAGGACTACCTCCTTTGTGCCCGTGCCGCTGATGATGAAGCCCCCGATCAGGACATTGTCATTCGTCTGCACGTCAGCCCGGGTAGATAAGTTAACCAGGAGCGCGGAGTCAGGCGGCGGTGTGCCGACAGGAGTAGGACTGGGCGTCGCACCCGGCGCCGGCGGCGTCGCCGCAGTCGGCGCCACCTGGAAGAGCACTCCGCCAATCGTCACGTTGATCGTTCCGGCAGCCGCCGATGAAGGACTGGGCGATTCCTGCGCGGGCTGAGAGGTCGGGGCGTTGAAACGAAAAGTAAGAGTTAGATTGAAGGTGCCCGAGCCGCTTGTTTTCGACGGACCCGGCGGAGGCAGGGCGGCGCTGTAAAGGTGCTCGCCCGGCATAATAGTGCCCGTCTCAGCAAAGTGGCCGCCGCCCGGAGCATCCGTCGACGTGCTGGGGTTAGCCGAGCCACTGATCTCAAAGGTCGTATTCCCGGTCACGTTGGAATCCACCGAAAACGTATAGGCCACCGAGATCAGATCACCCACATCCGCCGCGTAAGTGCCCGAGAAATCGATCGAAGCGCTATTTGAGCCGGGAGGCGTGACCGTCGCGCCCGCCGCGAGGGCCGCCTGATCTGTCATCGGGTCATTTGCGACGATCGAGTTTTCGGTAAAGGAACCAGTTGGGGCAAAATTAGGCCCTGCCGTCACATTGACGGTGCCGGCGGAAAGGAACCACGGCATCAAAGCCACGGCTCCAGAAACGAGGGAAGCAAACTGCGAGATTTTCATAAGTATCCATCTTGGCTCGTCATCAAAATCCAGCGAGCGGCAGAGTATGCCCCAAGCAAGCTGACGCCACGGAAACGGCCAGATTACATTTAGCCGGAGTCGCGTGGATCATCCAAAGATGAACGCCTATCGGCCGGGCCGTGTCTGTTCTCCGATGAATTTGCATCGCAGAGGCCCGCGCCTATGCTAACGGCCAATTGAGCATGAAAAGCTTCCTTTCCCTGCTCGTCGTCCTTGCGAGCGCCGGTCCCGCACTTGCCCAAGCTCCGGGTCCCGAGCCGGTTCTGCCGCGCACGACAAATCTCCTCGAGGCCATGATCGCCGCCGGACCGGTCATGTTGCTGCTTTTTCTTATCTCCATTTTCTCGGTCATGATGATCGTGGTCTTCTTTTTCACCATCCGGCGCGGCGCGGTGGTGAGCAGCGGCTACATGGCGACGGCCGACGCCCTCCTCCGGAAACGCGATTACCTCGGACTGCTCGCGGTCTCGAATCGCCACGGCGAGGCGATCGCGCGGGTGGTGCAAAAGACGCTCGATTTCATGACGAAGAATCCGAACGCGGATTTCGCGCAGGCGCGGGAGATCGCGCAGACGGAAGGCACCCGGGTCGCGACTAATCTGCATAACCGCGTCACGTATCTCGCGGATATCGCGACGATCGGGCCGCTGGTGGGTTTGTTTGGCACGGTGATCGGCATCATTCGCTCGTTTGGCGCGCTCGGTTCCGAGATGGGTCCGGGGCGTTATATTTTGCTCTCGAAGGGAATCAGCGAAGCGCTCATCAATACCTGCGGTGGTCTCGGCATTGGCATTACCGCGATGATCTTCTACGCTTTTTTCCGAGGCCGGGCGCAGCGCCTGATCTCCGATCTCGAGTCGGCTAGCACCCATATTTTGGCGCTCCTCTCGGTCCAGCCGAAGCGCCGCGAACGCGCCCCGGCCTTGCTCGAGGATGAATT
>JBBPZW010000009.1:0-11876 GCA_038198475.1 Chthoniobacterales bacterium | reverse complement strand
TCGATCAGGAGAAATTCGAAGACATCCGCAGGCGCCACGTGATCGACGACCCGGGCGACGGCTGGCCGAAATATTTCGATCTGCCGCGCTGGATGTCGATCAACCTCCGCCGGGTTCACGACCTCGGGTTGGACTCCGGCTTTCGCAAGCGCGTCCTCGATCTTGGCTGCGGGGCGGGCTACTTCCTCTACATCACGAAGGCTCTCGGCCACGAAGTTCTCGGCCTCGACATCGATGAGAACCCGATGTTTGGAGAAATGGTCGCCCTGCTCGGATTATCCCGCGTCATCTGGCGAGTCGATCCCTTCCAGCCGCTGCCACCGCTCGCAAGGAACAAATTCGATCTCATCACCGCCTTCATGATTTGCTTCAACGGCCACAAGAGTCCCGCCCTCTGGGGCCGGCAGGAATGGACGTTTTTCCTCGACGACCTGGCGGCGCGACTCAAGCCCGGCGGCCGAATCTGCCTCGGATTCAACCGGGAAGAAAACGGCGATTACTACAACGACGACCTGCGTGAATTTTTCGCTAGCCGCCACGCGGAGATTCACCCGAAGGGCGTGATCGTCCTCACTCCGCGCTAACCGGTCAGAGCGCGGCGCATCACCTCGAGCGGCGCCGGACGATCAAACCAAAGCTCGAACGCGAGCGCGCCCTGATGCAGCAACATCGTTAGGCCATTCGCGCCGCGCGCGCCGGACTCTGCCGCGGCGGGGAGGAGTGGGGTCGGCGACATCTGGTAAATGAGGTCGTAAATCATGAGGTGCGGCGCGAGGAGCGAGTGCGGCAGCGGCATGGGATCGAGATGCTTCCGACCGAGCGTGGTCGCGTTGATCACGAGATCTGTCCGGGCGAGCTGCGGGCGCAAGGCGGATTCTTCCCAGGGGACGGCTTCCAGTCGCGCTTCGGGACCGAGGACGCGCGGTCCGCTGAAATAGGTCGCGAGTTCGCGAGCGAGGCCTTCCGCCTTGGCCAGGGAGCGATTGACGAGCACGAGCCGCTCGCAATTTTCAAACGCGCACTGGTAGGCGATCGCGCGCCCCGCTCCCCCACCCGCGCCGAGCAAAAGAACGCGCAAATCGCGCAAGTCGACAGAGAATTCTTCGCGCACCGCGCGCTCGAAACCGAGCGCATCGGTATTCCAGCCTAACGATTTGTCATCGCGGAACACAATCGTGTTGATCGCGCCAATCTTCCGAGCCCGCTCTTCGACTTCATCGACGAGCGCGAGGGCCGCGATTTTGTGCGGCATCGTGAGATTGAGGCCGACAAAGCTGAGCCGGCGAAACCAGTCGAGCGCTTCTTCGAGTTCGGAAGGCGAAATCAGGAAACGCGTATAACGCAGCGCGAGTCCGCTTTTCTCGAGCGCGGCGTTCTGCATAACCGGCGAAAGAGAGTGCGCGACTGGACTCCCTACAACGCCGAGACGGATCGGGAATGGCCGTTCATCCGCGGTTTCCTCCCACCGGCGCAGGTCTTCCAAATCGTAAACCGCCTTCATCGGTAAACGCGCACGGGATGACAAGCGGGCGCGCCATGTTTACCGTCGCGCCACCGCATGTCCGATAACGCCACCGATTCAGCCGCCCCTTCCGATTTCATCCGCGACATCGTCGCAGAAGATGTGCGGACCGGAAAGCACGCGCACATTCACACTCGGTTTCCGCCCGAGCCTAACGGGTACCTCCACATCGGGCACACCAAGGCGATCTGCCTCAACTTCGGGATCGCGCGCGAATTCGGCGGCGTCTGCAACGTGCGGATGGACGACACCAACCCGGCCAGGGAAGAGGTCGAGTTTGTCGATTCCATCGTAGCCGATGTGCGCTGGCTGATCGCCGGCTGGGCGGACAAGAATCTCAATCTCAAGGAGGGCGCGGCGCCGTTTTACGCGTCGGATTATTTCCCGCACATCTACGCCTTCGCACAGGAGTTGGTGCGCAAAGGAAAAGCCTACGTCTGCGATATGACCGCGGAGGAAACCGACGAATATCGGCGGCTCGGCCAGGATGGGCCTTTTCGCAATCGCTCGGTGGAAGAAAATCTCGATCTGCTCGCGCGTATGAAAGCCGGCGAGTTTCCCGACGGCGCGCGCACTCTACGAGCGAAGATCGACATGCAGGCGCCTAACGTTTGGCTGCGCGATCCGGTTCTCTATCGCATCCGGCACGCCGCCCATCACCAGACGGGCGAGGAGTGGTGCATCTATCCGCTCTACGATTTCGCGCACGGGCTGAGCGATTATCTCGAAGGAATTACGCACTCGCTTTGCACACTCGAGTTCGAGGTTCATCGGCCGCTTTACGATTGGATCCTGGAATCGCTCGAGCTCCCGCAGTCGTTGCCGCGCCAGATCGAATTCGCGCGCCTCAATCTCACCTACACCGTGATGAGCAAGCGCAAGCTCAAGCAGCTCGTCGATGATGGACTCGTGAGCGGCTGGGACGATCCGCGCCTCCCGACAATCGCCGGCATGCGCCGCCGCGGCGTGACCGCGAGCGTGCTGCGCGATTTCGCCTACCGAATCGGAATTACGAAATATCCGTCGCTCACCGAAGTCGACGCGCTCGAGTACGCGATGCGAAACGAGTGCAACAAAACCGCCCTTCGGCGGCTGGCCGTGCTGCACCCGCTCAAGGTGGTGATCACGAATTATCCCGAGGGAAAAACGGAGGAACTCGAGGCGACGAACAACCCGGAGGATCCGTCGACCGGTACACGCCCGGTTCCGTTTAGTCGCGAACTTTTCATCGATCGCGCCGATTTCATGGAAATGCCGGTCCCGAAATATTTTCGGCTCAAACCCGGCGGCGAAGTGCGTTTGAAATACGCCTACATCATCAAATGCGACGAGGTGGTGAAGGATGCGGCGGGCGAAATCACCGAGCTGCGCTGCACCGCAGATCTCGAGAGCAAATCGGGCGGCGCGACTTCCAATCGTAAGATCAAGGGCACGATTCATTGGGTCAGCGCGCCCCACGCCGTCGATGCCGAAGTGCGGCTCTACGACCGCCTTTTCACCGTCCCGGAACCGGATGCGGACGGGGATTTCAAATCCTTCATCAACCCGCACTCGCTCGAGGTGGTGACAGCAAAAGGCGAACCGTCGTTAGGCGAAGCGAAACCAGAGTTGCGTTATCAATTTGAGCGGCTCGCATATTTCGCGCTCGATCCCGATTCTCGCCCTAACAAACTCGTTTTCAATCGCACGATCACCCTGCGCGATACCTGGGCGAAAGAAGCAAAGCGCTAACTTCTGCTCGCCAGCACGAGCATCCCCGGGGCAGTATCGCCGCGGGAACCGATGCCTCCGGTCTTCATCAGTTATTCGCGCAAGGATTTTTATTTCGCCGAATCGCTCGCCTTCCATCTCGAGAAGCGCGGGATCGCAAGCTGGCTGGACGCGAACCATCTCAGCCCCGGCGGAGAATGGAGCGTGGAAATCGAGCGCGCGCTGGATGAGGCGAAAATCGTCATCCTGGTGGCGAGCCCGGCCAGCGTGCGCTCCACTTACGTGCAACGCGAATGGAAGCGCGCGCTCGCCCAGGGCGACCGTTTGATTGTGGCGCTCTTCCGCTCCTGCAAATTGCCGGCGGAAATGGAGCGAGCCCGCGTCGTGGATTTTCGCGGCGGGTTTCGCACTGCGTTGCGGCGGCTGACCCAACTCCTTGGCGAAACGGACGAGTCGGCTGCACGCCTAACGAGTTCCCGCGTTCCGCGGGTTCCGCCGTGGGTTTTTCTCATCACACTGATGCTGGCCTCGGTCTCTCTTTTGCCGGCGATGATTTTCGGCGACTGGAACGAACTGAGCCAGGAAAACGAGTCGACGGTCTTCGCATCCTCATCTGGTTGACGCTTCCATTTTTCTTTGCCGTGGTCGCCTGGCACGTCTGCTTCGCCTGGCTTTGGCGACGCATGGGCATGACGCGCTTGGTGCTAACGTTCCTCCTCTTCACCGGTCTCTTCGGTCTGTACCTGCTCGGGCGAACGGGATGGATTCCCGCCCTCGCGACGATGACCGAAGGAATGCATTACCAAGGCATGTCGGATTCTATTCTCGCCGGCATCGTCGGGATCGGATGCGCCGGCTTGGCGACGGTTGCCCTACTGCGCCCGGAAGATTTGCTGCGCTGGTGCCCTACCGGCAAAGCCTGAGACTCGTATCGCCGTGGGCGCGTCATGAAGATTCCGGATCTGCCGGCCCGTTTCGCGGAGCTGGGACGCTTTCAACTTTTCCATGATATGGAAGACGCTCCCGCCGCGATGCGACTGCGCTCGGATCTGCTCAGCCTCGGCGCGATCGAATCGCCGGGTGACGGAACCTGCGTGATCCTGCTTACAAATCGCACGAGGACCGAGTGGCTCGCCCAGCAAGCCGAACTTCTCCAGAAAAGCGCCGTGAGGGTGATCGGAAGCGCGATCGGTTTGCCCGAATCGCTCCACTGGCTCTGGCGTCGACAATGGATCGACTTACCGCGCTGGAACGCGACCCGCAAACAAAAGAACCCCGTGCCCGCCGTGCCGGAAGGAATGACGCGACTGCATCTGCCTTCGCTCGGCCGCGTGAACGAACATTTCCTTTGCGCGATTGCCGGATTGTTAGGGGTGCTCGCGAATGTAGCCTTTCCGCCGGAGACATCGAAGAGCGACACATTCACGCCCCGCGATGCGTTTGGCGTCGTGCTCGCGGTCGCCTGCGTCTTCTGGGTCGTCGCTGCCTGGAAGCTGATTCATCGCACGATTACGCAATCTCTTTACCAGCGCTGGACCAGCATCCTCTCCTGGTTGACGGCTCTGCTGGCCGCGGGCGGATTCTATCTTTTTGTGTCGTTAGGCAAAGGCACCTGGCGCGCATTACCCGCGCTTCTTTTCGTCGTCGCCCTGCCCTTCCTCCTCCGTTGGCAAACGCCACTTCTCGCCTTCTGGTTCCCGGCGCCCCGCGGCCCGGGTACGAAGTTTCCAGATCGGCTGAACGCGCCGCGAAAATGGGATGCGCTCCTCTGGACCTTTCTTTACATGGGATTGTGGATGGTCGTACTCGGCCTGATGGATTGAAGCCGAAAGCGATTTCTAACCGCTCGGCATGACCGACAGCGCGCGCTCGATCCGAGTCAGAACTTTCTGTTTCCCGAGAATCTCGAGCAGATGGTAGAGGCTCGGTCCAGCGTTGCTCCCGGTCACGGCGAGACGGGTTGGGTGGACGAGCGCGCCGACTTTCACCCCGAGCTGAGTCGCGGTCGTCTTCAGCGCGGCTTCGATCGAAGTGGCGTCGAAATTTTCGAGCGCCTCAAAGGCATCGCGCAGTGCCTCGAGGCGCGGTTTGTTTTCCGGGATGAAGTGTTTCGCCACGCCTTCCGGCAGGTAGCCGATCTCGTCCGTGAAATAGAAACCGCAATAGGCCGGCAGCTCGCTGAAGATCCGGAATTTTCCCTTGCAGGTATCGAGCGCCGCTTGCGTGTACTCGGGCGAAAATTTCGTCGTGTCGATTCCGGCCCTGGCGAGCGCGATCAAAGCGAGAGCGCGGAAGCGATCGTCCGGCAATTCGCGCGCGTACTCGCCGTTCAGCCAGGTGCATTTGGCGAGATCGAAGGAGGCATTCTTGCGATGAATCTTTTCCAGCTCGAATAGCCTAACGACTTCCTCAAGGTCGATTTTTTCGCGATTATCCTTCGGCGACCAGCCGAGAAGGCAAAGGTAATTGCGCACCGCCTCGGGCAGGAAACCTTCCTCGATGTAGGTGTTGAGGCTCGCGCCGGCATCGCGCTTGCTCATCTTCGAGCCGTCCGGGTTGAGGATGAGCGGGATGTGCGCGAAGCGCGGCGGCTCCGCCCCAAGCGCGCGGTAGAGCTCGATGTGTTTCGGCGTGTTCGAAAGATGATCCTCTCCTCGGATGACGTGACTGATCTGCATCTCGAGGTCGTCGACCACGTTCACGAAGTGGAAAATCCACGAACCATTCGGCCGCCGGATCGTCATGTCGGGATGCGTTTCCGGATTCGTTAGGTCGAAATCGATTCGGCCGCAGACAATGTCGTCGACCACAACATGTTCGCGCGGCGAACGAAAACGAATCGCGCCGTTCTCCTCGAAGAGATGTCCGCCCTCTTCGAGTCTTTTAAAATGGCGCTCATAGATCTCGTTGCGCTCGCTCTGGAAATAAGGCCCGAAATTTCCACCGGCTTGCGGGCCTTCGTCCCACTCGAGTCCGAGCCAGCGCAGCCCGTCATAAATCGCCTGCGTCGCCTCAGCGGTATTGCGGGACTGGTCGGTGTCTTCAATTCGCAGGACCAGCGTCCCGCCGGTGTGGTGCGCGTAGAGCCAGTTAAAAAGCGCGGTGCGCGCGCCGCCGATGTGCAGATAGCCGGTGGGCGACGGGGCAAAGCGAACTCGGACAGCGGAACTCATCAGCGCTCACCCTTCGCGGAAAGCGCAGCCGCCGCAAACCCGGCTTTTCATTCCAGGAAAATCTTACCCGCTCGCCGACGCGCATGACGTGCGCGGGGGAGGTTCGTCTTTGCGACAGAGGCGCCGGGCTGCAACAAGGCGCGGACCCGTTCGATCAGGGCGAAGCCGAGGTCCGAAACATCATTGCCACGCAGCCAGCGCAGGATGGTGCGGCGCTGCAGGGCGACAGGCAGTTCCCGCAACCGCGTAACCTCCAGAGAGATGGCATTCTCACTCTCGTTAGGCAAAAGCTCGTCGAGCAGGCCTTCTTCCTCGGTCAGGACGCTGGCCGCCCGCCAGAGGTTGGCGCGCACACTGCGCCCAAATTCTTTCTCCAGCCACGGCACAATCCTGAGCCGTGTCCGGTTGCGCCGCGCGTGGAGTTCCCGGTTGGTCGCGTCCTCGCGAAATTTCAGCCTGTGTTCTCTGATGTACTCGTCGATTTCAGAACGCCAGACGCCGAGGAGCGGACGCACAATCTCGAGCCGCCTGTGCACTGAGCGCTCGCGCATCGCTCCGAGGCCGACACGCCCCGCGCCCCGTAGCAGATTCATGAGAAAAGTCTCGACCTGATCGTCGGCGTGATGCCCGAGGAAAATCGTCGGGCAACGGCGTCGGCGCGCGACGCGGGTGAAAAAAGCCAGCCGTTCGTCACGCGCGGCGGTCTCGACCGAGCGTTTTGTTTGAGCCGCAATTTTCGCGACCTCGGCTGAGCCGAGTTCAAATTCCAAACCGAGCTTTTGCGCCAGCCGCTCGACGAAGCGCGCGTCCGCCTTGCCCAGCCGACCGCGCAGGCCGTGCTCGAAATGGCAGACGATCAACCGGCGATAACCCTGTCCCAGCAGCCAATCCAGTAGCACGACCGAATCGCGCCCCCCGGAGACGCCGACCAGATATCGTCTGTCGTTAGGCAAGGCCCGCAGGCTTTCGCTCGTCCACTCTGCGCTTCGCTGTTTCACGAGGCGGCGTGGTTCAAACCTCGTTCGCCCAGCCAGGAGATGGAATGCCTAACGACCCGCTTCAGGCCGAAGGGCTCGATCGTCTTGCTCCGGATGTGCTCAAGCGCCTCCTCGACCGAGTCGGTCACATAAACCAGGCTCAAATCCTGTGCGCCGATCATCCCGAGGCGCGCCATTTTCGCCAGCAGATCGGTTAGCTCCCGCCAATACTCCGTGCCCATGACCACGATCGGGAAATTCTGGATCTTGCCCGTCTGGATGAGCGTGAGCGCTTCAAAGAGCTCATCGAGCGTGCCCGCGCCGCCCGGCATGACGACGAAAGCGTAGGAATATTTCACGAGGAGCATCTTGCGAACGAAGAAATAGTAGAGCGTCACGCAGCGGTCGAGAGATTCGTTAGGCGCCTGCTCAAAGGGAAGCCGGATGTTGCAACCGACCGAGCGGCCGCCGACTTCCTTCCCGCCGCGGTTGGCGGCCTCCATGATCCCCGGACCGCCGCCGGTCATTACGGTGAATCCGAGTCGCGCGATCCCCCCGCCCATCGCGCGCGCCAACTCATATTCCGGGCTGCCCGCCTTGATTCGCGCCGAACCGAAGACCGTCACACACGGCCCAACGAAATGCAGGACGCGGAATCCGCGCAAAAAATCCGCCATGATCCGGAAGAGAGTGAATAATTCATCGAAGCGCGAGTGCGGCCCCTCGAGCATGATTTCATCCGCGCGCTCCGGTGGTGCGGTCGAGGCTGGCTCAGTCGGGGGCGCGGAAGATTGATTCACACTATTGGCTTAGCAACGCGCGCGGCCTTGCACAATCCCGCGGAAGACATTGTGCGGAATATTTGCTCGGAATTGGTCCGGGTCGTCGCGTTCGATTTTCCCGACGCGGAATTCATTTTCGTGAACGACGGAAGCCTCGACAAGACCGCTGCCCGGCTGGATGAGATCGCCGGCCTTTTCTCGTGCTGCCGGGTCTATCACCTAGCGGAGAACCAGGGGCAATCAGCCGCCTTGCTCGTCGGCTTGAGCCAGACGCTCGCGCCGATCATCGTGACAATGGATGGCGATGGGCAAAATGACCCTAACGACATTAAGAGGCTGATCAAGCGGCTCGAGCAGGGCGACATGGTTGTCGGCGTTCGAAGGGCCCGGCAGGATCCTTGGATGCGGCCGAAAATTGCGCGGCTCGCAAACGTCATCCGCTCGAGATGGCTCGGCGACGGAGTTTCCGATGCAGGGTGTGGATTAAAAGTGTTCCGGCGCGAAGTGGCGGACTCCTTTATCCCGATTCGCACCCTCACTTCATTCATGCCGGCGTTGGCATTAGCGGCGGGCTATCGGGTGGTTGAAGAAAAGGTTTATCGTCGCCGCCGCCGAAGCGGAACATCCAAATACACGGTGAGCGGATTCCTTTTCCTACCAATCATCGACTTCATCGGCTTGCGATGGTTCGGGGCGCGGCGCCGCCGGGTTCGGCCCAAAAAAACCACCATCCTGGGGCGAGTCAGCGTGGGCGAAGCAAGGTATCGGCGGTCCCTGAATCACTGGTGGAAAAACGCCGCGTGTACCAGCGCTGTCTGCTTGATTGTGCTTGGGTTCTTTTTCAACCGAGGCTCTTTTCACGCCGTCGCCGCCCATCGCATCGGCCTTGATCAGGCCGAGAAGATCGCCCTCTCGAAAGTGCCAGAGGGTAAGGTCGGAGTGGAAGAATTCCACACTCTCGGGAGCCGCCCCGCCTGGGCGATCGATGTGCGCGTGCCTCATTCCACCGAGATACGTGAGATTGAAATCGATGCCCGCGACCAGTCGCGTCCTGGCCATGCGAACGGAGACGGCTGAGGAAGAAGCGCGGGAGTCGGCCATGGGTAACCATGAGCCTAACGGCAAGTCAAAACCCCACTAACATTGCCGCCGAATCCCAACGCCCCGTCGATGCCGGAAAACATTCTCCCCAAGCGAGACGGCGGACGAGGCGCCTAGCGCGTCCCGTTGATCTTATCCGCTGCTTGTTCCCTGGCCTGATCGGATGGTGTTTCGGTGCTGACAGAAACAATCTTTCCCGTCATGGCGTTCACCAGCACCTCGGTCACGTTTTTGCTCCCGTGCTTGACCATGTCAAAGGACCAGACCAATGCGTGATGCTCGTTCTCGATCTCCTCGCTTTGGATTTTCGCGCCGGGAACTTTCGTGTGGGCAATTTGTTCGGCTTGGGACTTGGAAACGTTTGCCTGCTTCATCAACTCCGCTTCGGTGGGCGCGGCCCAAGAGCTGGTCGGAATTGCCAAAAGAAAGGCCCCCGAGAACACAAGAACTGATTTCTGTATTTTTCTCATACTCTTTCGACTCGGCCGGGGCCGAAACGTTCAATCCGGTCGCCCGAAAGGTTCCAGCGGTGGATAGAGAAGGGAGGCGGGAAAAAAATTACCGCCCCCCACACCCGAAGGGCATGAAGGGCGGCTGTTCCCCCCAGAACAAGGCGATTATGGATGAAACTTCGACGAGGACAAGAGAATTCTTCTTGGTTTGCAGGCGTTGCCGGCGGGACTTTGCCTTGGAGCCGGTGTCGGTGATTTGCGCTAGGGCTTCTTGTCACCCCCGAGAATACTATTGACGTCGCCCAGGTCGATGCTCGCCGCAATCTCCTGTCCGTAAGCGCCCGCCACGTTTGCTGCGATCTTTTCTACCGTCTCTTGATCCACTCGCGGCAGCTCGCTAATTTGCTCTGCCACCTCGGCGACTTGTTGTTCCGTGATGGGAGCTGTGTCCGGAAGGTCGCGGGTTAGCACCTCTTTGATTTGCTCTTGTTTCTCGTCCATCCCACAGTTTTCCCTTTTCCTGCTCGCCTTTGCAATCCCAAAACAGGAGCGGGTTTACAGGGGGCAGTGTAGGTTGCCATGTTTTCTCGAACCGGTCGATTGTTCGTGGAGAACCTCGTGGGGGCAGACCCGGTCCGTGAAGCAAGGGTTACTTAGGTCGATGGGCTGGTGATTCGCAAGCGCCACGGAAGCGGCGACACTCGGGCGAGCCAGCGCGGAAGTCCCCGGGGAAGGGAGGGTCGCTCTCGATTGACCGCCCCGCGGCACGCCCGCATAGTGTGCCCCTTCATGTCGATCGAGCTGACCCGCAACTTCTGCATCATCGCGCACATCGATCATGGCAAAACCACCTTGTCGGATCGCCTGCTCGAGCGCACGGGCACGATCCACGCCCGCGAAAAGCAGGACCAGCTCCTCGATTCGATGGACCTCGAACGCGAGCGCGGGATCACGATCAAGGCCCACCCGGTCGCGATGCGTTACACCGCGAAAGACGGAAAGGAATACGCACTCAATCTTTCCGACACGCCGGGCCACGTCGATTTTGCCTATGAAGTTTCGCGCTCGCTCGCCGCTTGCGAAGGCGCACTCCTGATCATCGACGCGGCCCAGGGCGTCGAGGCGCAGACCGTCGCGAACGTGCACCTCGCACACAAGCAGGGCCTAACGATCGTGCCGGTAATCAACAAGATCGACCTGCCGAATGCGGATCTCCCGAGCGTCCATCGGCAGCTCGAGGAAATCCTCGCGATCCCGGCGGAGGAAGCAATCGATTGCAGCGCGAAGATGGGCATCGGCATTGAGGAGATTCTGGAAGCGGTCGTGCATCGCATCCCGCCGCCGCCCAAGCCAAAGGACGATATTCTGCGCGCCCTCGTCTTCGATTCCGTTTTCGACATTTACCGGGGCGTGGTCGCCTACGTGCGCGTCTTTTCGGGAAAGGCAGTAGCCGATCAACAGATCAAAGTGATGAGCACCGACACGCGTTATGAGGTGAAAGAGGTTGGCGTCTTCACCCCAAAGATGAACGCGCAACCGACTCTCAACGCGGGCGACGTCGGCTACATCATCGCCAACATCAAAACCACTTCGGAGCTGAAGATCGGCGACACGATCACCGACGTGCGTCATCCGGCGAAGGAACCGCTCCCCGGTTTCCAGGAAATTCACCCGATGGTCTTCAGCGGCATTTATCCGATCAACACCGCCGACTTCGAGCACCTGAAAACTGCCATTGGCAAGCTGCGGATGAACGACTCGGCGTTCGTTTACCAGCCGGAAAGCTCGGTCGCGCTGGGCTTTGGTTATCGTTGCGGTTTCCTCGGGCTGCTCCACATGGAGATCATCCAGGAACGGCTCCGGCGCGAGTACGACATGGACATTATCGCCACCTCCCCGAGCGTGATCTACGAAGTCCTGACCACCCGCAACGAAGTCGTGCAGGTCGACAACCCCGCCCACCTCCCCGATCCGAGCGTGATCGAGGAAATCCGCGAGCCGATCGTGCGCGCCTACATTCTTTGCCCTAACGAATCGATCGGCGACATCCTCCAGCTCATTCTCGAGAAGCGCGGGGTGATGGATCACACCGAATCGCTCGACACCCGCCGCGTCATGCTCCATTGCGAGTTGCCGCTGAACGAAATCCTGGTCGATTT
>JBBPZW010000008.1:0-5862 GCA_038198475.1 Chthoniobacterales bacterium | reverse complement strand
TAAAAGATGAGCTTTGAAGAATTCCAGAACCGCGCACGGCTCTACGTGATCGGCGTGCTGGAAAACAGCGAGGCCCGTGAATTCGAAGAGGCTCGCCGCGAGCTTGGTGCACAGGCGGAAGATTTCATCACCGAATGCTACCGGCTTCACGAAGCCTTCGCTCTCAGCCTGAAGCCCGCGAAATCCTCCGATGCCCTGAAAGATCGCCTCATGAAGATGGTGCGCGAGCGCAAGCAGGGCGGCGCGGGTTAGGCGCGCCGGTTTCTTATTCGCTCGACTCCGCCGGCGTCTCGCATTCCATCTCGCGGAGAATAAATTCCTGCAGGAACCCGTAGAAGTTGACCTGAAAAAGACTCAGGTCGCGGCGCGAACCGATCGGTGAGCGGTAGTGATCGCACAGTTCCGCCTCCGTGAAATCATACTTCGCCGCGATCGCGAGCCGCGCCTGGTTGAGGGCATTGAGCCAGGCTTCGGAATGCTGGTGCGGGATGCGAAGGGTGCGGTTGGAGAAAGGCTTGTCGCCCTCCGCCAACTGGCGCAAATCCGACTCGACCGTCTCGGTCGAGGTCTGGAAAAGCCGACGCAGTCCCGGCTCGACATAAATTTTCCAATCGGCGCAAAATTCCTTCTCGTTAGGCCCGGCCGGCGCGCTGTAGAGGCGTTGCTCGGCTGCGCGGACTGAATCGGGATTGGTGCTGACTGGGATCTGGCGCAGAAGCTCGGCCAGAAAGGGATCGATTTCGTTGATCTCGAGACTGCCGTTATTGCGCGAGACCTCCATCTCAACTCGTCCGCTCGATCGTCGCGAGAAGGAGATAGCCGTGCAGCTGCTGAACAAACAGTTCGGCCCGCTCGCGCACTCCAGTCCATAGAATGGACCGGCCATTGCGATGCACTTCCATCATGTGCAGCTCGGCCTTTTCCTTGGGATAGCTAAAGACCTTTTGAAAAACCATCGTCACGTAACTCATCAAATTCACTGGATCGTTATGCACGACCACGTTCCAGGGAAGATCGAACGCCTCCTTGGTTTTTGATTCCTGCTCAATGTCGGGCGTCTCGACAGCGCTCAAGATCTCCGGAAAAACCTGCATGAGAACGAACAAAACTTTGCTCTAACCGAAACTTGGTGACCGGGATAGGAAGAAGAAACCGTCCGTCCAAAGCATAACGAAAAGCATATCACGCAAGGCGCTTGAATCAACCGTGCGATCTCCGCCCAGCCCAGCGGCTCGTGCCCCGATTGTAGCGGCGGCCGTGTCGGTCGCACCGTGGCGACGCCTCAGCGAGGGGCGGTTCCCGGGAGCGCAGCTTCCGCCCAGCGGGCGACACGCCCGCCGCTACACCAGACAAAAAGCGCGGGTTTGCAAGGCCGCGGCAGTGGTATTCGCAAAATCGTGAATCTCTTGGCAGCGCGGCGCGACCACCGTCTCGCCCAGGCGCACCAGATCCGTTAGCTCGAGGTCCGACTTCGCTTCCATCTCGGCATCGCCATTCTTACCACATCGCCCGCGATCTCGACTGTTCTCTCCATCATCTCCATCCGTTTGCGGCGCTTCCCGCCGGAGATGCCGGTGAGAGGCGAGCCCTGGATGCCGCTCGTCTCCTGCATACTGGAGGTGAGATCCTGCAATCTCGTCACCATATCGGCGACGCCGTCATCGCCGTCCAGACTGAGTTATATTTGGCCATCACGCCGAGCACGGCGAGGTACATCGCTAGTTTGTTCTGCTGGAATGTTTGTCATTTCAGCTCCGCCGTTAAGCATCGTCCCTGCCATGAAAGCCGATTTTGCCCAAAAAAAGGGATGCCGTCGCTCAACTTGACAAAGCCATTGTCTCATTCCGAGCGAACATTGTTTGCGCTAAAGGAGCTAATGTTTGGTCCGGAGACCCCGTTATTGGGTCTGGAATGCCAATAGTGTGATTCTGGGCTTGCATTGATTTCTCGGACAGTGGGCTTGGATCAAAGCCAAGGAGAACAAGTTCGCGATGGCAAGGACGCCGTCGCCAGGACGCGAGGCGCATGCGTTCCCCCGGACCTGGCGCACGTTTCTGAATTCAGTTGTTTGCCATCCCGACAAAGAGCGCAGCGAAAACTTCGATCCCGTCCCAGAGGTTTTGCAGACGCAAATTCTCGTCGTTCGAATGCTGGTTGTCGTCGTGGTTGGCGATCGGAAGTCCGATCACGGGAGTGTCGTTAGGCTGCTGGAAGAGATACATCGGGATGCTGCCGCCGACGGTCGGCAACCGGACCGGTTCATGGCCGGCCGCGATCATGAGACCGGCGATCTCGCGCGAAAGCGGAAGATCCAGCGAGGTGCGGGCGGGCGGATAACCGGCGCCCCACTCGACCCGAACAATCTTCGGATTCTTCTCCCGCGTCGCCGCATCCGGCGTCTCGCGCACAATCTTGTAACCCTGCGCCTCGAGATGCCGCTCGACGAGTGGCTTGATCGAATCCGGCGTTTCGTTAGGCACAAGCCGGAAGTCGATCGAAGCGCGCGCTTCCGGCGGGATCGCGTTGGAGGCTTTTTCGCCGACATGGCCGGACTCGATTCCGCGCACATTCAAAGCCGGCTGAAGCAGCACCTCATTCAGGTGTTTCCCCTCGCCCTCGGTCTGCGCGATCTGGAATTCATGTCGCAGGTCCGCCTCGACATCGGGAATGTTCCCGAGCGCCGCCCGCTCCGCTGCGCTCGCCGGTTTCACGTCATCGTAAAATCCCTTGATCAAAATGTGCCCGTTCTCATCGCGCATCGAATCGATCAGGTGCGTCAGCCTAACGATCGGGTTTGGGACCCAATTCCCGTAATGGCCGTCATGCAGACCCTTGCTCGGACCATAAACCGTCAGCTCCAAATCGATCGTGCCGCGTGCACCGAAGAACAGTTCCGCTTTCCCGCTTTGATGCACCGGCCCGTCGCACAAGACCCAGGCGCCGGGACGCAAGACCTTCGGATATTTTTCAAGATACTGCGCGAGGTGCGGCGAGCCCGCTTCTTCTTCGCCTTCGAAGACGAACCGGAGATTGACCGCGGGTTTCATTCCGTTCGCCCGCAGGGCATCGAGCGCCGACAGCATTCCGATGATCGGCGCTTTGTCATCTCCAGCCGAGCGGGCGTAGAGGCGCCATTCGGGATCGATCGCCTTCGCATTTTCCCAGTCGATGTCCTTCCCCGCCCGGTCTCGCATGACGGGCTTCCACGGAGCGCTTTTCCATTTCGCGGGATCGGCCGGCTGCCCGTCGTAATGGGCGTAGAACGCGATCGTCCGTTTTGCATTTGGAACGGTGAGATCGCAGACCACGATCGGCGGCGCACCTTCCAGCGTAAGCAACTGAGTCGTTAGGCCGCGCTTTTCCATCATCGCCTGGATGGCGGCGGCGTTGCGCTCGATATTTAACGTGTCGCTCGCCAGGTTTGGAATCGCGAGGAGGTTCGAAAATTCCTGCAGGATCTCCCGCTCATGCTGCGCGCGCCATTGTTCCGCTTGCTTCGCAACCGCGGCGGGCTCCGTCGCCAGCGCGTGACCGCTGAGAATAATTCCGAGTGTGGCAATGAGTTTTTTCATTTCGGCTTGGCCTTGCCCAGGTAGCGAAGGATCAGGAAATCGACCAGCGTCAAAAGCACCGCTACCTCGTAGCGGCCAAGCGCGACCGCCGCTCCCAGCGCTCCCGTGTTCCAAATACTCGCGGCCGTCGCGCTTCCCTTGACATGTCCATCTTGTTTCAGGATCGCGCCGGCACCGATGAAACCGATGCCGGTAATCACCCCCTGCGGGACGCGAGCCTGCGCATCGGCGCTGCCCGCAAAACTGCTCTCAGCCAAAAGCATGAACCCGCAGCTCGCCATAGCGACGAAAGGGAACGTGCGCAGCCCCATGACGCGGTCGGCCCGCTCGCGGTTCCACGCGATCGGGAGGGTGAGAATAAGGGCGCCGGTAAGTTGCGCCAGTTCCCTTCCGCTTTGCGCCAGGTTCCAGTCGATCATCGGTGAGATAACCCTAACGAACCTCCGCGGTCGCGCCGTCGATTTTTTTCCAGGGCTCGGCCCGGCCGCCGAGATGTTTGGCGAGGAATTCTTCCACCCGGCCGTAGAAATCGCGGTTGTTTTCCGGGCGAGCGAAGCCGTGCCCTTCATCCGGATAAACGACGTAGGCCACTTCGCGCTTCGCCTTGCGCAACGCCGCCACCATTCCATTCACGTTCGCGATCGTGACGCGCGGATCGTTCTGCCCCTGGCCGATGAGGAGCGGGGCGCGGATTTTGTCGACGTGATAAACCGGCGAGACTTCCCGATTCAGTTTTTCGTTGTGATCGAAATCGCCGCCCCGCCGGCGCCAGCGCGCGGTGATGTTCGACCAGTAACTCGGGAACGAACGATAGAGAGTAGCGAGATCGGCAGGACCGACTCCGTCCACGCCGCAGGCAAACATCTCGGGTCGCATCTCGAGCGAGAGCAACGTTGCGAATCCGCCGCCCGACCAGCCCATGGCTGCGATCCGTTTCGGATCGGCGATGCCCTGGTCGATCGCCCATTTTACGGCGTCGAATAAATCTTCCTGCGTCCCGCGGCCCCATTCGTTAGTCCCGGCGTTGAGGAACTTGAGCCCAAATCCAGTTGAGCCGCGGTAGTTCACCTGCAACACCGCATAGCCGCGATTGGCCAGCAGTTGCACTTCGGGATCGAAGCCGTCGTAGTCGCGATACCACGGGCCGCCGTGGATGAGCAAAACCAGCGGCAGATTTTTCGGCTCCACTCCGGAGGGAGTCGTTAGGTAGGTAGGCAATGACAAGCTGTCACGCGAGTTGATCGTGATTCCTTTTTTTGGAGCGAAGGTGGCCTTCGCCAGGGCCGGGTATTCTTCATAAAGTTTGCTGGTCTTTTTCGCCCCGCGATCAAAGAGGTAATAGGTCGCCGGCGCATCGCTGCGCCGCGAAGCTACGATCCATTTCCGGTCGTCGCGGTCGCGGCCGATGAGCTCCAGGAATCCCGGCACCGCGCGACCCATGATTTCGAAATCCGCTTTGATTTTCGGATCGAAGAACACCCAGTGCGGAGAAAGGTAGTCGAACCGTCAGGACGTCGCCAGGGTTGGTCGCTTCCAGCGTCACCGCGCCGGTTTCGAGATCGACCCGGTGCATGTCGAAAGCCTGGCGATCGCGCAGATTGAGCGCGACGAGGACGAAGCGCGGATGCTGCAGATCGGTCAGGACATTCTGCGCGCGGACACCACGAAAGGGAGTGAGATCGCGCACGTTGCCATTCGTTAGGTCGGCGGAGAATAAATGGTCGATTTCGTCGCCGCCGTTGTCCTGAAGATAAAGGATGTGCTTTGAATCACCGGCCCACGCATACCATCCGATCGGCCGATGCGTTTCATTCGTCGCGGCCTTGGCATTCGCGCCGTCGATCGATCCGACCCAGACGTTGACCACTCCGTTCCGGTCCGGTGCCAGCCACGCGATTCGATCGCCCGCCGGCGAGAGCTGCGGATCCGAACGGTCTGCATTTCCAAACAAAATCTCGCGCGGAATGAGCGGTGGAAGTTCCGCCTCTGCGGAAGCGAGGGCGAGCAGGACAAGCGCGAGGTGAAGGCGTTTCATGTATTTGCGGAGCACGCCTTACCTTAACGAACCTCTGCCGTCGCGCCCGGGATCTTCTCTAGCGACTCGGCGCGTCCTCCGAGATGTTGCGCGAGAAATTTCTCCACCCGTCCGTAGTAGTCCCGCTGGTTTTCCGGCCGGGCAAAACCGTGACCTTCGTCGGGATAGACAATGTAAGTCACTTCGCGCTTCGCCTTCCGCAAAGCGTCCACCAAGGCGTCGACACCTGCGATCGTGACTCGTGGATCGTTCGTG
>JBBPZW010000007.1:0-2826 GCA_038198475.1 Chthoniobacterales bacterium | reverse complement strand
GGAGCGCACGGCCTTTGCGGATTTCCCGGCTTTCCAGGAACGCCTGGTCGCCGCCCGCAATCGCAATTGGATCCCGAAAATCGAGCGCGACCTGAAAAGTGGGCACGTTTACTTCGTCATCGCGGGCGCGGCTCACATGGGAGGGCCGAACGGCGTCCCCGCCCTGCTCCGGGCGCGCGGTTACCAGATCGAGCAGCTCTAAGTTGTAGCCGGGGACGCTGTCCCCGGCCGAACTCTCTCTGAGCTCTTGTCGAAAGCAAAATCTCGCAAGACACGTCCCCCCCTGTGCATCGCCTCTGCCGTGGGGGACCGGGGACAGCGTCCCCGGCTACAAATCGGTGGCCGAAGTGCGCGCCGGTGCTACCTTACACAAATGGAAAAGCCACAGATCACCGCCTACTTAAAGACACATTGCGGCTGGAGCGGCGGGGTGCGCGCCGTCCTCGCCAAATACGACCTCCCCTACACAGAAAAAGATATCATCCAGAATCCCGCTTTTCGCTGGGAGATGGAAACCAAGAGCGGCCAGCCCCTTTCGCCCTGCATCGAGATCAATGGCGAAATGGTGGCCGATGTCAGCGGCGAAGACGTCGAGCGTTACCTGATCGAGCACAATCTCGTTCAGCCTAACCAAAAGGAGGCCGGCGTGCCGATCAATGCCCCCTGCGCCAACGAGCAGCACGGCGAGCCGGTAAAGATGAAATTCTAGACTGCGTCCGAGCACTTTTCGAAAAGGCCTTTCCCGTCTCCGGGGAAGGCTTTTTTCTTTCCCGCGGCTCGCGCTTTCCTCCCTGCGCAGGTGTGATTTAGTTCTCTCGCCCGGCGCCCGCGCCTGGCGTCCAGATTTTTCATGAAATTATTCGCGCGCACCCGCAGCCGTTCGAAAGGCGCCGGTCCCAAAAAAAAGCGCCGCAGCGCCTGGCGCTGGGTGCTTGGCTTTTTCGTCGTCGCCCTCCCCCTCGCGGTTGTCATCGCGGTCCTTTCCTTCTACGCCGTCTGGGCCCAGACCTTCGACCTGAAACGCCTCGGCAGCATGCCGGAGCGCAACACCGTCTTTGACGTGGACTGTAAAATCTATAGCCGCCTCGCCGGCGCGAACCGCCTGAAGGTGCCGCTGAAACAGGTGTCGCCTTATTTCATCCAGGCGCTGCTTGCGCGCGAAGACACGCGCTTCTACGAGCACGGCGGAATCGACTGGCGTGGCGTGGCGCGCGCGCTTTTTCGCGACATCACGAGCGGCTCGGCCAAGGAAGGCGCGAGCAGCATCACCCAGCAGTTGGCGCGCAACAGCCTCCCGTTAGGCGGGCGCAACATTAGCCGCAAATTACTCGAGGCGATGGTCGCGTTGCGCATCGAGCGCGAGCTGACGAAGGACCAGATTCTCGAGCTTTACGTAAACCGGATTTATTTCGGCTCGGGCTGTTACGGAGTGGAGACGGCGTCGCAGAGTTACTTTGGAAAAAACGCGGCGAAGCTCGATCTCTCCGAGTCGGCCCTTCTCGCCGGTTTGATTCGCAGCCCGAATCGATACTCGCCCTTGAACAACCCCGACGGCGCCCGGGTGCAGCGCGACACGGTGCTGGCCCGTTTGCAGGAATTGAAAAAGATTTCCGCGGGCCAGGCGCTCCAGGCGAAGCAGGAAAAAATCAATTCGCATCGCCGCCGCCTCACGCTCATCCAGGAAAACTATGCGATGGATGCGGTCCAGCGGGATCTCAACCTCCTCCTTACCGCCGACCAGATCGACAATGGCGGCCTCTTCATTTACACGACGCTCGATCCGGTCGTGCAGAAAGCCGCGACTGACGCGATCGAGAAACAGCTCACCAAGATCGAGCACCAGCCAGGTTTCAAACATCCGCTCAAATCGCAATACCAGGCCCCGGCCGAAGGCGAGGACAACGCCATGCCCTATCTGCAGGGCGCGCTCGTCGCGATCGACAACGCGAGCGGCGGCATCCGCGCCCTGGTCGGCGGGCGCGATTATGGGCAGAGCAAATTCAATCGCGCGCTCGCGCCGGCTAATCGTCAAATTGGTTCTTCCTTCAAGCCGTTCGTTTACACCCTCGCCTTTACCCACGGCCTGTTGCCGGGCGCGGCGGTGAGCGACGGGCCGATTCGACCGGGCGAAATCCAAGGCGCGGGAAATTGGTCGCCGGGAAATTCAGACGGCCGCTACGGCGGAATCAAACCGGTCTCCTACGGACTCATCCAATCGCGCAATACGATGAGTGTGCGCGTCGGCGAATTCGCCGGGCTCGACGACACGCAAAAAATCGCGATGACGTTAGGCTTGGGCAACGATATCCCGCACGGCGCCGCCATTTACATCGGTTCGTTCGAGACCGACCTGAAGGATTTGACCTCGGCCTACACCGTTTTCCCCAACGCCGGGGTGCGCAAACAATCCTATATCATCGAGCGGATCGACGATCCGAATCATCAGCCGATTTATCGAGCGGCGCACCTCACGTTGCCCGTGCTCGACCCGGGCGCGGCCTGGATGACGACAGAGCTGATGGAGGCAGTGATGACGCGCGGGACGGCCGCCAGCTCGAGGTCGTTAGGCTTCAGGCTCCCCGCCGCCGGCAAGACCGGCACGACGAACGATTTCAAGGATGCGTGGTTCGCCGGGTTCACCAGCTCACTCACCTGCGGCGTCTGGGTTGGGTTCGATCAGCCGGCCACGATCATCCCGCACGGCTATGGCTCGGCGCTTGCCCTTCCGGTCTGGACGCAAGTGATGATGAAAGCCGCCGATCGTTATCCGGCGCAACCGCTCCGCGCGCCAGTCGCGATGCAAACCGCGACCGTTTGTTCGATCTC
>JBBPZW010000006.1:0-7075 GCA_038198475.1 Chthoniobacterales bacterium | reverse complement strand
GCGCAAAGCAAAGCGGCGCACGGAGGCGCGATCCAGCCGCAGGGCGTGTCGGCGCGCGACCTCCGAAGCGGCAAAACTGTAAGAGAGCGGTGGGTCCGCACCGAGCAATTTGCGCAGCAGATCGACCACCGGTTGAGGCCACGGCGCATGATGAGCGCCTCCGGAGCGGCCCGGGCGCCAGTGCTATTGGCGACGCTGGGCACAGGCGCGCAAATAGTCGGCGTAGAGACAATAGAAGCGACTGCTGCTCAGGCCCAACTCCGTGGCGGCCTCCGCGGCGCTGAGCGATCGGCGCCGGAAGCGGGCCAGGACATCACGAACGAAGGGGCCGGCATGACGCACCGCCAACTGCTGGTAAGTTTTTTTTCAAGAGGCGAGAGGATATCCTTCCCGGCGCGGCGCAAGCGCAGTCCTGCTTTGACCCCACGGTGTCCTACTGACCGCACACTCTCCTTGTTTGATCGCACCGCGACAGCAAAATGAACTCCTGGTCATATTTCGATCCCGCTCCAATCGAAGGGGGCGAGGACAATCCGGTTGCAACTCCGGTTTCCCGATTGTATCGGCAGCGAGATTTGACCATCCACTTGTTGGAGCAAAACCATGACCGACGTCACTCATCATCTGCAGGAATCGATTAGCGCGGCCTGCGCGACTTTTGATTCGCTTAACGAACTCGCCGATCCGGTGGCCCGGGCGGCTGACGCGATGGTGGAATGCCTCTGCGCGGGCCGCAAACTATTGGTCTGCGGCAACGGCGGCAGCGCGGCCGACGGAGCCGATTTTTCCGCGGAGTTCGGTTGCCGTTTTGTGACCGATCGCCGTCCCTATCCCGCGCTCAACCTCGCGCAGGGCGGCAGCCTAATGAGTGCGATCGGCAACGATTACGGCTATGACGAAGTCTTCGCCCGGCAGGTCGCCGGCCTCGGGCAGAAAGGCGACGTTCTGGTCACGATTACGACGAGCGGCAACTCGAAGAACATCCTGCGCGCGCTGGAGGAAGGGAAGGCACGCGGCCTAACGACAGTGGCGTTGCTCGGCCGGGGCGGTGGCCCGGCGAAAGGAATGGCGGAGATCGAACTCCTCGTTCAGAGCGAGACGACGGCGCGGATCCAGGAGGCGCACAAATTTCTCCTCCATGTCATTTGTGGCCTGGTCGATGCCCGGCTGCCGAAAACCTAACGATCGTTAGCGCTCTTCCACGAGCAGGCTTCGAATCGCTTCGTCCAGCCGCTCAAAGTTGATTGGCTTGGTCAGATGCTCTGAAAACCCAGCCGCTCGCGCCTGGTTGATGTCGTTTTCCATTCCGAACCCGCTCAGTGCGATCCCCCGCAGCGAGTTTGTCGCGCGCAGCTCTCTCATCAACTCGTAACCGCTGCGATCCGGCAGTCCGATATCGCTAATTAGGAGATCGAATTTTTCGGTCTGCGCCTTTGCGATCGCCTGGTCAGCAGTGTGCGCAAGAGTGATCCGGTAACCGCGACGCTCGAGCAGCATTTTCATTCCCAGGCAGGTGTCGTGATGATCGTCCACCACCAGGAGGTGGCCCTTGCCCGCAGGCGATTCTTCTTCCAATGCATCGGGCGTATCGACTGGAATGCCGGGCTGCGTTTCGGTCGGCGCGGGCACCGTGTTCAAGATAACAGTGAAGATTGAACCCTTGTCCGCCCCATCGCTTTCGACGGAAAGCGTCCCGCCATGCGCTCTCACCATCGCCTTGGAAATCGCGAGGCCGAGACCGAGGCCACCGAACTTGCGGGTGATGGAGCTTTGGCCCTGCTCGAAGGCGTTGAAAATCTTCGTGATCTTGTCGCGGCCAACTCCAATGCCCGTGTCGATCGTTCGGATCGCGATCCGATCGTCGCTCAGATTGCTCGTCTCGACCGTCACCTTGCCGCCTTGTGGCGTGAACTTCACCCCGTTCTTGATCAGGTTCCAAAAGACCTGCTGGAGGCGCGCCGGATCGCCGTTGACGTAGTCATTTTCGGCTTCGAGGCGGAATTCAAACTCGAGTTTCTTTTGCAACAGATCCTCCCGGCAGATTTCGTAGGCGCGCTGCAGCGTCTCGTGAATGGAGGTCACTTCAAAACTAAGTTGGAGCTTGCCTTTGGCGATGCGGGTGACATCGAGCAGATCGTCGATCAGGCGCGCTTCCAATTCCACGTTGCGCCGGATGACGGCGAGCGATTGACGCGTCTCCGCATCGTCCGATCCACGCGCTTCCAACTCGCCGACCATCGCGATAACCGGCGAGAGCGGGTTGCGCAATTCGTGCGAGAGCAGAGCCAGAAACTGGTCCTTGGCCGCGTTCGCGGAAATCAATTCCTGCCGTAGCCGCACATCGCGCGTCTTGTCCTCGACGAGGAAAAGGACTCCCTGCACGGTCTGTTTCGAATCCTGCAACCGGAGGAGATTCACGTTCACAAAATTGGTCGTGCCGGCGTGATCGACGAGGGGTTGCTCCACCAGTTGGAAGGGCGTGCCGAAGGAGAGCACCTTCTCGATCGCTTCGGGGGGAGCGATATTTACCTCCTCGTAGGTCGCCTCCATCATTTCCTTTTCGGGTGGCAGATTGCCGAGCCGCCGCGCCATTTGCGCAAAAGCTTCGTTCGCCTGCAGAAACTTTCGCGTCTCCGGATCCACCAGGGCGATACCGCTCGGCATGTTGGCCAGGATCTTGTCGTTGAAAATGACCTCGCGCTCGATTCGGGCCGCAGTCTCTCGTTGCCGCCGGTAAAATTTGTTCGCCAGCCAGGCGATGACCGCCGTGAAGACAATTAACCAGGCCGCAAGCACCGTCATCCTTTCGAGCAGATCCCGGACCGGTTTGTAAGCGACCGTCCTCGGCTGATCGACGACCGTGATCCAGCCCGTTGGTTCAACGGGTGCGAAAGCGTAGAGCTTGCCGCGCCGCTCGATGTGACCGCTCTTGTCGGAGCGGATATCGTTGATCAGCGCCTTGGCGGCGTCGGAGACCGGGCCCGGATTCGGTTTGAAATCATTCGCGAAAAGGGCGGCGCCATTCTGGTCGACGATCTGCACTTTCGCCTGGTCGGCGAGATCGATTAGCGACAGCCGCCGGCCGATTCGTTCCACCAAAACTGAAACACCGATGAAGCCGATTGGGGTGCCGTCAGGTCCTCGAATCGCACTCACGAGGTCTGTCGCGAGCCTTCCGTCGGAGAGGCGCGGATGAACGGGCGAGACGTAAAACCTTGACGCCGTTTTAGCCGCCGCCAGCCACGACTTCGAGATCCGGTTGTCCAGCATTCTCGCGGGATCGTCCGGGATTGAAGCGATGAGGCTGCCATCGCCCGACGCGATGAACATTCCGTCGATTCGCGGATGGGTGAAGTAGGTTTCCTGAAGCCAGGTTTTGGCTGCCACGTCGGGGTAACGGGCGCTAAAAATCTTCGCGACCGGAGGGTAGGTTTGGTAAAAGGAAGTGATCTCGCCGCTGCGCGCGAGATCGTCGCCGACGAGGTGCGCGATCAGCTGCACGAATGTCTGGCGATCGCGCTGGATTTTCGACTCGAGCGTCTTGGTCAGGATCGTGTAGGAGACGATCAGCATCAAAATCGAAGGCACCCAACCCGCGATCAGAATGGCAATGACGATGTTGAGACGCTCAAAGCGTCGGCGGGGAGGGCGGCGCATTTTGTCTTGCTCTTGCACGATTTCGATCCGACTACCCGGTCAGCTTTCGGCTGCTTCGAGGGGGAAGCAACTGGCGATTTGGAGTCGGACGGATCGCCAATCACCGACTATTTCCTGCGGTGCCGGGGGAACGCCCGCCGCTTCTTCCCGGTGAACTCAATTCGCGGCTGCGCGGCGAGGCGCTCGCTTCGCCCGGCGATTTCCTTCGTCCCGGGTCACTTTTTTTATTGCCCGGCTGAACGATGATTGCGCAACCGCTCGACCGGAGATTTGATTTGACGCAACACGCGGAAGCGGCATCATGACGCCTCTGTGCGCCTTAACCTGCGGCACCGTCTAGCAGTCTTATGGGAGGAAGCGTTGTGGATGTAGTCTGGACGTTCTGTTACCTGAGTGTCCTCATCGGTCTCTCTGGTTACGGACTCCACCGCTATTTTATTGTTTACCTCTTCCTGAAAAACCGGAAGCGGGTGCCGCAGCCGCTGGCCCATTTTGAGCAGCTTCCCGTCATCACCGTGCAGTTGCCGCTCTTCAACGAGATCTACGTTGTCGAGCGTCTCCTCAAATCGGTCAGCGAACTCGATTATCCGAAGGAGCTGCTCCAGATCCAGGTCCTGGATGATTCCACTGATGAAACGCGGGAGCTGACCGCTTCCTGCGCGCGTCGTTTAAAAGAGCGGGGCTTCGATGTGGAATTGCTCCATCGGACCGATCGCACCGGTTACAAGGCCGGCGCGCTTGAGGCTGGCCTGGCGACCGCGCGCGGCGATTTCGTCTGCATCCTCGACGCCGACTTTGTTCCTCAACCCGAGTTGCTCAAGTCGACCGTTCACTTTTTCACCGATCCGAAAGTCGGGATGATCCAGACTCGCTGGGGCCACATCAATCGCGGCTACTCGCTCCTCACCCGGGTGCAGGCGATGTTTCTCGATGGCCATCTTCTCCTCGAGCAGGTAGCGCGCAGCCGGAGCGGTCGCTTCTTTAATTTCAACGGGACGGCCGGGCTCTGGCGCAAATCCTGCATTGCTGATTCAGGTGGCTGGCAACACGACACACTCACTGAAGACCTTGATCTCAGCTACCGGGCGCAGCTCGAGGGCTGGAAGTTTGTTTTCCTGACGGATGTCGTGACGCCGGCGGAATTGCCTGTCGACATGAACGGTTTCAAATCGCAGCAACATCGCTGGACGAAAGGTTCCATCCAGACCTGCAAGAAACTTCTGCCCCGCATCTGGCGGAGCGCACTCCCGTTGCCGATCAAGATCGAGGCAACCGGTCACCTCACCTCTAACTTCGCCTACCTGCTCCTCGCCTGTCTCTGCATCCTTCTCCATCCCTCCGCCGGCGGACCGCAATCCGGCTGGCTCCGCATGTTTCTGCTCGACGTTCCGATTTTCCTGAGCGCGTCGGTCTCCGTGGCGGTCTTCTATATTTGCGCGCAGCGCGAACTCCATCCCCGCACTTGGATGAAGGAAATCCTCCTCCTTCCAGCCCTGATCGCGCTCGGCGTCGGGCTTTCGATCAACAACGCGCGCGCCGTTCTCGAAGCGGTTTTCAATCACCAGTCGGAATTCAAGCGCACCCCGAAATACGGAATCGAAAACAAATCCCAGGTCTGGCGTTCCTGCCGCTACATGCCGCTCAAGTCGCTCCTGCCGCTGGTCGAGATCGCCTTCGCCGTTTATTTCAGCTATTTCGTCTGGCACGCCTTCGTTCATCGCCAGTATCTGACCCTGCCGTTCCTCATCATGTTCCAGGCAGGATTTCTCTACGTCGCACTCTGTTCGCTTGCGCAATGGCTGCCTCGTTTTAATCTCCCCGCGCCGCGACGGGTTGCATTTCCCGCGTGACAAGCTCTCCAAAATCCGAGTAATAACGTCGCCCATGCTTTTTCGTCTTGGCCTTGTTGCCACGATTTTCCTTTCTTCCGCGGTCGTTAGGCTAAATGCCGGGACCGACACCGTCATCCCGCCGCGCGTCATTATCAGCGTCAAGGATCAGAAATTGATGGTGGTCGAAAATGGCAAACGGGCCGCGGTCTATCCGGTCTCGACTTCAAAATTTGGGCTCGGCGATCACTGGGGCAGCATGGCCACGCCGTTAGGCTGGTTGCAGGTCGCGGAAAAGATCGGCGATCACGCTCCTCCCGGGGCCGTCTTCCACAAGCGTCGTTTCACCGGCGAAATTCTCCAACCCAACGCTCCCGGCCGCGACCCGATTGTGACCCGCATCATCTGGCTGCGCGGGCTGGAACGGACCAATGCCAACGCCTTTAACCGCTGCATCTACATCCACGGCACGCCCGAGGAAAAGATCATCGGCAAACCGGCCAGCTTCGGGTGCGTCCGGATGTCCTCAAAAGATGTCGCGGAGGTTTACGCGCAGATCCAGATCGGCGCGCTCGTCCGGATCATTCCCGATTCGCTGCCCAAGCTGCCGAAGCTGCAAGGCTCGCCTAACAAGGTGATCTTCACCGCCGACTCCAAGGCCGGGCCGGGATTGAAATCAGCCGCGACCGGCAAAGGCGCCACGAGCCGCAAGCACGTTTCCTCGGCCGCGAGAGCGCGCGCCGGAGGCGACGCCTAACGACCCTCGCTCTCGGTTTCGGGGAAAGCTGAGCTGTCCCGCGGTTTGACCGCGCCCTCCGCGTTTCTATACTGCAAGTCCCCCGCGCAATCTTTACCGAAGCAATCATCATGGCACTCACCGTTGGCAGCAAAGCACCCGATTTCACCCTTCCCACCAAGACCTCAGACGGGCCGCGCCCGGTTCGGTTGAGCGAGAATTTCGGGAGCAAAAACACCCTTCTCCTTTTCTTCCCGATGGCCTTCACCGGCACCTGCACGACCGAGATGTGCGGCGTCGGCAACGGCCTGCGCGAATACGGCGACCTGAATTGCGAAGTTTACGGGATCAGCGGCGACAATCCCTTTTCACAGGAAGCCTGGGCGCAGAAGGAGAAGATCAACGTCACCCTCCTGAGCGATTACGAGCACAAGGTGGCTAACGATTATGGAGTTGCCTACGAATCTTTTCTTCCGCAGCTCAATCTCGGCTTCGCCGGTGTGGCGAAGCGCTCCGCTTTTCTGATCGACCGCGACGGCGTCGTGCAATACGCCGAGATCCATGAGGATGCCCGCGAGTTGCCGGATTTCGACAAAATCAAAGCCAAGCTGGCGGAGTTAAATAATGCCTAACGAATTCAATACGCTCAAGAAGTTCGACGCCGGCCTCGGTCGTGAGGCGTCGCTCCATTCTCTCCCCGCGCTCGAAGAAAAGGGCGTCGGTCCGATTTCGCGCCTCCCCGTCAGCATTCGGATCGTGCTCGAATCCGTCCTCCGTAATTGCGACGGGAAGAAAGTTCAGCGCAAAGATGTCGAGACCCTCGCCAACTGGAACGCGAAGAAGCCGGCTAACG
>JBBPZW010000005.1:0-13722 GCA_038198475.1 Chthoniobacterales bacterium | reverse complement strand
GTGAGCAATTGGTAAAAGACTGCACCCAGTCCATAGACGTCAGTCGCGCTGCTCAACTCCGCGGTCTTTCCGGACGCTTGTTCAGGGGCGATGTAACTCGGCGTTCCCAGCACTTCCAAGGTGCGCGTGACCGTGCTTTCTGTTTCCACCAGACGCGCCAGCCCGAAATCGGCCAGATGCGGCTCGCCTTGGGCGTCGAGCAGGATGTTTCCCGGCTTGATGTCACGATGGAGAATGCCGCGCTCATGCGCGTAGTGCACGGTGCGCGCGAGGCTGGCGATGATTTCCGCCGCGCGGCGCAGCGGGATTTCTTCACGCCTAACGAGCTGATCGAGGTGACCGCCTTCCTCCAGTTTCATGCTGAAGTAGCACGCGCCGTCGCGCTCGCCGATCTCGTAGATGGGAACGATGCGCGGATGCTCCAGGCTGGCGGCCGCCTCGGCTTCGCGGCGAAAGCGTTTCATATGCGTCTCGGTCGCCCAATGTCCGAGCGCGATCACCTTCAGGGCAACCGTCCGGTTCAGACTTTTCTGGCGTGCGCGATAGACGACGCCCTGGCCGCCACGACCGATTTCTTCCAGTAACTCGTAATCGCCAAACTCAGCCAGGATTGGCTCGCGCGCCGGGTCGTCCTTCAGCAAATCGAGGCCGGTTTCCAAGAGGCACGCGGGGCAATATTCCGCCGGGGCGTCCGCGAAGATTTTCGCGCCGCACCTCTCGCAAAGTCTGCTGCCGCCGTCCCTCGCCGGGGCAGTGCGATCCGTCGTCATCTCCATAAGTGATGCACGAGATTTGGGCCGAGGTTACGTCCGCAAAACTGCGATCAGATGGCGCAGCTCGTCCTCCAGCTCATCGGGGGTCGCCACGGTGTGGGCGATCTGCTCGCGCAAAAGCTCGCGATATCGAACGCGCAAACGGTGAAAGGCTTGTTTGACCGCGTTTTCCGTCATCTTTAACTCAGTCGCGATCTCTGCCTGGGAAGGATGGCCCGGTTCATCGGCGAGCAAGGTTTTGAGCTGATCGAATAACTGACCTCTCCCATCGGTGCGATACTCCTTTTCAAGACGCACGAGAACCTGATCCAGAACGGCCATCGCCCAGCGACGTTCGTAAATTTGTTCCGCGGTCAGGCTTTCCACGGGTTCCAGATCAAAGCGGTGCTCAGCAAAAATCTCGTCGAGCGAAATGGGCTGCTGCCCGAGACCACGCTTGATCGTCGTCGCCCGGCTCCGTTCGTTCGCCAGAAAATGCTTGAGTGAGACGAGCAGGTAGGAACGCAAACGGCCCTTTTCCCGCCGCACTGCATCAAAGTCTCGGCGTTCCAGCCAGCGCGCGAAAAATTCCTGGGTGAGATCCTTTGCTTCTTCCACCGGATAATTCTCCCGCCTGATAAAAGCGTAAAGCGGCCTCCAGTAGGTCCGGCAAAGCGCTTCGAGCGCGACGTCTGCGGCCGGGGAACGACCCTGCGCCGTTAGCACGACACTCCAATGCGTCGTGTGAAAACCTGCTCCGATCTGAGTGGGGGACTTAGGAGATTGGTTCACCGGTCATTGTTTTACCGTCTTCGCCCATCTGCCGGCAAGGTGGAAAAAACAGGCCCGGGTGGCGGCGCTGATCGGCGCAGTTTCAACTTGTTCGCCTTTCCGTTCCGGCGACCCTTAGCGCGTGCAACGCGCGCTGGTCGTTTCGATTCACGATGTGGCTCCGGCCACCCGACCACGGGTGGAACGAATGCTGAGCAGTCTGGCGGCGGTCGGCGTCGCGCGGTGCTCGCTTCTTGTCGTGCCGAATTACCATCGCCAGGGCGCGTCGTTAGGCGAGCCGGCTTTTGTCTCCTGGTTGCGGCAACTGCAGGGCACCGGACACGAAATCGTGCTGCACGGCTACTATCATGAGCGAGCGCGCCGGGTAGGGGAAAGCGCACGCCAGAAAATGGTGACTCGTGTGTATACAGCGGATGAAGGTGAATTTTACGATCTCGATTACGATCAATCGTTGCGGCTGATGCGCGTGGCATTGAACGAGTTTACCGCGCATGATTTTCACCCGGCAGGCTTCATCGCGCCCGCCTGGCTGCTGGGAGCGGAAGCGGAACGCGCCGCGATCGACGCCGGGTTCAGTTACACCACGACGCTACGCGGCGTGCGTGACTTCGGCGGCGGCCGCGACTTTCGTTCCCAATCTCTCGTCTACAGCACGCGGAGCGACTGGCGTTGCGCGATTAGTCTGTTTTGGAATCGGATGCTCTTCCGCCGCCTGGCTAGGAATCGGCTCCTCCGTCTCGGGTTACATCCGCCGGATATCGATCACGCTGGAATCTGGCGTCAAATCTGCGCGTTGACCGTGCGAGCGGTGCGAACCCGGACGGCCACGACCTATCACGGCTGGCTGTCGGACGAGCCCGTGCCTGACCCGCGGCATCCCGTGATCGCATGAGCCGCTGCGACCTTCATCTTCATTCGCGGTTTAGCGATCGGTCGGAGGACTGGATCTTTCGCCGGTTCGATTTCCCCGACAGCTACTCCGATCCACGCCAACTTTATGCCCGGGCGAAAGAGGCCGGGATGGATTTCGTCACCATCACCGATCACGATACGATCGAGGGCTGTCTCGCGATTTCTGGATTCGCCGATACTCTTATTAGTGAACAGATTACGACTTATTTTCCGCAGGACCCGTGCAAGATAAATCTTCTTGCTTGGGGCTTAAACGAAGCACAGCACCGCGAAATCGTCCGTCTCCGCGAGAACATTTTCGACCTCCAGGCCTATCTCCAGAAGGAATCGATCGCCCACGCCGTCGCCCACCCGCTTTATAGCATCAACGGCAAGCTCACCACCTCGCACTTGGAGAGGCTCATCCTTCTCTTTCGTCATTTCGAGGGGATCAACGGCCTGCGCGACGCGCTCCTAAGCGAACTCCTGCGCCACATCCTCGAGCAGCTCACTCCGGCGAAGGTCGAGGAGTTCGCCACCCGTCATAATCTCGCCCCCACGCACGAGGAGCCGTGGAAAAAGGTTCTCGTCGGCGGATCGGACGATCACGGCGGGCTTTTCATCGGCAGCGTCTTCACGGAAACGCCCGCGGCGAAGACGCCGGCGACCTTTCTCGAGCACATCCGGGCCGGTAACTGCACCGCCCACGGCGAGGGCGGGACGCCGCTCGCCCTTTCGCACGGCTTCTACAATACTATTTCCAGTTTCATCCAGGATCGGTTCACCGCGCGGCTTGGGCCGAGTGCCGGCCTGGTCGAGAAAATGTTCTCCCGCTTCATGGAAGGGCGCGACCCGACCGAGTTTTCCCTTAAGGAGAAGGCCGGCTTCATCACCCAGGGCGTTCTCTCCGGCAAAATCTTTGAGTTAGCCAAGCCCGGGAATATTTCCCTCTGGCGGGAGCTTTCCGGTTACTTCGCCCAGCCTGAGGTGAAGGCCCAGATCGCGCGGGAGATCGCCGGCGTCACCGAGCCGGAGCGCCGCACCTTCATTATGGCGAACGCCGCCTGCGAGCAGCTGACCTTCCGGTTCTTCGAGAAGTTCGTCCAACAGATCCAGGCTGGGAACGTGATCGAGAGCATCCAAGCCCTCTCCAGTATCGCGCCGATCCTGGTCGTGCTTGCTCCATATATATATGCTTTCCACAGCCAGGCGCCCTCGCGCCGCTGGTTGCGGGAGATTTGTCGCGACTTCACCGGCGCGATCCCGACCGTCTTGCAGAATAATAAGCGCGCCTGGTTCACCGACACCCTCGAGGACGTGAACGGCGTCTCTACCACCATCCGCAAGATGGCCGCCGAGGCCCGCGACGCCGGGAAAGAACTCGTCGTCGTCACTTCGCGAGGCGAGCTCACCATCGATGGCCTCCCGATCAAGAACTTCAAGCCCATCGGCGAGTTCGAGCTGCCCGAGTACGAGCTGCAGAAGCTCAGCTTCCCGCCCATCCTGCAGATGCTCGACTACATCCAGCGCGAAAACTTCTCCGAGATCATCATTAGCACGCCCGGCCCCATCGGTCTTACCGCCCTCCTCGCCGGGAAGATGCTCAACCTCGAGACGAGCGGTATCTACCACACCGATTTCCCGCAATACATCCGCATCCTCACCGAGGACAGCTTCCTCGAGAGCCTCGCGTGGAAGTTCATGCAATGGTTCTACGGCCAGCTCGACACCATCTTCGTCAACTCCGAGCAATACCGGAAGAGCTGGATCGATCGCGGGATCGACTCTTCGAAACTCAAGATCCTGCCGCGTGGTCTCGACACCAACCTCTTCACTCCCAGCAGGAGCGAGCCGGATTTCTGGAAACAATTCGGCAGCGACGGCGCCGGCGTGCGGCTTTTATTCGTTGGGCGGGTCTCGAAAGAAAAGGATCTCGATATCCTCGTGCAGGCTTTCCACAAGCTCCGGGCCGAGAAACTCCCCGTCCAGCTATCGATCGTCGGCCACGGACCTTATTCCGCCACGCTCGCGAAGCTCATGCCAGAAGCCTGCTACACGGGTTACCTTAACGGCACCGAGTTGGCCAGGGCCTACGCCTCCTCCGACATCTTTGTCTTCCCGAGCACGACTGACACCTTTGGGAACGTGATCATCGAAGCCCAGGCGGCCGGGTTACCGGTCATTGTCTCCGACGTCGGCGGACCGCGCGAGCTGGTCACCGACGGGGTGAACGGCCTCATCACCCAGGCGCTCGATGTCTCCGCCTTTGCGGCCGCCATCCGACGTCTCGTTGAGGACGAACCGCTTCGCAAGGAGATGAGCGCGGCCGCCCGCCGCAGGGTCGAGGATCGAAGCTGGCCCAGCGCCTTTCGGAAATTCTGGGCCGCGACCGAGATTACCTAACGAACAAGGGATCGGCCGGCGTCCCGGAGCCTATTCTGCGCGTCGCTGCGCGATTCGCAGCTTCACGACCCCCGGTGACACAGTGTAGGCCGGCGTCGGTGTCGGCTTGGGTTGATTCCACGCCTCGGGTGGAACGAAGGACATGCCGAGAACCAGAAAGAAATGAAAAAGCAAAAAGGAAACGATCGCCGCCCCAATGACACCGGAGATATAGTAAGCGATCGAGAGTAACCGCAGCCTGTCCAGCGCGATGATTTTGCGGGTTGAATCGAGCGGCGGCAAATCAGTTATACCTAACGAGGCATGGGCGAAGCGCGCGCGCCTGAGAGATTGCGCGATCCGCGAGAGGCAGGGTTTTGAAACATGACGCACTCTGTTATGCCGGAGCGATCAGGCGCGGGCAAGCTGTTTCCGTTTTTAGCTGCGGGCCAGCTGCCCCTGGAGCGTGTCATGCACTTGCGAAAAGGAGGAGGCCGGGCCGGGTAGCGCACGCGTCTCGCGTGCTGGTTTTGGTGTCCCACCGAAACGAACTTTTCCCTTCCGGCGGCGCGACGAGGAAAGGCCGCGACGGCGGGACGCCCTCGCCAGCACACGAGACGTGTGCGCTACCCAGGCCTCCGCGGAGGAGGATGGTGACTTCAGTGATAGCCACGGGAAGGAGGAGCGCAGGGGGAGAAATCCTCCGGCACTTATCTTTTACCCGGGGTCCGGGGCGACGAGAAGTATTACTCGCGCGTCTTCTTCAACGGTTCGATCGAGCCGGCGCCGGGCCGGGCCGGTTATGCGGGGCTCTCGCTTTAGTTCTAGGAAGAGTTACTCAGGAAGTTAGTCTTCAACCAGGCAGCCGCAGAGTTCCGCGTGAACTCTGCGGCTTTCTTGTTTCAGCTAGGGAATGCTGCGCCGGGTTTTCACGCGGGTCGCTTTGCGCACTGGGACCGGGCTCGCTTCGTCCTGCGGGTATTTCTTCGTGGTCGGCCAGATCAGGCGCCATGGCTGCGCGCGCAGGGTGGCGGTGAAGTCCCTGGTGTTGCTGATGGTCGCTTTCAGCTCGGGAGTTAGGCTGTTAAGCGCGCTCTTCAACTTCTCGGAACTCTCCCGGAAGTTAGCCAGTGTGACAGTGATGTTGTCGTTCTTCGTCAGCTGATTGCTCAAGTCTTCGATATGGGCGAGCGATTTCGAAAGGTTGCTCTCCGGCGCAGTCAGCTCGTTCAAGTGCTCGGTGAAGATCTTGAAATTGCCGAGGGCAAGGGTGAGGGGAGAGTTGTCATCGGTGATCTTATTCAGATTGGCGGCCGTGCCTTGCAGGGTCTTCATCGTGTTGGTGGCCTCGGCCGCAACCGGTCCGATGATCCCGATGACCTTGGCGATCGCCTCCCCAAAATCCGGCACGCGGTTGCCAGCGAAGACTTGGCCGGACTCGGCCTGGCCGGAGTGATCGTTCCCGCCGGAAATGTCGATGGCGGTGTCGCCTAACAATCCCAGGGTCATAAGGCGCACATTGGAATTCTTGTAAACGACCGCCGTGCGATCGACCTCGACGTCGATCCGCACTTCGAAACGCGGGAGCGCCTTTGGCCCGCTGTCCTCCGCGCCAGTAACGGCGCCGAGGTTTCCCGCCGCCTCGAGGGCGTGAGCGACTTCCTCGCGCGAGACAGGTGAATTAAGCGACTTCACCTGGCCGACCTTGCGCCCGGCGAGCAGGACGGGCGCGCCGAGTTTGATCCCGGCGGCATTGTCGAAATAGAGCCTGTAAACGACGAGCGGCCGGAACAAGCCGGGCGCACCAAGAAGGATGAGGATTACCGTCAGGACCGCGACCGCGCTCAGGACGAGCAGACCGGTCATGATCTCATTTCGTCGCAACTGCATCTTTGCTTCCTTCCAGGATGGGACCTTCGGTGCTGCCGCTTAGGAATTGCTGCACGACCGGATCGTTCGATTGCTTGAGTTCATCGGGCGAGGCATCAATGATGACTTTACCCTGATAGAGCATAGCCATTCGCGTGCCGATGCGAAAAGCGCTGTCCATTTCATGGGTGACAATAATCGAGGTGACTTTGGACCGCTCCGTCAGGCTGATGATTAATTCGTCGATCACGGAACTGATGACCGGGTCAAGCCCGGCGGAAGGTTCGTCGAACAGGATCAGCTCCGGGTCCATGACAAGGGCGCGGGCGAGGCTGACGCGTTTGCGCATACCGCCGCTGAGCTCGGAGGGCATTTGAAACTTTGAGTCCAGCATTCCGACCAGCTCGATTTTTTCGTCCACGATTTTGTCGATCTTGGCGGTTGTCTTTCGCGTCAATTCCTCGAGAGCGAGGGCAACGTTGTCACGCACATTGAGCGAGCTGAGGAGGGCGGAATATTGATAGACCATCCCGATATGAGCACGGACCTGCTGAAGCTTGCGGCGTTTTAGACGCGAGATCTCGAATTGCTTAAAAAAAACCTCGCCCGCAGTCGGCCGGAGAATGCCGAGGATAAGGCGCAGGATCGTACTCTTGCCGCTCCCGCTCTGGCCCATGATAACGAGCCGGTCGAGCGGCTCGACCTTGAGCGAGACGCCATCGAGCACCTTCTTCCCAGGGAATTCGAGCTGCACATCGCGCAACTCGACGACAGGAGGCGGCCGATCGTTCACGGAAAGAAAACGATGTAAACGATGTTAAAGAGGGTATCGAAACCGATCACGACCGTGATCGCGGTCACGACGCTCGAGGTCGTGGAGGTGCCGACACCGGCCGCGCCGCCTTTCACCGTGAGCCCGCGATAACAGGCGATCGCGCCGATGAGCAGGCCGAACATGAAGCTTTTTAAAACGCCGGTTACAATGTCGCGAATGAGCAGCGCGTGCAGGACGAGATCCTGGAAATAGACAAAGGCGATATGGAAGTAAGCGCGCGAGATGAGCGCACTCGCGAAGATCGCGGCCACGCTGGAGATCACGCTCAGGCAAGGCGTGAGGGCGAAGAGCGCGAGCATCCGCGGCGCCACCAGAAACCGGAGCGGCCCGATGCCCATCGCTTCAATCGCCTCGACCTCTTCCGAGACCTGCATCGTGCCAAGCTCGGCGGTAAACGAAGCGCCAATCCGCGCCGCGAGCATGATGCCGGTGAGCAACGGCCCAAGCTCCCGGGTGAACGCAATCGCCACCAGGCCCGGGACGAGGCGCTCGGTCCCAAAACGCTCCAATTGATAGCCAGTGAGGAGCGCCATCGTGAGACCGAGAAAAAACGAGACCATCGCGACCAGCGGCACCGAGCCGACGCCAGCCCGCTCGGTGTAGCGGAAAAAAGTTGCGGCCTTGAAAGGCACACGACCGCGCCGGATGCGGTCGAAGGTTTCCATCACCGTATTAATCATGAACCAGAACATGCTCCCGACTTCCTGGAGCACGGAGCGGCTCTTCTCGCCGACCTCGGCCAGGAGATTCCCGGGCGCATTGGCCAGCGTCTCCGCAGTCCTTGGAGTCGGCGAAGGATTCGCGGCCATGGCGAGGTGAAGTTGCCTTACTTCAGATGAGCGGCAAGTTTCCGGGCCGGCGCTGGAAAGATCTTGCCAGGCACGCGCGAACTCCAAACATGCATCGATTCCATCTCATCATCTGGTTGAGCAGCCTCTTGCTCGCTGGAAACATCACCGCTCAAATGGCAGACGAACCAATGAAATTCGGCATGGTCATCCACGGCGGCGCCGGCACGATCGAGCGCAGCACGATGACGCCGGAGAAAGAAAAGGCTTACCGCGCCGCGCTCGAGCAGGCGCTCAAGGCCGGCTCCGCCATTCTCGAGCGCGGCGGATCGAGTCTCGACGCGGTCGCGGCCGCCATCAATATCCTGGAGGACAACCCACTCTTTAATGCCGGCAAAGGCGCCGTCTTCACCCACGAGGGCACGAACGAGCTCGATTCCTCGATCATGGACGGCAAAACGCTCGCGGCGGGCGCGGTCGCGGGCGTGAAACATATCCGCAACCCGATCAGTCTGGCGCGGATGGTGATGGAGAAATCACCGCACGTCATGCTGGCGCGCGAGGGCGCGGAAGCGTTCGCGAAGAAAATGGGAGTGACCCTCGTCGACCAGAAATATTTCTACACCGAGGAACGTTGGCAGGCCCTGCAAGAAATCAAAGCCTCACCCGCGCCGATGAAGGACAAGGATCGCCACGGGACCGTCGGCGCCGTCGCGCTCGACAAGGCGGGCAACCTCGCCGCCGGCACCTCCACCGGTGGCACGACGAACAAGCAATTCGGGCGGATCGGCGACTCGCCGATCATCGGCGCCGGCACCTATGCGGATAACGAGACCTGCGCCGTCTCGTGCACCGGCGACGGCGAATATTTCATCCGGGCCGGTGTGGCGCATACCGTCTCCGACCTGATGAAATACAAGGGAGTTCCCGTAAAGGAAGCCGCCGAGACCGCGCTCGAAAACGCGAAGAAACTCGGCGGAACCGGAGGCCTCATCGCGCTCGACAAGAACGGAAACTTCGCCATGCCTTTCAACACCTCAGGCATGTATCGCGGCACGGTGGGACCCGACGGAAAAATCACCGTCGAGATCTATCGCTAGAGCGTGTCATGCACTTTTCCCCGGTGCGAGGGGAGGCCGAAAGGTAGCTGCGGCGCCGTCGCCGCAGAAGGTGCCAGCGGCGCCCACGCCGCCAGGCACGGCTCCGCTGCGGCCCTGCGACAAGCTCAACGCGGCGAGGGCGCCGCGGATACCTCCAGCGACGAGGGCGTCGCAGCTACGGGCTGGCGCACCCTCGCAAAAGTTCATGTCACGGTCTAAGCGTGTCCTCGGATTGCGCTGTTACCGAGAAGCGCCGGATTCGGGATCCCGGATCGGTAATGTAGCGGCGGGCGTGTCGCCCGCCTGGGGCGAAGTTTCGCTTCCGCGAGATCGTCTTTACTGAGAAGTCGCAAGGGTGCGGCCGACACGGCCGCCGCTACACTCAGAAGCGCCCGCAGAATGAAACGAGGTGTCATCCGTGTTCGACATGATGTACCGAATGCAGATGTTTCGCTCGATCCCGTTCACTATGGAGTCCCAACTTTCATCCCACTTGGCCATCCCAATTGCCGCGATTCTAGGACCGACCCAAGGACCGACCCGAGGACCGACCCCTATTCTTCCTCGCGCACAGGTAGCCCGTGCTTGGATAGGCGAACACGGATCCCGGAATTTCCGGGTGAGTCATCGCTGCGGATTACGGCTTGGCGATGCCGATCACGCCGCAGGCCACGCGGCCGCCGGCGTTGCCAACCGGCTGCGATTTCAGGTCGTCCTCTTTCTCGTGCACGATCACGCCCCGGCCGATGATCGATTTCTCGCCGCTCATCGTCATCATTTTATCGGTCGATTCGAGGTGCGCCTTGCCCAAGGCATCGGCTTCGACGTTGCCGAGGTCGCCTTCATGGCGCTGCTCCGCGTTATGCCCGGCGTGCGGATTATTCGTCGGGTTAAAATGGCCGCCGGCCGCCTTGCCGTCGGGCGATGAGCAATCGCCGAATTCGTGGATGTGAAAGCCGTGCTTGCCCGGGGTGAGCCCCGTGACGTCGGCCACGATCTTCACGGTGTCGCCGGTTTTGGTGAAGGTGACGGTGCCTTCGACCTTGCTCCCCTCGGTCGGGTGCAGGACAGCGACGGCCTTGGTCGGTTCCTGGGCCAGGGCCGAGGGGTTGAGGAGCGCTAGAGCCCCGGCCGCCGCGAGGCCGAGTCCGATTCGGTAAAATGCGTTTTTCTTCATCCGGCACGTTACGCGCCTGCGGGCCGGAGAAAAGTCCGGGCTGGCTGATCGATCGGGTCGGACTATCTCCCGCACAGACGGCACGGACAACGCATCGCATCGCCCAACTAACTGGCCCACAGCGACAGCGTTTTTTGCAGGTACACATACCGGGACGTATCGAGTCGATCCGCTATCCTCTCGCGAGCAATTGCCAACTTCCTCGGCATCGGTGTGCATAAGGTGGGCTTGCATTGTTTCTTCGGACAGTGAGGAAGGGGTAATTTAGTTCAGGTTTGATTCAAAGCTCATCGGGCTGGTGTAGGCAAGATTGGAGTGGAACCTGGTGCGTATAGAAGGTCTCGATGCAATCGAAGATGGCGACGCGGGTGGCGAAGCGATGGTGATAGACCAGTTCTTATTTGAGGCTGCTCCAGAACGATTCGATGCAGGCGTTATCATAGCAGTTCCCGGCGCGGCTCATGGAGCGAGGACCCGTGCTGGGCCAAGACCTGGCGGTAAGCGGCGCTGGCAAACTGACTGCGCAGGGCATTCTTGTTGCCAAGAACAATACGGAATTTGGCGCTCGGGCCAGAACGGGCGTGCGTGAATTCCGACTCCAAGAGCGGGGATTCCTTGAGACGGCGCCTACGAAGTTTATAGTGAGCGCAGATGACCGCCGACCAGTTCGTCCACCTCCATCTTCATACCGAATACTCGCTCCTCGATGGCGCGGTGCGGATGAAGGAGCTGATGACAAAGGCGGCGGAAATGGAGATGCCCGCGGTCGCGATGACCGATCACGGCAACCTCCACGGCGCGATCGATTTTTACCAGGCCGCGACGGAGGCCGGCCTGAAGCCGATCATCGGCGTCGAGGCTTACATGGCGCCGGGCACGATCAAAGATCGGCCCAATTCACCGCGCGACGCGGCTTATCATTTCACCCTCCTGGCGCGCGACGAGGCGGGTTACAAGAATCTCGTTAGGCTAATGTCGACGGCGCATCTCGAGGGGATGCACTACAAGCCGCGGATCGATCGCGAGATTCTCGCCCGGCATTCCGAGGGGCTGATCGGGATGAGCGCCTGTCTTAAGGGCGAGATCAACATGGCGATCCAAGGTGGCCAGCTGGACAAGGCGCGCGCGAGCGCGGCGACTTTTCGCGACATTCTCGGGGCGGACAATTTCTTTCTCGAGCTGCACGATCACGGCCTCGAGGCGCAGCAGAAATGCAACGCCGTGCTGCCGTCGATCGCGAAGGAGTTTGGCCTCGGCCTGGTGGCGGCGAATGACGTCCATTTTCTCGAGCGCAGCCATCACGAAGCGCACGACATCATGATCTGCATCGGCACCGGCAAGATGGTGCACGACGAGAAGCGGATGCGTTATACCCCGGAGCTCTATTTTAAGAGCGCGGCGGAAATGCGGGCGCTTTTTCCGGATCATCCGGAGGCGATTTCAAACACGGTCGCGATCGCGGAGCGTTGCAACCTGAAGCTCGAGTTCGGGACTTCGAAGTTTCCGGAATACGAGCCGCCTCCGGGAAAGACGCGCGAGCAATATCTGCGCGAACTCTGCGAGGCCGGCCTGCACAAGCGTTTCGGCGAACGGGCAGGGGATGATCCGGAGCTGCGCGCTCGCCTAACGAAAGAGCTCGAGGTCCTGGAGAAGACCGGTTTCGTCAGCTACTTCCTGATCGTTTGGGACTTCATTCATTTCGCGAAGCAAAGCGGGATCCCGGTCGGCCCAGGGCGCGGCTCGGCGGCCGGTTCGCTTATTGCCTACGTCCTCGAGATTACCGACATCGATCCGCTGAAGTTCGGCCTGCTCTTCGAGCGCTTTCTGAACCCCGAGCGCATTTCGCCGCCGGATATCGACGTCGATTTTTGCGAATCGCGCCGCGGCGAGGTGCTCGAATACGTCCGGCGCAAATACGGCGAGCGCCGCGTCTCGCAGATCATCACCTTCGGCAAACTGAAGGCGAAGAGCGTGGTCCGCGATGTCGGCCGCGTCATGGGCTTGAGCTACAGCGATTGCGACCGGATCGCGAAGATGATCCCTAACGAGTTGAACATTACGCTTGCCCAGGCTGCCGAGAAAACGCCCGACCTGAAGAAGGCGATCCAGACCGAACCGGCGACGCGTCAACTTTGGGAATATGCCGGCCTCCTCGAAGGTCTCTCGCGCAACGCCGGCGTGCACGCCGCTGGCGTCGTGATCGGCGACCGTGACCTCTCCGAGTATGTCCCGCTCTGTCGCGACTCGAAGGGGAATGATGTCGTTAGCCAGTACGCGATGGGGCCGCTGAACGATCTCGGGATGCTGAAGATGGATTTCCTCGGTCTCAAGACGCTGACCGTGATGGAGGACACCCTGGTCTTGATCCGCCAGCGCGTGCCAGATTTTTCCCTCGAGACGATCCCGATGGATGACGGCGCCTCGTTTGGACTCTTCAATCGCGGCGAAACGATCGGCCTTTTCCAGATGGAATCGGGCGGCATGACGAGCGTCTCGAAGCAGCTCGACGTGCAAAAGCTCGACGACATCATGGCCTTGATCGCGCTCTATCGCCCGGGACCGATGGAGCTCATCGGCGACTACATCAAGCGCAAGAAGGGCCTGACGAAGATCAAATACGAGCATCCGCTGCTCGAGGAGATCTGCTCCGAAACTTATGGCGTCATGATTTACCAGGAACAAGTGATGGCGGCGGCCAACCGGCTTGCCGGCTACTCGTTAGGCCAGTCCGATCTTCTGCGGCGCGCGATGGGCAAGAAGGACAAGGAGAAGATGGCGAAGGAGCGAGCCAACTTCATCGAAGGTTGCGAGCGGACGAACAAGATCCCGGTGAAAAAGGCGAACAAGATCTTCGATTTGCTCGAGAAATTTGCCGGCTACGGCTTCAACAAAAGCCACAGCGCGGCCTACGGCGTGATCAGCTACCAGACCGCCTACCTGAAGGCGAATTACCCGGTTGAATTCATGGCCGGGTTGCTGAGTAACGAGATCAACAACACGGATAAAATCGCGGTCTTCGTCGGCGAGTGTAAGCGGATGGGGATTCCGATTCTGCCGCCGGATATGAACCGGAGCAGCCTGAAGTTTACGCCGGAAGTTTCCCCAACGGGGGAGGGGCCTTTGCGCCCCGAAGGAG
>JBBPZW010000004.1:0-4104 GCA_038198475.1 Chthoniobacterales bacterium | reverse complement strand
GCCGCCCTCCGCGCGCGCCGATTTCCATTTGTAGAGCAGGTCGGCGCCATAAATCTGGGTGCGCGAGTTGGCCCCGGTTTCATTCGAACCAAACGCGCCGGAGACGCCCGCGAGGACAGTCTGCGTCGGGCTCAGGTCAACGGAATTTTCCCAGCGCGGGATATAAACGAAATCCTGCAGCCCGCGCGCCTCACGGTCGGTCGTTAGGCGACCGAAGAAAGTGCCGTCGACACCCGGATTGCGGAATGAGTAACCGGTGTTGCCACGGCCGTTTTGCATCCCAAAGATGAATTGCGAATACCAGGAGACCGGCACCGTCCAGGAGACCTGCGCGCCGACTCCGCGCAAACCATCCGAGCCAAGCAGGCGGCCGTGCACAACGGGGTCATCGACGAAATCCCACGTGTGGGGATGCGTCGGGTTAATCCGGCCGAAAGCAGCGAAAAACTGGCCGCCCTTCAACTGCAGGCCCCAAGGCAAACCAGTCGTCTGCAGGAAAGCTTCCTCAACCTCAAGCTCGGTCTCATTGTCGTTATTCAGCTTGAAAACGATGTTGGCGAAGCCTTCGAAGTAGGGGTCGACCGCACCGTCGAGCGCGAGCTCGAGGTTACGCGCGTTGAAGCCCCGCTGCTGCGGATCGTGATCGCCGGTTTCGAGCCGGTCGAGAATGCGGTCGCTCGAATAGGCGATGGCAAACTGTCCGTCGAACGAGATGTTCATGTAGGTTTTTCCGCCGCCCGCGATCGTCATCGGCGCAGTCAGGGAAGCGCCGGCGCCGGTCGAGGAAATGGTTTCCGGCAAGCTCGTGACCGCGGCGTCCGTGGTCGGGAATTGCTCGCTCGCCACTGGTGCCGTGCCCGGCGCAGTCGCGGGCAGCGGTGTGGGTTGCACACTCGACGCCATGACCGAATCGTCGGTTGTGGGAAAGAGTGGCGGGGCGTTGGCCGCCGGTGAAGGCGAAGCGGCCGCGGTGCTGGTTTCGCTCGCCGGCAGGGTGGTGGGGCCGGCATTCATTTTGGCCAGCGCATCCTGCTGCTCCTTTAATTGTTGCTGTAATCCTTTGACCGTTTCGGTCAGCGCCTGCACCTGCTGACGCAACATCTCGACGTCGTTAGGCGACGAAGCCGGCGCCGCCTGCTGGCTCCAGCCGATCGCAGGCAGGCCAAACACGGCCGCAAAAAATAGTATTTTTTTCAAGTTCTGTTCCACTGCATCCGGCCACGGGCCGGACATTTCGCCTCCACGGAATTGCGTTCAGCGCGAGATTGGATCGGGCATCGCGCGGAACGCGCGAGCGACACTGCCGCAGCCGGAGCGCGGTCAATCCAATTCGTTAGGCCAACGACGGAGGCGCGTGCTCGAGGAGCGAGAAATCGTGGTTCGGTGGAAGGGAAAAGATCTCAGCGGGCGGCTGGATGTTGAAAACAGCGAGCAAAAAGGGCGCGGTCAGAACCGGCGGAGTGACGCTCGCCTCGCATTGGCCCGCCGCCGCAAAGGTGACCAGGCAGACGTGCGTAGCAGAAGCGTCGGGATGAAGGAACTCGTGCCATTCGGGCGAAGAACTGAGGAGGGCGGCCAGGAAGATCGCACCTGCGAGCAGAGCCGACAGAAAGAGTTGCCCTAACGAACAGGGATTTGCAGGATGGCGCTCCGACATCGCGGCAGGATCATTCTCCAACCGGCCGCCGCTGGCAAGCGGCAAAGAGATCAGTGCCTCCTGCTCGCGGTCTCGTAATTCTGCCAGGATTGCCAGGCGCGCTCCCAGTTTTCCTTGGCCGCCCAGGCTTCCGCCTCAAGATAGAGAAAATAAGGTGGCGCATCCGGCCGGGCGGTGAAATGCCGGATGGTGGCGAGCGCGTCGTCCGTCTTGCCGGCGTCCATCTGGGCTTGGTAGAGCGCATAACCGGCGGCGTAAAGTTCCGGTTTCAATTGCGAGATAGAGGCCGCGGAGGTGTGCTGCGGCAGAGCGGGCGGCGGAGCATAACGCCTAACGAATTGCCAGGCCTCCTCAAATTCGTGCCGCCCGGCGTGATAGGGGGCCACGCCCGGCCAGGCAAACTCGAGCCACTCGGGATGGGTCTGGACGTTGCGCAGCAACTCGTCGAGCGGATCGCGACCCGACCATAATTCGAAGAGGCGTTTTTTTTGTTCCGCGGTGAACTGCTGAAGTTCCGGATCGGATGCCAGCAGCTGCTGTAGCATCGCTTCAAATTGCGGACGGTTCGCGGTTTCGAGGTAATTAATCGTTAGGCCTGGGCGATTGATGGCGAATTCCCGGAGCGCCTCGTGCACGCGCACGTCGTAATTTGCGGCATCGGCCAGCATCAGGGCATGGTCCGGGTAATCGCGCCGCCGCCATCGGCGTATTGAGTCTGGTTCTTTGCCTAACGACTCAGCCGCTCGGCGACTTTCTTTTGCACCGCGAGCAGCTCTTCCGGCACGTAGGGCGCGAGGGTTTGGAAAAATTCTTTTTGACCCGCCAATTCCTTGACCCACTCGTCCGGTCTGACCGCGAGCAGTTCGCTCAGGTTCGCCTCGGAAACGCCGGTCAAATCTTCCAGGTCGAGATCCTCCGGTCGCGGCACCGCGCCGATCGGGCTTTCCCCCGCCCCGCCGCGGCCTTCACAACGATCGATGATCCATTTCAGGACTCGCATGTTGTCGCCGAAACCGGGCCAGAGAAATTTTCCCTCGGCATTTTTGCGGAACCAATTCACGTGAAACACCAGCGGCGGATTGGTTAGGCGGGGCCCAGTCTCGAGCCAGTGTCGGAAATAATCGCCCATGTTGTAGCCGCAAAATGGCAGCATCGCCATCGGATCGCGCCGCACCTGGCCGACCGCCCCGGTCGCGGCGGCGGTCGTCTCGGAAGCCATCGTCGCGCCGATGTAAACGCCGTGATTCCAATCGTCGGCCTGGAAAACCAGCGGCATCGTATTGCTCCGGCGCCCCCCGAAAATGATCGCGCTAATCGGAACGCCGACCGGATCCTCGACCTCGGGGTCGAGCACTGGGTTGTTCTGCATTGGAACCGCGAAACGGCTGTTTGGATGAGCCGCTTTCTCTTTCGAGGCCGGCGTCCAGGGATTGCCTTTCCAGTCAATTGCCTCGTCAGGCGGGGCGCCGTCTTTGCCTTCCCACCAGACATCGCCATCTTTCGTCAGGGCGACATTCGTGAAAAGGGTGTCGTGCTCGATCGAGTGCATCGCATTCGGATTCGAGCTGTAGCTTGTTCCCGGGACGACGCCGAAATAGCCGTTCTCCGGATTGACCGCGTAGAGCCGGCCATCCTTCCCGATTTCCATCCAGGCGATGTCGTCGCCAACGGTGGTGATTTTCCAGCCGTCGAAATGTTTCGGCGGAATGAGCATCGCGAAATTCGTTTTCCCACAGGCACTCGGGAAAGCGGCCGCGACGTAATGCTTTTTTCCCTCCGGCGATTCCACACCGAGGATGAGCATGTGCTCGGCGAGCCAGCCCTGCTTTTTCGCAAGATAAGAGGCGATCCGGAGGGCGAGACATTTTTTGCTCAGGAGGACGTTGCCGCCGTAACCGGAGCCGACCGAAATGATGGCGTTGTCCTGCGGGAAATGGCAGATCCAGCGACGCTCCGGATTGAGATCGAGCAGCGAATGAACTCCGCGATTGAATTCCGCGCCCGCTTTTTCGCCCAGTTTCCCCGAGGCCTGCGCCCCCATCCGGGTCATGATGCGCATGCTCAAAACAACGTAGATCGAGTCGGTAATTTCGTAGCCGACCTTGGCCAGCGGCGAATCGGGCGGGCCCATGATGTAGGGCACGACGAACATCGTGAGCCCGCGCATCGCGCCTTTCAGCAGACCGTGCAATTTGCTGTAGGTCTCGGCCGGGTCGGCCCAATGGTTGGTCGGGCCGGCTTCCTCTTCCGTCGGGGTGCAGATGAGGGTGAATTGCTCGACCCGCGCGACGTCGTTCGGGTTGGAACGATGCAGGTAGCAGCCGGGCGCTTTATCCTGGTTGAGCTTAATCAGGATTCCCTGGCGGCAGGCTTCGCCTAGCAAGTAGTCATTCTCCGCTTCCGAGCCATCGCACCAGAAGATGTTGTCGGGAGTGGTCAGCGCCTCG
>JBBPZW010000003.1:0-6875 GCA_038198475.1 Chthoniobacterales bacterium | reverse complement strand
TTCGCCGCTCTTGGTTTGAATGTTGCGCAGAACGGTCTTGCCCTCGAAGCCGTTCAAGCTCGAACCCATGAGCAAGGTCACGCCGTGCTTGGCAAATTGCTCCGTCACCCAGGTCGCGGTTTCCGGATCAAGGTAGCGATTCAGGACAACGTCATGGCGATGCATGATCGCCACTTTTAATTTGCTCTGGCGCAAACTGGACGCCACTTCGCAGGCCAGGAGACCGCCCCCAACCACGACGATCATTTTTTCCGAGAGCGACATCTCGCGCAGGGCGAGCGCGTCTCGTGTCGTCCGCAGATAAATAACGTTTCCAAGACCGATGCCGGCAACTTGCGGGCGGACCGGGCGACTTCCCATCGCGAGGCACGCTTTGTTGAATTCAATCGTCTCCCCATTTCCAAGCACCGCGAGGCGCCGATCGATGTTGAATTGGGTGACGACCGTGCCGAGGCGCGTTTCGATTTTGTGCGACTGATACCAACGGTCGTCGATGTGCGGCAGCTTCTTCACGGGCGCGGTTTTTTCCCGCAGGAACTGCTTCGATAACATCCAGCGCTGGTAGGGTAAAAACGTCTCGCCACTGACCAGCGTGACGCTCCCCTTTTTGTCGTACTTGCGAATTCCTTCGCAGACACTCGCACTCCCGATGCCACCGCCGATAATCAAATAGTCACGTTGAATCATTTAGGAAAACTGGACGATAGATAATGGTGCGACACGATGGCGAGGGAAAAGTTAGAAATTGTCAATTGTTCGATCCATCGCCGGCAAAGTATCGTCGTCTTCGCCCATTTTAGCCGCTAATCTCGCTTCCCGCTCATAGCACCGCCCGGCAAATGATAACCGAGGCTACGACTCCGGCGAAATCCGCCAGCAGCCCCGCGGGTATCGCGTGGCGCGTTTGCTTGATTCCGACCGAGCCGAAATAGACGGCTGCGACATAGAACGTCGTCTCGGTGCTGCCGTAGATCGTCGCGGCCATCAGGCTCACGATGTTGTCCGGACCGAGCCGATGGACCACGTCGGTAAAGAGTGCAAGGGTCGCGCCGCCGCTCAGGGGCCGCATGAGCGCGAGCGGCAGCAGATCCGTTGGGATATGGAGCGGCGTGAGGATGGGTGAAAGAGCGCGCGCAAGGAGATCGATCCCGCCCGCGCCTTTGAACATGCTGATCGCGACGAGCATCGTCACGAGAAAGGGAATGATCTTGAGAATGACGCCGAAACCTTCCTTCGCTCCCTCGATAAATTCGTCATAAACCTTCAGCCCGCAGAGCGCGGCGTAGAGAATGAAAAAGGAGAGCAGCATGGGGATGGCGAGAAGCGAAAGCGCGCTCACGCTGCGCACAAAATAACTTGACGGTAGTGCGCCCGGACCGGACGGAAGGCCAAGGGTTTCGGGAAACACCTGCCTAACGAAAAGTCCGATAAAGAATAACGCGAGGAGGAGTAGAATCCCCTTCCCCCAGAGCGGCACGCTGGGGGCTCGGTCGCCAGGGGCGTCGACCCCGGTTGGCTCATTGGCAGGCAAGTTGTTCTCGATTTTTCCGACCCGGTTGGAGTCAGCGCCCCCGGCTACAGCGATCGGTCGGACGCGAAAGAACGGCACTTTTTCGAGCAACTTGACCATCGTAATCGCCACGGTCGCGGCGCACAGAGTCGCCAGCAGCGAGGTGCCGACGATACGGGTTGGATTGGTCGAACCGGCGGCGACAAGAATCGCGATTGCGGTTGTCGGAATGAGCTGGACGGAGCTGGTGTTGATCGCGAGGAAAGTGCACATCGCATTGGTCGCCGTGCCTGGGTGCGGATTCAGCCGCTCCAGGTCGCGCATCGCACGCAGGCCGAGCGGAGTGGCGGCGTTTCCGAGGCCAAGCATGTTGGCCGCCATGTTCATGAGCATAGAGCCCATCGCCGGGTGATCGTTAGGCACGCCCGGAAAAAGCCGGCTCATGACGGGCCGCAAGAGCAGCGCCAGCTTTTGCACGAGGCCGGCTCGTTCCGCGAGGCGCATCACCCCGAGCCAAAGGGCCATGATCCCGATCAGGCCAAGCGCGATTGTGACGGCGGTCCTGGCACCGTCGAAGGCTCCCTCGGTCACTTCCTTGAGGTGACCGTTCCAGCCTCCGATCGTGACCGCGAGCAGGACGAGCGCGAGCCAGATGTAGTTCAGCACGCCTGTTCTCTAGCAGCGGTCACCGGCCGTCGAAAAGCGATTTGTGTTCTGTAACTGAGACGCTCGTTAGGCAAGGACGCATTCGTCCCGTTGTGTGGTGGTCTCTTCCCTAGCGCAATAACGTGGCCGCGTGTTTGAGAGCGGAATCGCTTTTTCCGCCCAGCATGCGCGCGATTTCCTCTTGCCGCGCTTTGCCTTTCACTTCCCGCAACTCGGAAAATGTACGGCCGCCCGTCACCTCTTTTGTAACCACAAAATGATTCGCGGCGGCGGCGGCTACCTGCGGTAAGTGCGTGATGCAGAGCACCTGATGCCGGTCTGCCAGGGCGCGCATCTTCGCCCCGACGGCGTTGGCAATCTCGCCTCCGACGTTGGCGTCGATCTCGTCGAAAACCAGAAGCGGGATCGCATCCTGCAAGGCCAGAGCGGACTTGATCGCTAGCATGACGCGCGAGATCTCGCCGCTCGAAGCGACGGTCCGCAACGGTTTCAACGGCTCGCCCGGATTGGGTGAAAAGAGCAGCTCGGCCGACTCCGTTCCGCTCAGGCGCGGCGAATCGAACGGAGAAAGCTGGACCTCGAATTCAGATTGACGAAACCCCAGGTCGCTCAACTGCTGCCGAATGTTTTTCGCCAGCTTTGGCGCGGCGGTCTGGCGGGCCTTACGCAACGCGCCGGCGGCGCACTCAATTGTTTTGCGGGCTTCCACGATTTCCTTCGCCAGTCGTTCCAGTTCGACATCGCGTCCTTCGATTCTGCGCATTCGCTCCGCCGCCCGCTCACCGAACGCGATCACTTCCGGAATCGAGCCTCCGTATTTTCGTTTCAACGTCTCGAGCAGGGTCACCCGCTGCTCGAGCTGGTCGAGCTGTTCCGGATCAAGGTCGAGATTTTCCGCATAGCGATCGAGGGTACGCGCGATCTCGGTCAGTTCGATGACGGCCGCGGCGTGCGCGCCCGCACTTTCCGTTAGGCTGGGATCGATTTTTTCCAGCTCGCGCAGGAGCCGCTGTGTTTCGGCAAGCTGATTGAGAACCGAGTTGTCAACCTCGGACAGTTGCCGCGAAATCGACGTCGCGAGCTCGATCAAGCGCTGGCCATTGCTCGCCCGGCGATAATGTTCGTAAATTTCCCCTTCCTCGTTAGGCTCGAGACGCGCCGCCACAATTTCCTGGATCTGGTGGCGCAGCAGCTCGATCTCCTGTTCCCGCACCGCCTCAGCGCCGCTCAGGGTTTCCTCCTCCGCCAGCAACGACTGCCAGCGGCGAAAAGCTTCTTGATACTGATTCAGGGTGGCCTCCGCGTGCGCAAAGCCGTCGAGCAGGGCGAGTTGCCGTTCCGGGGCGAGGAGCGATTGGTGGTCGTGCGGGCCGTGCAGGTCGACCAGCTCGTCACCGATTGCCTTGAGGAGGGCGAGCGTGGCCGGGGAACCGTTGACGAAGTGACGGCTATTTCCGCCTAACGAAAACGTGCGTTTCACAATCAGCTCGCCTTCGCAGAGTTCCACGCCCGATTCTTCGAGCCGCGGATTCAGTTCCGCGAAATCGTCCCCCGCGAAAACGGCCTCCACCGTGCAGGTCTCGGCGCCGGTGCGGATGAGCGATTTATCCGCCCGCTCGCCGAGGAGGAGCTTGAGCGCGCCGATGATGATCGATTTCCCAGCCCCCGTCTCGCCGGTGATAGCGGTAAAGCCAGGGGCCAATTCCCATTCCAGATCCTCGACCAGCGCGAGGTTTTTGATTCGGAGCAAACTGAGCACCACCGGCATCGGGAGAAGTTGACAGTTGAGAGCGAAGGTTTGCCAGATGAAACTTGCGCACTCTGAAGTCCGAAAATCCTCAATCGCCCGCGTCCTCGCTCCCGGCTACAGCGCTCCGCCTGAACTTTCTCGGCACCGGCACATCGCAGGGCGTGCCGATGATCCGCTGCGACTGCGCCGTCTGTCGTTCGACCGATCCGCGCGACAATCGCACTCGCGCATCGATTTACCTCGAAACGGCCGAGGGCTCGTATGTCGTCGACACCGGGACTGATTTCCGCACCCAATGCCTCCGCGAAAATATCTGGCAGGTGGACGCCGTCATCATGACGCATTCCCACACCGACCATGTCATGGGTTTTGATGATCTGCGGCGGTTCGCCGCCCCGCGCGGCGGCGTCATGCCGGTCTACGCCTCGGCCGAAACGATGGCTGACCTGGCACGCGTTTATGAATTTGCTTTCAAAAATCCGAGCCCCTGGCCCGGCTATTTGAAACCGGAGTCGCACGTTGTGAGTGGACCATTTTCGTTAGGCGCGACCAACGTTACTCCCCTCCCCGTGCCGCATGGCAGCTCCGACACTTATGGCTATCTCTTCGTCCGTCAGGGTGTGAAACTACTCGCCTACCTGAGCGACTGCAGCGCTGTCCCGGATGAAATCGCGCGCACGATCGAGGGCGTGCAGTTGCTCGTGATCGATGCCCTGCGCGAGAAACCGCATCCCACGCATCTCACCATCGCGCAGGCTCTCGAGGTGGCGGACCGCGTTCAACCGGGCCGGACTCTTTTCACCCACATCTGTCACGAGCTGCCGCAAAGCGCAGAGAGCAATTTGCCGGAAAATGTCGGGCTCGCCTACGACGGCCTCAAGGTCGATCTCACCGCATGAAGCGGTTGCTTGGCCTGCTTATTGTCTTGTCGTTAGGCGGAAATGTCCGCCCGACGGAGGGCGCAGCCGATCCCGCGAAGGCGACTATCGTGGTCTACAATCGCAGCGCGCCCGACGCGATCGCGCTCGCCTCTTTTTACGCCACGGCGCGACAGATCCCCGACGATCACCTCGTCGGCCTCGAATGCTCGACAGAAGAAGAAATCAGCCGCGAGGAATACGACACGGCGATTGCGGAACCACTCCGCAAAACCTTCAGCGACCGCAATTGGTGGACGCTGCGGCCCGACCAGAAAGACCCGCCAGCGGTCCGCTCGAACGGTATTCGCTTCGTCGCCCTGATTCGCGGCATGCCGTTGAAAATCCGTGCGACGACCGAGTATCCCGGCGACGAAAAAGAGGCCAACCAACAGACCGATCAAAACAACGCGTCGGTCGATTCGGAACTGGCGGCGCTGGCATTTTTCTCGCGCCAAATCTCTGGCCCGGCAAACAATCCGTATTTCCAGAGCTTCCGCCCGATCCTCGAGCTCGAGGGGATGCCGATCATGCTCGTCTGCCGGCTCGACGCACCGACTCCGGAGATCGTTAGGCGAATGATCAGTGACGGTATCGCGGCGGAAAAATCGGGACTCTGGGGACGCGCCTACGTGGATGGCGCAAACAACACGTCAGGCGGCCTGGCCGACGGCGATCAATGGCTAAAGAGCGTGGTCAGGGACCTTCGGCAGGTGGGTATTCCAACGGTTTACAATACCGATTCCGCACTTTTTCCGGCCGGATTCCCGATGAACGATTGCGCCCTCTACTACGGTTGGTACGCCGGGGGGGTGACCGGTCCGTTCACCGACCAGGGATTTGCCTTCACACCCGGCGCGGTCGCGGTCCACATTCATTCCTTCAGCGCCAACACCCTGCGTTCGCCCACCGCCAACTGGGTGGCGCCTCTCCTGAGCAAAGGCGCGGCCGCCTCGTTAGGCAACGTTTACGAGCCGTATCTCCAGCTCACCGCGCATCTTGACATTTTCAACGACCGGCTGCTGCACGGTTTCACTTTCGCGGAGAGCGCCTACATGTCGCAGCGCGTCATCTCCTGGATGAATGTCGCCGTCGGCGACCCGCTTTACCGGCCCTACGCTTCCTGGCTCCAAATCGACATAAAGCGCGACAAAGCACCGCAGAGCGGCTGGCGGAGCTATCATGATTTCGCACTGAAGAATGGCGGAGGAGCTAACTATCTGTCTGCGGCACACAAGGCGGCGGCTCGCGCGCAGAACGGGCCGATGATGGAAGATCTTGCCTTGCAAGAAAAAGAGGATCGACATTTTTCTTCCGCGCTCAGCGATCTTCACCAGGCGCGCTCACTTTACAAAGAGCCTAACGACATTTTGCGCACGATTGTGGAGCAAGCAGACACGCTAACCGAGACCGGAAACAAGAAGGCGGCCCTCAAGCTGATCCGAAACGTGTCGCGACTCGCGCCGGATGCGCCGGCTATCGGGCTGCTGCGCAAGATGGAGCAGGAGCTGAATCCGCCTCCGCCTGCGCCGCGGCCATCGCCCGGAAGGTAGCGCGAGCTTCCAGCTTGCAGCCTAACGAACCGCAAGCTGGAAGCTTGCGCTACCCTAAGGCTGCGATCGCGCGACCGGTGCCGGACGACGCGTTTCGAGGCGGAAGATGGTTTCGCCTTCCTTCATCAACTCGAGGTTATCGCGCGCGATCGTTTCCAGGCAAGTCGGATCGGTTTTCAAAAGCGCGACCTGTTTCGTCTGCCGGACGAGCAGCGTTTGTTGCTCGTTCAACTGCGCCTGAAGTTGCTCCATCTCCGCGCGGTTTTGCTGCAGCTTCTTGTAGGGCGGCAGGAAAAAACTGATGATGAGCAGCCAGACGGCAATGAAAAGAAGCACGCGCAGGATATGGTTCATCTGTTGCCAGATGGTGGCTTCGCGTCGCGCCCTTAACTCGCCGTAACCCGTCCCGTCCACTAGCGCATCTTACCTCCGTAGACCGCCTTGTCACCCAGTTCTTCCGCGATGCGCAGGAGCTGGTT
>JBBPZW010000002.1:0-10885 GCA_038198475.1 Chthoniobacterales bacterium | reverse complement strand
TGATTACAAATCAGCTGCTCTACCAACTGAGCTATGCCGGCATTTTGGGGCCCGCCAAGGTAGCGCGCCGCGCGCGGGAGACAAGTCTGCCGGTTCAGACCGGCGAGTTGGAGTAGGCGGAGAGCGGCTCTGCCGTCTCGAGATTCTTGATCACCGTGCTGAGGTAGACCGACTCCGGATAATAGGCGCGATACTTGGTGATCTCCGCCCGGTTCATCACCCGGAAGCCGTAACGCTCGAACATCTTTTCACCGCGCCGGCTTTCGAAGGTCACGATCTGGCCGTAAACCCGCTTCTCTCCGCATCGATAGAGGTAGCCGAGGTAAGCACTCATGAGCGCGCGGGTGGTCGAGATCTTGCGCGCTTCCGGGAGCAGGTTGATGTGAAAATGCGGCGTCCGCGCAGGGGCTGCCGGCACTTCGCGCCAACCGTTCATAATCATCCAGCGAATGAAGCGTTTCGAGCGCGGGTTGTAGCGCGGATAGCGCAGCAGCGAACGCACGAAGAGCACGATGTTCTGTTGGAAGGAATAAAGCTGATTGAGCAGCGGCTTGCGCGAGCCGAGCAGGTAGCCTTTTAACTCCCCCTCGATCTCGATGACAAAGGACGACTCCGGTTCATGGTCGGTGTAATAAGTCGTGAGGAAATCGGCGAAAAGCTCGCGATCCTCGTAGACCGGATCGATCGGTTCGCCCAAAAAGCCAGTGCGGCAACACAACTCCCGCACCGCGGCGCGATCCGAGGATCGATAGCCGCGAATTGTATAGGCGCGTTCCGCTTTCATCTGGTCGCAGGTTAACGTGTCGGTGTCTTCCCGCAAGGCCCCGTCGCTCGGCCGCGTTCCGAGTCGCTCTTAGCCAGGGTGGTAAGCCACTCGCACCTCATCGTAAAGACGGAACAACTTCTTGAACACCGTCGGCCAGGCATAGTGTTCGCGGACCTCTTTGGCCCCGATCACTCCCGCCTTTTGCAGTCCGCCGCCATGGGTGGCCGCGGCAATCGCGTCCGCCAAAGCCTCGACGGAGTTCTCGGCCGCCCAATGTTCCTGACCACCGAAGATGATCCGATCCATATAGCTGCCTCGGATCCCGACAACCGGCGTTCCGCAAGCCTGGCTCTCGAGAGCGGTCAACCCAAACGTCTCCTGCACCCCGGGGTGCACCAGCAACTCGGCCGCGCGGTAGAATCGCGCAAGCACCTCGGAGTCGGTGCAATATTGGCGCCAGGTCACGTGCCCGACGCGCGTCTGCAGCTCGCGGAGGGCGGCGCGTTGCAAGCCGTCGCCCACGATCAAAAGGTGGTAACGATCCGGCTCTCGCCTGACGAGCAATTCAAACGCGGCCAGCAGAGTCTGGGTATTTTTCTCCTGAGCCAGCCGTCCGACGTAAAGCAGCAGGCACCGATCCGGGGAAATGCCTAACGAGGAACGAGTCTCCGCTGCATCTGGAGGTTCCGGGCGAAAAATCTCGGTATCCACCCCAAGGTCGACCGCGTGCACATTTTTCACCCCCCAAGCCTGTAACAAGCTCCCGAGCCGGGCCGAAGGAACGAGCGTGGCCTCGAATTGGTTGTAGATCTGGCGCACATAGCGCCGCGCGAGATCCATCACGAACTCCGTCGCCGTCCTCCCGAGGAAGCGCGAAGTCGTGCGCAGGTAAGCCTCCGGAAAATGCGAATGATAAAACCCGACGACCGGGATGCGAAGCGCGGATCCCGAAGCAATCGCCTTCCACGCCACCTGATAAGGATCGCCCGATTCGATGAGATGCGGTTGCTCGCGCTCCAGGATTTCCTCGATGGCGCGGAGATTGAGGAGGGCGCGGTAACGTGAGGTCCGGGATAGCAAAGGCGAGCGGATCGAGTAGATCCGTGAGCGCTCCGTCTCGACCATTTCGGTTTTCGCGCCCGGAATAACGAGCACATGTTCGTCCTCGGTCTGCGCCTGAATGTAGCGGATCTTTTCGAGCACGTAACGCTTCACCCCGCCGCTAAGCGGAGAGTAAAACTGCGTCAAGTCGCAAAGCTTCAGAATGTGGGAGGGGCCTTTGTGTCCCGATGGGATGCGTTACCGTGGTTCGATCGGGGCGCAAAGGCCCCTCCCACATTGCCCGCTATTTTTCGAGCGAGCTAAGATATTTCTCGGCCTCGATCGCGGCCGCGCAACCGGAGCCCGCCGCGGTGATGGCCTGGCGGTAAATGCGGTCGGCCACGTCGCCCGCGATAAAAATTCCGGGGTGCTTACTCTCGGCCAGATGTTTGGCGATCAGATAACCATCGGGATCCGTTTCGAGTTGGCCCGCAAAAGCCTTCGTATTTGGGTCGTGCCCGATGGCGACGAAAACGCAGGCGACCGGTAAAATATTCTCTTCCCTGGTCATGACGTTGCGCAGCCCGACCGCCGTCATCTCGCCCTTTTCATCCGGAATGTATTTCACCACTGCGGTGTTCCAGATCGGCTCGATCTTTTCACACCCCAGAACGCGGTCGGCCATGATTGGCGAGGCGCGCAATTTATCGCGCCGGTGAATCAGGTAAACCTTCGAGGCAAAACGGGTGAGGAAGAGCGCTTCTTCGGCCGCCGAATCTCCGCCGCCGACAACACAGACCGGAACATTGCGATAAAAGGCGCCGTCACACGTCGCGCAACTCGTCAGGCCGTGGCCGATCAGTTTTTCTTCGTTCTCCAGTCCGAGCCAGCGCGCGGAGGCGCCGCTCGCGATGATGAGCGCCTGGGTGTCGAGCCATTCGTCGTCCACTTGCAACCGGATGTGCCCGTCGCCCAACTCCAGGCCAGTCGTCTCCGCATAGGAGAAGCGCGCACCGAAATTCTCCGCCTGCTTGTGCATGTTCATGACCAGTTGCGGGCCGTCGATCCCCTCGGGAAAGCCGGGGAAATTTTCCACCAGCGTGGTGGTCGAGAGCTGGCCGCCCGGCTGTCCGCCTTCGAGCACGAGCGGGCTGAGATTTGCGCGCGCGGCATAAATTGCGGCCGTCAGCCCCGCGCAACCACTTCCGACGATGATGACCTTCTCCATGCGCGCCAAGGGTAGCATGGAGCCCAGAGGCGATCTAATCGCGGGACGCCGCAAGGAGTTTCAGATCAACCGCGCTGGCTCGCCCCTTAAAGAAAATAGCGTCTGCCAGCCGCTCCGTGACGAAAGCACTGACATGAACACGACAACCGTCAGAACGGATTACACAGGGATTCACCACGGCGAGGGCCCGGTGGCGAAAGCAATCGAGCGGCAGACAAGCAAGCTTCCTTCCGACACTTTTCTTTGGCTCGCCCTCGGTTCGATCGCGCTCTCACTCGGCCTCCGCCTTTCCGGCCAACGGGACCAGTCACACTTTGTGGGCCATTGGGCGCCGACGATTCTGCTCCTGGGTCTTTACAATAAACTGGTGAAGCTTTTCGGTTCGGAAGCGCAACGCTAGCCGGCCGGTCTCGAGTTGGGGCGAGGAGAAGCTCCAGCCACGAGTGGCAGGCCAGGCACTGCCGATTCCAGAGAGATGCCGGAGCTCGCCGAGGTAGAATATTTTCGCAAACGCTGGGACCCGGGCCTCGGTCAGAAGATTGTCGCCGTGCAGTTGCATGGCGAGAAACGAATCTTCCGCGGCAGCGACGTCCGCGCCCTCAAACGCCATTTCGTTAGGCAAAAACTGCTGCGCTCGCACGCCCGGGGAAAACAGATGCTGTTCATCTTTTCCGGGGACAACTGGCTCGGGATTCACCTCGGGATGAGCGGCAACCTTCGCACGGAAGAGCCCGGCTTTCACGCCGGCAAACATGATCATCTTGTCCTGCAGCAGGCGAAACAGGCGCTCGTCTTCCGCGACGCGCGGCAGTTTGGCCGGGTCCGTTTTCATCACGGAAAAGAGGCGCCAGCATGGTGGGCGACGGGCGGACCGGAAATTCATTCCGCGCAGTTTAGTCGGAAAACGATGAGCGATTTCGTTAGGCGACACGCCCGAGCACCCGTCAAGGCTGTCCTTCTTCTACAAAGCGGATTTCCCGGAATCGGCAACTGGATGGCCGACGAGATTCTTTGGCGCGCGCACATTGCGCCGCGGCGCAAGGCCGGTGCGCTCAGCGCGGAAAAGATGAACGATCTTAGGCGAAGCGTGCGCTTCGTCTCGCGTGCTTCACTCCGCACCATCGGCCGCGACAATTCCGATCCACCGAAGGGCTGGTTGCTGCATGAGCGGTGGAAGCTTGGCGGAAAGTGCCCGCGGCACGGAACGACGCTGCGCCGGGCGACCATCGGGGGCCGCACCACGGCCTGGTGCCCGCAGTGTCAAAAGTAGTCGTTAGGCCGCGAGGTAAACCGTGATTTTGTGCAACCCGGTCGTGCCGGAGAAAGGGCTCCGATCCTTTTCGAAGGTTTGCACCGCGCCGGTGCCATCGGTCGCGCGCACCGCCAGCTTGTTTTCACCCGCCTCGGTCGGATTCCAATCGAAACTCCAAAGCACCCAGGTCAGTTTCGTCCCCGGATAATCAATCTTCGCCTCCTGCCAGGTCTGCTCATCATCGAGGCTAACCTCGACGCGCGAGACGCCGCGATCGCCGGCGAAAGCCACGCCTTTGAGCGGGACTCCGCTTCGAGTGTTCGCGAGCCTGAACCAGGCAAAGTCGTCTGGCTGATCGAAGCGCGACCGGGTCGGGATGACAAAATTCGGGCCCCAGCCTTGCTTTTCATAAAAGCCTTCGGCGTCCGCGCCGGTCAGCTCGATCCGCGTCAGCCACTTGACGTTTTTTTCCCCGAAATATCCTGGCACGACGATCCGCGCCGGAAAGCCGTGGCGGTCGGGCAGCCGTTCGCCATTCATTTCGTAGGCGACGAGCGTCGTGGGATCCATTGCTTTCGTTAGGGGAAAAGTGTCCGTGTAATTGTCCACTCCATGCAGACGCACCTTGGCCGCAGCCGGGAGCGGTCCGGCGCTTTTCAGCAAGGTGTGGAGCGGAACGCCGCGCCACTTCGCGTTGCTCATCAGACCAGCGCCGAGTCCATTGCTGATACACATCAGGGTCGTCTCCTGCTCGACGGCGGGGAGCGATTTGAGTCGCGTGAAATCGTAGGTCTGGCGATTTTGCACAAGACCTGTGACTTCAAGTCGCCAGATCGATTCGGCGACGCGCGGATCGACCACATTCTTCGTCACGCAATAGAACTTGTCGTTAGGCGTAATCGCTTCGACTCCCGGGCCGCGGTATTGCATGCCGTCGTAACTGAAGCTCGCCACCTGGAAGAGCCGGCGCAAAATTCCGGCGCCGCCGCCAGCCACGAGCAATCCGAGGCCTCCAAGCAGCACGGCGCGACGCCCGATAGCTGGCGAATATTCGAGATCGTTAGGCGTGGAGCGCGGCGCGCTGAGAAAACGAAACCCGAGAACGAGCGTGCGCTCGAACGCGAGGAAGGCGAGAGCCAACCCGACGATGGTGATGAAAGCCGCCGGTCGGATCGGCCAGCCTTGGTAACTTGTTCCGAGAACCGGCCAGAGCAGCGCGAATGAAGCGAGCAGAGGAAGGATGAAAAAGACGCCTAACGTTGCCCAGGAAGAAACGCGTTTGCGACCGCTTATCGTTAGGCCGTAAATCAATCCGCCTAACCCTCCGACCAGAATCTGACCGGCAATCGTCGCTCCGACTCCCAGTTGCTTGAGGTGGTTGTAGCCACCGACGCGACCCATCAGGGCAAGGAAAGGCCCGGGCTTTATGAAAACCGAGAGACGATCACCAATAATGGCAACGGGCGTCGCCACGCCAAGAAGCCAGGCGAGAAGCAGCATGACGACGGTCATGACAATGCCGGCGATCGCCCCGGCGAAAAGTCCGGCGCCGGCCAATTTCCATCTGCTTGGCGCTTTGTTCATGAAAAAGAGAGGCGCCGCCTCGGCCGCTTATTCCGAATGACTTCGTCGCCGCGGCTCGCGCGCGACACGCAAAAATGTCGCGAGAATCCGCATAGCGGCGAGAAAGGTCCCGCGGAGTGAGCCCGAGACCTTTGATTCGCCGCCCGTCCGGCAACGGTGGTTGACCGGAACCTCCAGGATACGCAATCCCGCCCGCGCAGCTCGCATCTGCATCTCGAGATTCCAGCCGTACGTTTCTTCCCGCATCCCAAGACGATCGAGTGCTTGCCGCCGGATGGCGCGGAAAGGGCACATGTCGGTGAAGGAAACGCCGTATAATAGCCTGATCAGGAAACCGGCGGCGCGGCCGGCGAAGATCTGCTGGAAATTCATGCTCCCTGGTTCGCGCTCGCCGCGTATCCGCGAGCCGATTACAAAATCGGCTTCGCCGCGCGTGATTGGACCAGCGAGTCGGTCCATCAATTCCGGGCAATCGCTCCCGTCACCGTCGAGAAAGACCAGAATCTCGGACGCGGAATCGGCCGCGGCGACGCCGGTCGCGCAGGCCCGGCCATAGCCACGCGGCGCGCTCACGACGCGCGCACCCGCCTCCTCGGCCCGCGCGGCCGTGGCATCGGTGCTGCCATTATCGACCACGATGACTTCATCCGGCAGGCCGGTCGTTAGGCAGGCGCGGACCACGGCACCGATCGGCTCCTCCTCATTCAGCGCCGGGATGATGACCGAAAGGCGCGGTTTCACGAACGCCCGATGCGATGCACGATCCCTTTGTTCCGCAGGATTTCAGCGGCCTCGCTGAAGTAATCGCGCACGTCTTTCTGCTCGCGGATCCAATCAAGGTAACGCCCGATCCCGGAGGCGAGATCGACCTGCGGCTGATAGCCCGCGGCACGAATGCGCTCGGTGCCGCTCGTGAGGTGACGCATTTCGCCGGGGCGAAATTCGCCATTCGTTTCGGGCGCGATCTGAATGCCAAGCGCGTCGGAAATTTGCGCCGCCACTTCCCGGATAGGAACGCCAAGGCCGCTCCCAACATTGACCGGCAGGCCGTCGAGCGCGTCGTTCTCCGCGGCGAGGAGATTCGCGCGCGCGATGTCTTCCACGAAGGAAAAATCGCGCGTTTGGTTTCCGTCCTCATAAAGAATGGGCGGCAGGTCGTTCAGCAGCCGGGTGCAGAAGATCGCAATCACGCCGGTGTAGGGGTTGAAGATCGACTGGCGCGGTCCGTAAGTGCAGGAGTAGCGGAGTGCGACGGTCGGGATGCCCATTTGCTTGCCCCAGAGGAGAACGAGTTTTTCCTGGTCGACTTTCGTTAGGCCATAAACGGTCTCGCCGCCGATTGGCGCGTTTTCCGGGGTCGGCGCGCTCGTCGTCACACCCTGGCAAATGGGGCAATGGACTTGCCAATCGCCCTGCCGCAGCTGCTCGACAGGACGCACCGGTGGGAAAACGAGGCCGTGCTCCGGACAAGTCGCGGCCCCCTCGCTGTAAACCGCCTGCGAAGAGGCGACGATGAATTTTTTGATCGGCAAATTTTCTTCGCGAATCACTTCCAGCATCCGCGCCGTCCCGAGGCTGTTGACGTCAACGTATTTCGCAATTTCCGGCATGTAGCCGCCGTAGGCGGCTTGATGAAAGACGATATCGACGCCGGCCAGCGCGGCTGAGATCGTGTCTCGATCTCGCAGATCGCCCTGCACGAAATCATGATCATTATCGACCCAGGATGGTCGGCCGTGCCGATGGGTTTGCGGTTCAAGATTATCGAGCACCCGAACTCGCCAGCCTTCGCGGCGGAGCAAATCGGCGAGATGCGATCCGATCAGTCCGGCGCCGCCGGTAACAAGAGCGCGCTTCATTGCGCAGGTCGGTCGACCAGTGTCGGCCAAATCCGCTCGCGGCCTTCGCGGTCCACAATTTCACGAAGAAAGGCTCGCGTGGCCGGTGCAATTTCGATATTTTCGGATTCGTTAGGGCCGAACAAATCCTCGCAGAGCCTCTGGAGCATAATCCGGTCATCCACGTCGTAGCAGGGCGGGAGCAGGTGGACTTCAAGACCGATCTCGGTGGCGCGGGCCCGGGTTTGCGCCAGTACCTGATCGGTACTCCAATCGATCCCTTCGAAGAGTCTGGGATGGAGAGTTTTCATTCCAATCAAATAGTAGCCTCCGTCCTCTGAAGGTCCGAGCACCAGTTTGTCGTTAGGCGAAGCGAGGATTCGGACCGCTTCGGCAAAGACCGAGGATGGCGCCGTCGGGCTATCGGAATTGATCAGGCAGACAGCGCCGAAACCGACCGAGAACAAATCCTCAATCGCGCCCACGAGGCGATGCCCAAAATCGCCGTCGCGCTGGGCGATGAGCTGGAAGTGGTCGGGCAGAATATCGTCATAAGCTTCTTCTGCGCCGACTGGCGTGTAACAGCCGATTCCTCGCGCGCCGGCTCCGGCTTGATCGATAGACCTCGCGAGGTCACGGAGGAAGGAAATGTTGAGCGTGGCTGCTTCTTCCGGGCTCAGAGGTGGTGCCAGCCGCGTCTTTACGTGGCCGGCACGAGGCGCCTTTGTCATTATGGCGAGGGCACAGCGATTTGCGCTCGTCGGGTCGGATTCGTTAGGGCGAAGAACCCGGAGTCCGCTCCTCATGCCTTTTCGCAAAGTGCGTACTGATAGCGCGTGTCCCGCCAACACTCACACTTTTTCCAGGGCGGTCTCGCACAGAGGCAGGCGAAATCTTCGAAGGTCATGACGTGGGCCTTGCGCGGTTCGCGATAGCCGTTTCCGAAATGCGTGGCGCGAGCCGCGATCCACATCGCGACCAAGGGAATGGAAGCGCGAAAAGAATGGCGTGGTTCGGCAATCACACAGCGCCCGCCGGGTTGCAAGACACGGTGCATTTCGGCTAAGGCGCGCTCACGTTCCTCCAGGACGGTGAAGAGCCGAGCCGCTATTAGAGTGTCGAATCGGGCCTCCGGATAGGGAATATCAAGAACGTTTACGCGCTCAAAGCGACAGTTTTCCAAGCGCATCTTGCGGGCGCGCTGCCGGGCCCAGCCGAGCTGTCTTTCGGAGCGGTCGACGCCGATGACAGAAAGGTGCGCATGGCGTTGAGCCAGGCGGCAAGAGTAAAAGCCGGGACCACAGCCGAGTTCGATCAAACTAGTGCCCGGAGCTGGCGATCCGGTTGGCCAAAGCGCGCGACAAATGCGATCCGTGTCGTCGCGAAAAAGATTTTCACGGCAAAACACATAGAGCCACGGGACCTGTTCAAAGAGGCTTTCCGTGCCCTCATGTTTTCGAGGCGAGCGAGAGGTTGGAGTTGAGGCTACAGGCGAGATCGAGACTGCGGGCTGTTCCAAGACCATTTTGCTCGACATAGGTGTTAAGGCATCGCTTGCGGTGGGCTCGCTGGACGTTATCCAAAAAGCGGCCAATCTCTGGTGGTCGTCTGGTCAGAGGGTCCGGGCGTGGCGCATATTCCACGCGTATGATCAGAAAAGAAAGCGGTGCTTTTTAGTTGTGCACAGCTCTGATGATTAAATTTCAAAAAACATTTTAAGTATCTTAATCATCAGCGTCTGAATAACTGCCGGTGCCCGCGACTTTTTCCTATGAAAGGGGCGCCATGAAGGGCTGTTAATAACGCCGGAAAGCTGATCTGAGAAAAAGACGTTCTTCGTCGACGCGAAAGGATTGCTGGAACTTATCGGAAGTTGTTGGCTGCTTTTTGGCGATTATTCCTGCACATTCCGCGGCCGAAAGATGTTCGGTGAGTGTTGCCATGCCAGGAGGGGCTGGCTTGGTTGCGGGCAGCGGCCAAGTTTAAGCAAGCTTTTGGCGACCGATGTGAGATATTCACGGAGTGATCAAGCGAATTCTGGTGCGATGTCCGGTAACGAAAAAGCTGAATGTGACCGGAGTGGTGATTGAAGAGGATGTCTTTGCCTCTGCCAAGCTTAAGCCTGGAACCGTGGCCTGTGTGCACTGCGGCGAGAAGCATTCCTGGAACAAGAAAGAAGTCATTCTCGCTCGTTAGGCCGGGTCGATTCTTAGACGCAGCCGTTGCTACCAGTGGCCCGTGCGCTGCGACTGATTGACGGGAAGGGGCCGTGACGTTAAGCGCATAAAAGGGTGGATCTCCTCGACGAACTCCAGAGTCGCCTTGTCTGCGGCGACGGTGCGATGGGCACGATGTTGCTCGACGACGGGATTCCCTTGGAGCGATGCCTCGAGGAACTGTGTCTCAGCGAGCCGGAGCGTGTGCTTAAAGTCCATCAAGACTACGTGGCGGCCGGAGCGCGCGTTATCGAGACAAACACGTTCGGCGCCAACCGGGTGCGCCTCGACCGTTTCGGTTTCGGTGAGCGAACGCAGGAAATCAACTCGGCTGCGGCACGACTCGCGCGTGAGGCTGCGCAAGGGAAAGATGTATTTGTTGCCGGCAGCGTCGGTCCACTTGGGATCAGTGCCGATGAAGCCGAGACACGCGGCATTGATCGCCGGGCGGTGTTTCGGGAACAGGTCATAGGGTTACTCGATGGCGGCGCGGACGCGATCTTTTTTGAGACGTTCCTCGACTATGACGAAATGAAGGTCGCGCTCGCAGCTAAGATGGAGCTCTCGAAGGCACCGACTATCTGTTCGCTGGCCTGCGAACAGGAGGGCCGCCTTCCTTCCGGGCTGACGCTGATCGAAGCTTTTCGCAAGTTGACGGCACTCGGCGCGGATGTTGTGGGCGTGAATTGTCTCAACGGTCCGCAAGCAATGGTGCATCTTTTAGAGCGAACTCCGCTGGATTTCCTACTCTCGGCTTATCCAAACGCCGGCTACCCAAAGTACCACGAGGGCCGTTTCATTTATTACACGGCGCCGGATTACTTCGCGAAAATGGCCCGCGAAATGGCGGCCCAAGGGGCGCGCTTGATCGGCGGATGTTGTGGAACCACGCCGCGTACAATCGCTGCCATGGCGGCGGCGCTGGCTGGCCTCGAACCAACGAGAAACAAATCGATCCGC
>JBBPZW010000001.1:0-5271 GCA_038198475.1 Chthoniobacterales bacterium | reverse complement strand
AGCTCGGCCTCCCGCTCCAGCACCGAGCTTGGTGGCGAGCGCTCTGGGACAAGCTTCTCTGCCCATTTCCGAACTGCAATGCAGTTGCCCAACACCCATGAAACCCACCCCAAAATCGATGCCAACTGCATCGTTACGGCTAAGAGTAGCTCGCGCTACCTTGGCAACCGAACGAAATTTGCGGAGCGCGCCGAGTGCCGTTACAGGACTAACAATGCTTCCCTGGTTTTCCAACGGGCGCTTCCCGCTCTACCTCGCGCCGATGGCGGGCGTATCGGACAAGATTTTCCGCCAGCTCTGCAAGGAGCGAGGCGCCGATGTTCTTGTCACGGAGTTCGTTTCTTCCGAGGGCGTTTTCCGGCGCAACCATCGCACCCGGGGGTATCTCGATTTCGATCCGATCGAGCGCCCGGTTGGCGTCCAACTTTTCGGCGGCAATGCGGAACACATGGCGGAGGCGGCGCGGCAGGTGGTCGAATGGGTGCAGCCCGATTTCATCGATCTCAACTTCGGTTGCCCGGTCAACAAGGTGGTGTCGAAAAATGGCGGCTCCGCCCTGCTCAAGGATTGCCCGACGTTAGGCAAAGTGGCCGCGGCGGTCGTTAGGGCAGTGGCGCCCTTGCCCGTCACCGCCAAGATTCGCATCGGCTGGGACGACCAGACGATCAACGCCGTGAGCGTGGGGCAGCTCTTGGAGTCGTTAGGCATCGCCGCCCTCGCGGTTCATGGCCGCACCCGCGTCCAGGGCTATTCAGGCGCGGCAGATTGGGATGTGATCGCCCAGGTGGTGGCGTCCGTCTCGATTCCAGTGATTGGGAACGGCGATCTTTTTACCGCGGCCGACGTCGCGCAGCGGAGCGCCCAATCCGGCATCGCGGGTGCGATGATCGGTCGCGCCGCCATGAGCTCCCCGTGGATTTTCTCGCAAACGAAACATTACCTCGCGACCGGGCAAATTCTCCCGCCGCCCGAGCCGGCTGAAAAGTGGGCCCTCATCCAGCGCCATTGTGAATTGGCGGTCGAGGAATGTGGTAACGAAGACGTCGCCATGCGCTCACTGCGCGGGCGGTTGATGGCTTATTCCAAGGGCCTGCCTGAGAGCAAGGCGCTGCGCGAGAAATTTCAGCATGTCTCCACCCTGGGGGAGATCGACGAAATCGCCCGCGTCCATCTGGCAACCTGCCTGGAGGCGGCGTAAATTGCCTCGTGTCCGCAGTTCCCGCGCCTAACGGCGAAATCAAGTACAAGATCGGCAACGAGCGTCTCGTCAAAGTGACGGAAGACGCTTCCCGCAAATTGACCTCGCTCCTGCAAAAACAGGGGCGGGCTCACGGTGCGCTGCGGGTGGCGGTCATCGGCGGTGGTTGTTCCGGGCTGCAATACAAGATGGATTTGGTCGATGGTCCGGCCAACCGCGACATCATGGTTGAATCCTCGAATGTCCGCGTTGTGGTGGATCCGAAGAGCGCTCTTTTCGTGAGCGGCTCGGTTCTGGATTACAGCGACGATCTGCAAAAGGGCGGCTTCAAGGTCACGAACCCGAACGCGGTCGCGCATTGTTCCTGCGGCGAAAGCTTCTCGGCATGATCGATTACTTCGCGCTCCTTGACGAGGCGCGACGGCCCTGGCTCGATCCGGAACAGCTAAAGGAGAAATATTTCGCCCGCAGTCGCTCAGCCGTGCCGGACGCGAAATTGAATGAAGCCTTTCGTATCCTGAGTGATCCGAAGTTGCGCCTCCAGCATCTTCTCACGCTGGAGGGCGTCCAGTTGACCGCGGGCCGGCCGGTTCCGACGGCGGTCGCGGAGTTGTTCTGGAACACCGGGACGCTCTTGCGCGAAATCGATAAATGGTTACTGCGAAGTGCGGAAGCGAGCAGCGCCTTAAGCCGGGCCTTGCTCAGTGGGGAAAAAGCCTGCTTGGAAAGAAAGTTGGAGGCTTTCGCCGAACAACTGGACGCGGTCTATGCAGATGAGATCATTTCTTTGCGCGAGATCGACAATGCGGATTGGCGGAACGATCGCCCCCGGTTAGTCGAACTCCACGATTCCATTTCGTATCTCACCCGGTTGCGCGATCAGGTAAAAGAGAAGCGGCTCCGCTTCGCAGTGGGCACGGCTGATTTTGCCGGGTAGCGCACTCGTCTCGAGTGCTGGCGGCGGTGTCTCACCGTCGCGAACTTCACTCCGGCAACCGCGACAGGGGTTAAAACCACACGAATACCAAAAGCCTGTTTCGGCAAGATGCCGAAACCAGCACTCGAGACGAGTGCGCTACCCATGCGGGCCTACTTGCCGTCCTTCTCCCGGCTCAGCCTAACGGAAACAATAATTTCAAGTTGCGGCGGTCGGCTGTGGGCGGTATATGTTCACATGCTCACTCCCGGGCAGAAGAACGTCCTGCAATTCATCCAGTCGGAACAGCGGACCAAAGGTCTCACTCCGAGCACGCGCGAAATTCAGGGGCATTTCGGGTTTGCGAGCCAGACTTCGGTTATGCAATACCTCGCCGCGCTGGAGCGGAAAGGTTTCCTGCAACGTCACGCCCGCAAGGCGCGTGCTTTGGTCACCGCCGCGCCGCAGAGCCGGGTGGTCGATATTCCGATCTACGGCGAAATTCCCGCCGGCATGGCGACGCTCGCGGAACAAAACATCGAGGGTCATGTCGCGCTCGATCTCGATTCGGTCAATGCCTCGCGCAGCGCGCGCACTTTTGCCCTGCGGGTGCGCGGCGATTCGATGATCGGAGCGCACATCCTGGATGGCGATATCGTGATTCTGGAAGATCGGCAGACAGCGAAAAACGGCGACATCGTGGCGGCGCTGATCGACGGCGAGACGACGCTGAAACGTTACGTCAAGGAACGTGGCCGGCCGTATCTGAAAGCCGAAAACCCAAAATTCCCGGATCTGATTCCAGCGCGGGAATTGCGTATCCAAGGTGTGATGACGTCGCTGGTGCGGAAGCAATCGCCGGCGAAATGACAAGAGCGTTTTTCTTAATAAATGTTCCTTTGAACATATAATACGCCTGTGGCATGCTGCCGGCATGCCTGCGAGCAGCATCATCGATCTTCGCAAGCTTCTCGCGGAGCGTTTTCCGCAGGAACAGTTGCCCCCGGGGGACCGGCTCGTCACCGGATTGGGGATTTTCGATCAGGAGCCGGTCGGCGGCCTGACGAAAGGTGCGATCACAGAATTGAGCAGCGCCGCGCCCAATGCCGGCAGCGCCTCGATCACCGCTGCGCTCCTGCAACGTGCCTGCCGCGATCGCTCTTTTCTGGCGCTGATCGATGGGCGGGATTCTTTCGATCCTTCATCGATCGGCGAGATCGCGTTGCGGCATTTGCTGTGGGTGCGTTGCCGCACTGCCGCTGAGGCGCTGCCGGCGGCTGACCTGCTCCTGCGCGACGGAAATTTCCCTCTCGTCATTCTGGATCTCGCCCTCAATCCGGTAAGGGAGCTGCAGAAGATTCCGGCGAGCAATTGGTATCGGCTGCAACGCCTGGTCGAGCCGGCGCCAACTGCGTTTTTGGTTTTTACTCCGCGGAGCGTGATCAGCAGCGCGCAATGGAAACTGAGACTAGAGAATCGATGGACGCTGCCGCAACTCGACTGGGAGGCGGCTGATTTGCAGGCCGCGCTCCACGTTCGCCTGCAGCGCGCTCAGCCTAACAAATGGAGGAGCGAGCCAAAACTCGCCCAGGCGAGCTAATGTTTGCCGCGCTTTATCTGCCCGATTTCGAATTGCAGGCGGCGTTGCGCCATGAGCCGGAATTGCACCGGCAGCCAGTCGCGCTCCTTGAGAACGAAGAAGCAAAGGCGACCATTTGTCAGCTCACGGTGAGCGCGGCCGAGGCCGGGGTGAGCGCGGGAATGACGCCGAGCCAGGGCTTGGCGCGTTGTTTGAGTTTGATCATCAAGTCACGCGCGCTCGTCCAAGAGCAAATCGCCGGTGAAATCCTCCTCCATCACGCCGGCACGCTTGCGCCAGAAGTGGAAGCGACCGCGCCGGGACTTTGCACGGTGCATTTTACCTCGACGAAAAATTGCCGGGACGATGTCGAACGTATCGTTAGGCAATTGGCCCAATTGCACCTGAGCGCGCAAGCGGGATTGGCGGCGACGCCGGATTTGAGTTTTCTCGCCGCGGTGCTCGCCCGGCCGGTTTGGCAGATCGATGATTCGAAAAATTTTCTCGCGCCGTTGCCGATCGAGACGTTGCTGCCATTAGTTCGTCTGTAGCGTCCGCTGTCCCAGCGGATCAGCACGCGCCCGGCGAATCTGGCCCGATCGATGCGCTGAAACAGCGCACGCTACATCGCTTTTCGTTAGGCGGAGTTGCCTGCCTGAGCCGGCCGATTTTGTGTGATCCGCCGCACACCGCTACAATAAGAGCGCCTGGCCGCCCGCGTAATCCGGATATTTCTGGTGCAGCTGCGCGCTGGCGCGCTCCGCCTCGTCGGTTTTGCCGGCTTTTTGGTAGGCCCTGGCCGCTTTCGCCAGTGCCTGCGGGGTTATCTCGGGATCGTCGTAGAGCAGTGCGACGCTCATGAAGGCTTTGCCCGCGTCTTCAAATTTCTCCCGCTCCATTTGAACCTCGCCGGCAAGTAGGCGCGCCTGGGCATTTACCCGGCCTTCCGGCTGCAGGCTCATAATCTCCTCGGCGATTTTTTGCGCGTCGTCCGGTTTGTGCGCACCGATTTTGGCTTCGCCTAACGCCAGCAACGCTTTTGCTTTCGCGGCTGGATCGGTCGCGGTTTCGAGAAATTTCTGGAGCGAAGTCTCCGCGTCGGAGGGCTGGTTCAGCTTCATCTGCGCGTCGCCCAGATAAAACCAGAAGTCCGGTTTCACGCTGCTGACGTTGCCGGTCTTGCTCAGGGCGGTCAGGTATTTGGCGGCGGGCGCATATTCTTTCGCGTTGTAAAATTCGAGTCCGAGCCATTCCAGAATTTCCGCCGGCACCTGCCCCTGAGGTGAAGCCTGATAGAAATTGTTCACCTCTTTGGCAAGCGGATCGCGCTGCTTGAGATAGAAATAGGAGGACATGATGCGCAGCGCAGCTGGGATGCCGTATTGATCCTTGTTCAACTCGCGCGCCTGTTTCATCTCCGCGATCGCGGTTTCGTAATCTTTCGCCTCGAAAGCCGACTTTCCGATGTAGTAGTGCGCCTGGGCGGCGGCGGCGCTTTTCGGATATTCCTTGAGGAGTTCCTGAAAGGTCGCGGCCATTCCTTTGGCGTCGTCGGTTTGACCGAGGATAAGTGCCTTT